>NZ_VDAF01000003.1:0-247958 GCF_019584525.1 Enterobacter sp. EC_50 | reverse complement strand
TGACTGATGAGTACATCATGCTGGAAGAACAGGATGATGGCCTGGAGGCCATCATCTTCAACGGAATAACGCTTGCGTACTACGACCGAAAAACCCAGAGTGTGGTGCGGATAGAGTAAAAGTGTTACCTATGTTCCCGGTCTGATCTGTCACCTATGTATCCGGTCATACAGATGCGCCACCGGGGAAAAGAAAGGTTACTGCTGCGCGAGCTGATTGCGGCGATACTCCCCCTGCCGCTCCAGCATCCAGCCAGGATATTCCCGCGGCAGCGCGCTCACCGCATCAAGCTGCTGAAGCTCGTCTTCGCTGAGAAGGATCCCGGTGGCGGCAATGTTGTCGTCCAGCTGTTCAACGCGTTTCGCGCCAATGATGACGCTGGTCACCGCTTTCTGGTGCAGCAGCCACGCCAGCGCGATTTGCGCGACGGAGACGCCCTTGCTTTCGGCGATAGTGCGCATCACGTCCACGCAGTCGAAAGCGCGATCTTTGTTCACCGGCGGGAAGTCAAACTCCAGACGACGACCACCGGCTTCGCTCTGCCCGTCGCGGCCATATTTTCCGCTCAGCAGGCCGCCTGCCAGCGGGCTCCAGACCATCAGCCCGACGCCTTCGCTCTGCATCATGGGGACCAGCTCGCGCTCAAGATCGCGTCCGGCGATGGTGTAATACGCCTGGAGGGATGCGAAGCGCGCCAGCCCGAGGCGCTCGGAAATGCCCAGCGCTTTGGCAATCTGCCACGCCGCCCAGTTCGAGACGCCGATATAGCGCACGTGGCCGTGCTGCACCAGGTTATCCAGCGCATACAGCGTCTCTTCAATCGGCGTGGCCGGGTCGAAGCCGTGCAGCTGATAGAGATCGATATGATCCAGCTGCAGGCGGCGCAGGCTCTCCTTCACGCTGCTGATGATGTGATAGCGCGAGCTGCCGCGCGAGTTCACTCCTGCCGTTCCCGTTTCGCCAAATACTTTAGTGGCGACTACCACGTTCTCGCGCGGAATTTTCAGGTTTTTCAGCGCCTGGCCGACGATCGCCTCCGAACGCCCTTCCGAGTAAACGTCCGCGGTGTCGATAAAGTTGATCCCGGCATCCAGCGCGCGGCCCACCAGCTGTTCTGCTTCGCTTTGCTGGAGCTGACCAATCTTGCCCCACATGCCGCCTTCACCGCCGAAGGTCATGGTGCCGAGGCAGAGTTCAGAAACGAACAGTCCGGTATTGCCCAGTTTTTGATAACGCATAACGCTTTCCTCGCATGTCGATTGGGTGTCTGTTAGTTATACCCGCCCCTCTGCCATCGCGAATGTGGCGTTCCTGTCCGTTTCTTGCCCAATCCTCTGAATTTTTATCCGCGCGGGGCGTCGCCAAAGACGCTGTAGTCCGGCAGTTGCACCTGCTGATACGGCTCCCAGCCGCCACCGAGCGCCTTGTAGAGCGCCACCAGATCGAGCGCGCTTTGCACCTGCGCCTGCGCGCGCTGCTGCTCGGCCTGCGCCAGCTGTCGCTGAGCGTCCAGCACGTCAATGAAGCTGGCGATCCCCTGGCGGTAGCTGTCGCTGGCTAAATCAAAGGCGTTTTGCAAAGCGTCGATCGTTTTTGCGAGACCCGCTTCACGCTGCTGGTCGGTGCGATAGCTCACCAGCGCATTTTCGACATCGCCGAGCGCGGTGAGCACCGTCTGCCGATAGTCCAGCACCGCGGACCCCTGCTGCGCGCGCGCCACCTTCACGCTGGAGACCAGTCGACCGCCCTGGAAGATGGGGATGGAGACCTGCGGGCCAAAGCTGTAGAAGTGGCTGCTCCAGTCGGTCAGCCAGTTGGTTTCGCTGTTGCGCAGGCCAAACTGCCCGGAGAGGGTAAAACTCGGGAACAGCTGGGCCACCGAGACGCCAATCTGCGCCGTGGCGGCATGAAGATTCGCCTCCGCTTCGCGCACGTCCGGACGGCGTCGCGCGAGCGTAGACGGAATGCCGGTTTGCACGATATCCGGCAATGCGGGCATCGGCTGCACGCTTTGTAACTCCGCATCCAGCGCCCCCGGCGGCTTGCCAAGGAGAATTGCCAGACCGTTCATCGCCTGCCGCGCCTGCGCCTGGTACTGCGGCAGCTGCGCCTCCAGGTTACCCAGCTGTGCACGCGCATTTTCTACATCCATCTGCGGCGACAGCCCGCCGCGCTGGCGGCTTTCGGTCAGATCCAGCGTCTGCTGCGCGCTTTTAATCTGGGTGTTCAGCGTGGCGATAATGCTCTGCGCCCCGCGCAGCTGGAGCCACGCGCGCGCCACTTCCGCCTCCAGCGACACCAGCGCGTCGTTACGCTGCTCGATAGCGGCTTTCTGCTGCGCTTCGGCGGCTTCCACCTGTCGGCGCACCTTGCCCCAGAGGTCAATTTCCCACTGGGCGTCGAAGCTGCCCTGGTAGAGGTTGATCGGCTGCGTCAGGGGGCCTAACGCGCCCCGCAGCTCAGGATCGACATTATCCAGCTGGTCATACACGCCGTGGGATTTCAGCTCCCCTTCCAGCCCGAGCTGCTGGCGCGTCGCCTGCAGATTGCCGTTCACCGACGGGTAAAACGCCCCGCCCGCCTGGTTAATCTGCTCGCGCGCGCCGGCGATGCGCAGCACCGTCTGCTGCAGCGTCAGGTTTCCGGCGATGGCGCGCTCGACCAGGCTGTCGAGCTGCGCCGAGCCGAAGGTCTTCCACCAGCGCGGGTTGGTCGCGGCGGAGGTCGTCTGCGATTTTACCCCGCTGTCGCCCTTATCGTTCCAGTGCGTCACGGCAGGCGGCGCGGGCGGCTGATAGTCCGGCCCGACGGCGCAGCCTGCCAGCAGCATCATTATCATCAGGGGGTGTAAACGTCTGTGTATCATCAATGTGCTCCTGCACTCCCCTCGCTCTTAACCGGCGAGAGCAACAAACAAAACGGAATCAATAGCAAGGCCACGGCGCTCAGAAGGGTGAAGACGTCGATGTAGGCCAAAAAGCGCGACTGCTCGATCATGGTCTGGTACAGGCGTCCGGTGGCAATCCCGGTGGGATCGCCCACCTGGGTCGTGAAGTTCTGGATCGCCTGGGCGCTTTCGCGTATTGCCTGCTGAAACTGTTCGTTAAACGGCGAGGCGTGGTACGCAAGGTGCGCGCTATGCGCCTGAGACCGTTCGGTGATGGCCGCCGTCGACAGCGAGATCCCGACCGAGCCCGCGACGTTACGGAACATAGTGAACAGCGCCGCCGCGTCGGCATTCAGCCGTCTTGGGATCGAAATAAAGGCAATGGTGGTCAGGGGCACAAACAGGAACCCCAGCCCCAGCGACTGGGCGCTGCGGAACAGCACCAGGGTTTCAAAGTCGATATCCGGGGTCAGCGTGCGCGACCAGAAGAACGACACCGCCAGGCAGGTAAAGCCAAAGGCGATAATCCAGCGCGTCTGCACCACCGGCATCAGCTTCAGCACCAGCGGGATCGTTAATACAATCAGCACCGCCCCGGGCGACAGCACCAGCCCGGACCAGGTGGCGGTATAGCCTAAATCCTGCTGCGCCAGCTGGGGGATCACCACCGAGCTGCCGTACAAAATCATCGCCATCCCCGCCATCAGCAGGCTGGAAATTGCAAAGTTGCGGTCCTTCATGCAGTGCAGATCCACCACCGGTTTTTTGGCATACACCAGCCAGTAAATGGCACCGATAATGCCGATTAGCGTTAACACGGCGAAGGTACGGATAAAGTTCGAGTAGAACCAGTCCTCATCTTCTCCCCGGTCAAGCATCACCTGCAGGCAGCCCAGCCCCAGCGCGATCAGGCCGATCCCCGTCCAGTCGATGGTCAGCTTCTCTTTTGATTTGCTCTCCCACGGCGGATCTTCCAGCAGCTGGTAGATCGCCAGCACCGTAACAATCCCCACCGGGATATTGATGAAGAACACCCAGCGCCAGGAGTAGTTGTCGGTGATCCAGCCCCCCAGCGTCGGGCCGAGGACCGGTGCAACGATAATCGCGATGGAGGAAAGGCCGAACGCTTTGCCCCTGTCCTCCGGCTTGAAGTAGTCGAGCAGTACCGACTGCTGCGTGGGCTGCAGCCCGCCGCCAAAAAAGCCCTGCATCACGCGGAACAGGATGATCTGCCACAGCTCGGTGGCGATGCCGCAGAGGAACGAGCAGACGGTGAACATGACGATGCAGATCAGGAAGAACTGCTTGCGGCCAAATACCCGGCTCAGAAACGCCGAGATGGGCAGCACGATGCCGTTCGCGACCAGGTAGCTGGTTAATACCCAGGTGGATTCGTCATAGCTGGACGAGAGCGAACCTGCCACGTGGGGCAGCGCCACGTTCACGATGGTGGTGTCCAGAATTTCCATAAACACCGCCAGGGTGACGACAATCGCCACCGCCCACGGATTGCTGGCGGGCTTCCAGCTGTCGTGGCTGTGATCCGTCATTCCACCGTCACCTTCGGCGCGACCGACAGCCCCAGCGGCAGCGGTTTGTTCGGATCGAGCCCCTTATCAATCACGATTTTCACCGGCACGCGCTGCACAATTTTGACAAAGTTACCGGTGGCATTTTCAGCCGGGAAGGCGGAGAAGCGCGAGCCGCTGCCCTGCTGGATACTGTCAACGTGGCCCTCAAGCGCCATATCCGGCCACGCGTCGACCGACACGGTGACTTTATCACCGGGCTTCATGCGCTCAAGCTGGGACTCTTTGAAGTTCGCCACCACCCACACGTTCGGCGAAACCAGCGAGAACAGCGCCGTACCCGCCTGCACCAGCGTACCGGGCTGCACGTTGCGTTTGGTGACAAACCCGTCGAACGGGGCGCGAACTTCGGTGTAAGAGAGGTTCAGATTGGCCGTTTCCAGCTGCGCTTTGGCCTGTTCGACCTGACGCTCGCGCGCTTCAACGTTGGTTTCCTGCTGGCGGATTTGCAGCTGTACCTGCTCTGCCACTTCCAGCTGCGCCTGGGCGCTGGCCAGCCCCGCCTGGGCGCTGCGCAGTTGCGCATTCGCGGAATCAATGCTTTGCTGGGTGGTTGCCCGCGGGTCGACGCCGCGCTGGCGACGGTACTCCGCCTGCGCGTTCGCCAGATCGGCCTGCGCTTTTAACACCTGCGCTTTGGCTTCGTCACGCTGGGCGGGATACTGCACTTTTGAGAGCGCCAGCTGCGCCTGAGCCTGATGCAACTGCGCGATGGCCAGCCCAAGCTGGGCCTGAGCCTGATCGCGCTGCGCGGTGGTATCACGCGGATCGATGACCACCAGCAGATCGCCTTTTTTCACGCGCTGGTTATCGCGCACCCGCAGCTCGGTGACGTAGCCTGCCGTTTTCGGGGCAATCGTCACCACGTCGCCGTCGGTAAAGGCGTCGTCAGTCGTCTCTTCGTTACGGGTTAAAAACCACCAGACCAGCGCCACGACGACCATCACCACCACGACAATGCCGAGGATAATTAACGGTTTTTTGCCCGGGCGCTTACGCTCATTATTGTTTTTGTCCTGCTCGTCAGCAGGCGGATTTTGATCTTCAGCCATAGTTCAGCAACAGTCCTGTCAGTGAGCGGCATCACACTATGCCGTTCACTAAAGCTAGGACGTTGCTATACGTTTGCCAGGAAAAACTGACAAATTGCGCACTATATGAGAAGGAATATTCCGAAACCGATCGCCGCGGCCCAAACCAGCATCGGGATTGACCAGAGATGGAAGCGCCACCAGATGCGGCGATCGTTGGCCATGCGCAGGGCAATCAGGTTGGCCAGCGAGCCGGGCAGCAGCCCAAACCCGCCGATATTCACCGCCCAGGCCAGCAGCGTGTCCGGCGGAACATAGTTGAGCAGCAGAATGGTGGAAGGCACGTTGCTGATAAACTGCGACAGGCCAATCGCCGTCAGCCACAGTCCCGGCTGAGACAGCGTGCTGACGCTGTGGAGCACGTTTTGCAGCACCGGAAGCTGGATAAGCAGATGCACATCAATAAACATCACCATAAAGACCAGCAGCAGCGTCCAGTCCACGCTGACCAGCACGCGCCGCGCGAGGACGACAAAGCCCGCGGCGACAAGCAACACGCCCGCCACCTCATACTTCAGCTCCAGCGCGAACAGAAAGACGATATATAACCCGAGGCAGCTCCAGACCAGACGCGGCTGCCACTGCGGGCCCGTGGTGCCGCTGTGGTACTGCAGTTTTTTATCCGGAAACGCAAACCAGCAGACCGCCAGCAGCGACAGCATCATCACCAGCGCCAGCGGCGCCATCTGCCAGGTAAAAGCGGCGAAGGACAGCCCGGAACGGCCCCAGAGGAGGATATTTTGCGGGTTACCGATGGGCGTTAACAGAGAACCGGCATTAACGGCGA
Source organism: Enterobacter sp. EC_50 (assembly GCF_019584525.1). Classification (NCBI taxonomy): domain Bacteria; kingdom Pseudomonadati; phylum Pseudomonadota; class Gammaproteobacteria; order Enterobacterales; family Enterobacteriaceae; genus Enterobacter; species Enterobacter sp. EC_50. The sequence continues at coordinate 241,604 of NZ_VDAF01000003.1, read as the reverse complement.
GCGCTTCGAAGATGATCAGCCTGCTTACCGGGATCTCGCAAAGCTTACGCAGCGTGAGGGTGAGGGGCACGATGATAAACAGCGCCACGTCGTTGGTCAGAAACGTCGACAGCACCGCGGCGGAAAACACCATAAACAGGGACAACCTGCGCTCGGTGGCAAAGCGGCGCACCATTTTACGGCCCAGAACGTCAAAATAGCCGCTCAGCTCAACCCCTTTGGTGAGCATCATCAGGCCGCTCAGGGTAATGATGGTGCGCCAGTCAATGGCAGCGGGCCAGGCCTGCGGCGCAAACGGCACAAAGAGGCTTAACCCTGCGCCAATGAGTAATAAGAGATGGAAGAAACGATCGCGTGTCAGGGCCTGCAGTCCAGGGATTTTCATTCAGCGGAGGGACCATATTTAAGGGTAAATTCGCGAAACTTCACCAGCGTCTCTTCGCTGACGTGGTGTTCCATGCCTTCCGCATCCCGGCGGGCAATCTCCGGGCTGACGCCCAGCACCAGTAAAAAATTCTCGACAAGCTGGTGGCGCTCGCGGCTCTCCTGCGCGAGTTTCTCCCCTTCCGGCGTCAGAAAGACCCCGCGCCAGGGGATCATTTCAATTAGGCCCACGGAGGCGAGACGTTTTAACATTTTTGCGACAGTTGGCTGCGATACCCCCAGCCTGGCGGCCATATCGACCTGACGCGCTTCCCCGACCTCACGAATCAGATCGGAAATGAGTTCAACATAATCATCAATCAGTTCACGCCGGTGCGCTTCTCGGACCTGGCGAAAACCTTCGACATGCTCTTCAACATTCACCAGTTGCGTCGTTTTTTTAATGGTTGGCTTACCTGCGCGACGGTTCATTGTACTTCCTCAGTGGGGTGACGCTTCCAGCGCCCGGTATCGAGAGCGCACATTGTAAACCATCCCTCCACAAGCACAAAAAATTAACGAAATAGCCATAGCTATACAATATAGCCTGTGCTATATCTGTATGTAATGCAGTCACCCTTCACGGATCGAAGGGATCAAAAATGAGGAGGTCTTATGAACGAATTCAAGAGGTGCATGACCGTGTTTACCCACTCCCCCTTTAAAGTGCGCTTAATGCTGCTGAACATGCTGTGCGACATGTTAAACGGTAAACCGCATCAGGATGACAAACCTTCCCACTAAGCGGCGTTGCGGTACGCCGCTTCATTTTCCCGTCACAATCTCGCTCTAAACTGGCTTCCAGCCGCCTTATTCCCGATCTTTTTTACGGATTTGCAATCCCCTTCGCAAAACATCTGCTTAGCAACTGTTGATATTATTTAGCGCTCGCACTATCTTCTTGCAGCCCTGCACAATTTGCGGCTCGCTGAAGCGGACCCTCATTCCCTCTCCACGCACTGTCAGGCAGGTTATGACCCTTGACGCCAGGGTGAGCACATGGCGTTTTCATCCATGATAGTGACCTATGAATGTAACCCTGATAGATACCGTTGTGACCCGCAGCCGGGCCTTAAGCCCGTGGACGGGTTTTTACTTTTTGCAGTCATTACTGATTAACTTTGCGCTGGGTTATCCCTTTAGTCTGCTCTACGCGGTGGCCTTCACCTGCATTCTGCATGTGCTATGGCGCGCCGCCCCGCGCGCGCAAAAAGCGTTAATCGGCATCTGTTCGCTGGTTGCGGCACTCTATTTCCCGTTTGGTCAGGCGTACGGCTCACCAAACTTTAATACCCTTCTGGCGCTGCACTCGACCAATATGGAAGAGTCGACGGAGATCCTGACGATCTTCCCGTGGTACAGCTACGTGGTCGGGCTCTTTATCTTCGCATTGGGCGTTATCGCCATTCGTCGTCAGCCGGGCGAGAAAAAATCCTGGGGTAAGATCGAAATACTCTGTCTGGTGTTCAGCATTGCCGTGGCGTTTGTCGCCCCCATCCAGAACATTCCCTGGGACGGTAAGCTAAGGCTCACCAATATCGGCTACCCGGTTTTCCGCTTCGTGAAAGACGTCGTTGTTAACAATAAAGAGGTTCTCGACGAACAGGCCCGCATGGCTGAGCTTTCCAATATGAAAGACACCTGGAACGTGCTGGCCGTGAAGCCGAAATATCACACCTATGTAGTGGTGATTGGTGAAAGCGCGCGTCGCGATGCAATGGGCGCGTTTGGCGGCCACTGGAATAACACCCCGTTTGCGAGTTCAGTAAAAGGCACCCTTTTTACCGATTATGTCGCGGCCAGCGGCTCGACGCAGAAATCACTCGGTCTGACCCTTAACCGGGTGGTGGATGGCAAACCGCAGTATCAGGATAATTTCGTCACCCTGGCAAACCGCGCGGGTTTTCAGACGTGGTGGTTCTCTAATCAGGGGCAAATTGGCGAATACGATACGGCGATTGCCAGCATCGCCAAACGGGCTGACGAAGTGCAGTTCCTGAAAAATGGCGACTTTGAAGCTGACAAAAACACTAAAGACGAAGCGCTGCTGAAAATGACGGCGCAGGTCTTCGCCACCCCGCGCACCCAGCCGCAGCTGATCGTCCTGCACCTCATGGGGTCGCACCCACAGGCCTGCGATCGGACAGGCGGAAAGTACGCGGAGTTTGTGCAGTCCAAAGAGACCTCCTGCTATCTCTACACCATGACGCAAACCGACGACCTGCTGAGCAAGCTGTACGATCAGCTGCGCAATACGGGCGACAGCTTCTCCATGGTCTATTTCTCGGATCACGGGCTGGCGTTTAAAGAGCGCGGTAAAGAGGTGCAGTATCTGGCGCACGATGACAAGTTCCAGCAGAACTTCCAGGTGCCGTTTATGGTGCTGTCGAGTGACGATAAAACGCATCGCGTCATTAAAGCACGCCGTTCAGCAAATGATTTCCTGCAGTTTTTCTCGCAGTGGACGGGGATTACCGCCGGGCAGATAAAAAACGCTTACCCGTTTGTCTCTAACAAGAAAGCTCCCCCAGTGTACGTTACCAACTTCAAGTTACAGAAAGTTGACTACAACCATCTGGGTACGGATATTTTTGATATTAAGAATAAGTAATTGCCGTCTCGTGCGGACCGATGCCCTCACCCTGGCCCTCTCCCACGGGGAGAGGGAACCAACACTCAAAACGGCAACCTCAGGTTGCCGTTTTGCTTTTATCTTCGACAAAAAAAATCCGCCACAGTGGGCGGATTTTTTATTTAATCACCGAAGTGATTAGAAGCGGTAACCTACGCCCGCGATCCAGGTGCCAACGTCAACGTTGCGGATACGGCTCTGCTCATAGGAGAAGTCCAGAGCAACGTCCTGGATTGGGTTGAACTGCAGGCCTGCGCCATAGGAGAAGCCGTAGTCGCTGTTGCTTGCAGTGCGGTTCAGACCTTCGTTTTCGGTCTGCTGGAATTTACCGTAGCCAACACCTACAACACCGTAGATGCTTGCCCAGTCGTTCAGACGGTAAGCTGGACCAGCAGTGATACCGTAGTACTGGCCTTTGTTGTATGCGCCGTTTTCAGAACGATCTTTCTCGGTGTAGGTGAAAGAACCGATCACGCCCAGTGGGTTGTTATCCTGCTCGTAACGATACTTCAGGTTGAAACCGTTAGCTTTGTTCATCACGCCCTGATAGTCGCTCTGAGCGTAACCACCAGTAACAGTAGAAGTAGCAGCTACAGCGGTACCTGCGGAAACAGCCAGTACAGCGGCCAGTGCTGAAAGACATGCAATTTTTTTCATAACCACCTCAAATGTGATCCAAGTAAGTCCGTAAGTTTTAAATATATCAAAAAAATTTGCGAAACTCTTTGTGATTCGTGATGTCTAATGAAACCTTTCCTGTAACAGAACGTTTCCAGCGTAAGCTATCTCTTTCAAATCACATGCAATTTTCACTACTAAATGCGCATAGTGCGCGTCTGCGCCGTTACATTCATCCAGATTATTCCTAATCTGACAGGCGATAAATCCACCAGCGCTTATCCATTTTACGGATTTCACCTGCTTTTTTTTCAACAGCGCCTCAACCGTCGCCGCATATTTCCTTTACACTGCAACCTTTACCTCATTTGACATAAGCTGACAGGAGAAAGGATGCCTGGGTTATCCCGCACGTCGTCGGTCTGGTTGCCGGTTGCAGTCATACTCATTGCCATGTTGTCCATTCAAAGCGGCGCCTCGCTGGCAAAATCGCTTTTTCCACTGGTTGGCGCGCCCGGGGTGACCGCCCTGCGTATTGTTCTGGGCACGGCGATACTGGTGGTCATTTTCAAACCGTGGCGACTGCGCTTTAAAAAGGAGCAGCGTTTACCGCTGCTGTTTTATGGACTCTCCCTGGGGGCGATGAACTACCTGTTCTATCTCTCCATCCAGACGATACCGCTGGGTATTGCCGTCGCGCTGGAGTTTACCGGCCCGCTGGCGGTGGCGCTGTTCTCCTCCCGACGTCCGGTCGATTTTATCTGGGTCGTGTTGGCCGTACTGGGCTTATGGTTCCTGCTGCCGCTGGGCCAGAGTGTTTCTGAGATTGACCTGACGGGAGCAGCGCTGGCGCTGGGCGCAGGTGCCTGCTGGGCTGTCTATATCCTCACCGGCCAGCGCGCAGGGGAAGAGCACGGACCGGCAACGGTGGCGCTGGGTTCCCTGATTGCGGCCATCGTGTTTGTGCCCATCGGCATGGCGCAGGCGACAGAATCGATCTGGCAATGGTCCGTCATGCCCATCGGGCTGGCGGTTGCGATTCTCTCTACCGCACTCCCCTACTCTCTGGAGATGATTGCCCTTACGCGTCTGCCGACGCGCATATTTGGCACCCTGATGAGCATGGAGCCTGCGCTTGCAGCCATTTCCGGGATGGTGTTTCTCGGTGAAACCCTGACATTGATCCAGACGCTGGCGCTCTGCTCGATTATCGCGGCATCAATGGGATCGACGCTCACCATGCGCCCCGAACCTAAAGTTGAGAAAGTGGATATCAACTAAGGCCATATATTCTGCATGGCTTCCACGCCATGCAGAATAAAGGCCAAAAAGACAGTCGTTATAATTTCTTACACTCTGATTCCTGCCAGCTAAATATCCCTCTGCGCTGACTTCCTCATCCAGCAATTAAGATTGATCTGTATCAATTTAAAAATTATTCAATATTTTCAATAGATTAAATTCTCAACCTCTTTCTCGCTATTAAACCGATAGGCACAGCCAAACCGCAGAGAAAAAATCCGGTGCTATACTTAGTTCCGTAATTACCTGGGACATAAACATCAAGAGGATATGAGATTATGAGTACCGCTAAACTGGTGAAAACGAAAGCGTCTAATCTGCTTTATACCCGTAACGATGTATCGGACAGCGACAAAAAAGCGACCATTGAGTTGCTGAATCGCCAGGTGATCCAGTTCATCGATCTTTCGCTGATCACCAAACAGGCCCACTGGAATATGCGCGGTGCAAACTTTATTGCCGTTCATGAAATGCTGGATGGCTTCCGCACAGCACTGGTTACCCACCTCGATACGATGGCTGAACGTGCCGTTCAGTTAGGCGGCGTGGCGCTGGGTACCACACAGGTGATCAACAGCAAAACCCCGCTGAAAAGCTATCCGCTGGATATCCATACCGTTCAGGATCACCTGAAAGAGCTGGCGGACCGCTACGCGATTGTGGCGAACGATGTGCGCAAAGCGATTAGCGAAGCGAAAGACGAAGATACCGCAGATATCTTCACCGCCGCGTCCCGCGATCTGGATCAGTTCCTGTGGTTCATCGAATCTAACATCGAATAATTCATACGAATTTTCTATCAAACCCTCGCCTTCCGGTGAGGGTTTTGCACATCTATGGTGCACGTTTTTTGCCTGAGAACGTGCAAAAGTGAAGAAATTGTAATAATCACCTCACACAACCGTTAACGGAAGATTGTTTTTTCGTCAGAATTTACGCTAAATAACTCCCTGTCAGTTGAGCCAAACGAAGCGCACCAAAACAGTGCTTCACTTTGGTGCAATAAAACCTCATTGCCCCATTTATTGTGCAATGCATGACATCATCCCCTTTGCAAAACAACAGCTTGTAAAGTTGGCACGATTTTTTCATTGTGCCACCTGTTCTCGCAGGGGATCGCCCCGTGGATATAAAAGGAAATGCTATGAAGTCTGTATTAAAAGTTTCACTGGCTGCACTTACCCTGGCTTTTGCGGTGTCCTCTCAGGCTGCCGACAAACTGGTTGTGGCGACCGACACGGCGTTCGTTCCGTTTGAATTCAAACAGGGTGATAAATACGTTGGTTTTGATGTGGATCTGTGGGCCGCAGTCGCAAAAGAACTCAAGCTGGATTACACCCTGAAGCCGATGGACTTCAGCGGCATCATCCCGGCACTGCAAACCAAGAACGTTGATCTGGCGCTGGCGGGTATCACCATTACCGACGAGCGTAAAAAAGCGATCGACTTCTCTGACGGCTACTACAAAAGCGGCCTGCTGGTGATGGTCAAAGCCGATAATAACGACGTAAAAAGCGTGAAAGATCTCGACGGCAAAGTGGTGGCAGTGAAGAGCGGCACCGGGTCAGTTGATTACGCGAAAGCGAATATCAAAACCAAAGACCTGCGCCAGTTCCCGAACATCGACAATGCGTACATGGAACTGGGTACCGGCCGCGCTGACGCAGTGCTGCACGACACGCCAAACATCCTGTACTTCATCAAAACCGCGGGCAACGGCAAGTTCAAATCTGTGGGCGAATCTCTGGAAGCTCAGCAGTACGGTATCGCCTTCCCGAAAGGCAGCGACGACCTGCGCACGAAAGTTAACGGCGCGCTGAAAACGCTGAAAGAGAACGGCACCTATAACGAAATCTACAAAAAATGGTTCGGTACCGAGCCTAAATAATTTCACCTGAATTCAGGTTTGTAACGCCCGGTGGCGCTGCCGCTTACCGGGCCTACGTTTTTCGTTTTTCACCACGGTATACAGGAATACATCATGCAGTTTGACTGGAGCGCCATCTGGCCTGCCATTCCACTCTTGCTTGAAGGCGCTAAAATGACCCTGTGGATTTCGGTCCTGGGTCTGGTTGGCGGGTTGATTATCGGTCTTGTCGCCGGTTTCGCCCGCACCTACGGTGGCTGGATTGCAAACCACATCGCACTGGTTTTCATCGAAGTGATCCGCGGCACCCCCATTGTCGTGCAGGTCATGTTCATCTACTTCGCCCTGCCTATGGCATTCACCGACCTGCGCATCGACCCGTTCAGCGCCGCCGTCGTCACCATTATGATCAACTCGGGCGCCTACATTGCGGAAATTACCCGCGGTGCGGTGCTGTCGATTCATAAAGGGTTCAGTGAAGCCGGTCTGGCATTAGGCCTTTCACGTCGCGAAACGATCCGCCACGTTATTCTGCCGCTGGCGCTGCGTCGCATGCTGCCACCGCTGGGTAACCAGTGGATCATCAGCATTAAAGATACGTCGCTGTTCATTGTTATCGGCGTGGCCGAACTGACCCGTCAGGGGCAGGAGATCATTGCTGGCAACTTCCGCGCGCTGGAAATCTGGAGTGCGGTGGCCGTTGTCTACCTGATCATTACTCTGGTTCTGAGCTTCGTTCTGCGTCGTCTTGAAAGAAGGATGAAAATCCTGTGATTGAATTTAAAAACGTTTCCAAGCACTTTGGCCCAACCCAGGTGCTGCACAATATCGATCTGAACATCAAACAGGGTGAAGTGGTGGTGATTATCGGGCCATCCGGCTCCGGTAAGTCGACCCTGCTGCGCTGCATCAACAAGCTGGAAGAGATCACCAGCGGCGACCTGATTGTCGACGGTCTGAAGGTGAATGACCCGAAAGTGGATGACCGTCTGATTCGTCAGGAAGCGGGCATGGTGTTCCAGCAGTTCTACCTGTTCCCGCACCTGACGGCGCTGGAGAACGTGATGTTTGGCCCGCTGCGCGTGCGCGGTGCCAACAAAGCGGCGGCAGAAGCGCTGGCGAAAGATCTGCTGGCGAAGGTCGGCCTCGCAGAACGCGCCCATCACTACCCTTCCGAGCTGTCCGGTGGTCAACAGCAGCGCGTGGCGATTGCCCGTGCGCTGGCGGTCAAACCGAAGCTGATGCTGTTTGATGAGCCTACGTCCGCACTCGACCCGGAGCTGCGTCACGAGGTGCTGAAGGTCATGCAGGATCTGGCGGAAGAAGGGATGACGATGGTTATCGTGACCCACGAAATCGGCTTCGCGGAGAAAGTGGCGTCCCGCCTGATCTTTATTGATAAAGGCCGTATCGCGGAAGACGGTAACCCGCAGGAGTTGATTGCGAACCCGCCGAGCCCGCGTTTGCAGGAGTTCCTGCAGCACGTCTCCTGATCCCTCGCGTTACGCTAAGCCGGGCCTGCCCGGCTTTTTTACGCCAGATTGTTCCCAAAAATCCCCCTCCGCGTCCCGACTTCTATACTTATCATTTTGTTCGACATTTTCACCGGAGGACGCCGTGCCGTGGATCCTGTTGCTGTTGATTAGCCTGTTTAGTGCGCCATCGTTCGCCGTCGCGATCCCCGGTGTGACCACCGGAACAACCGCCAGCCAGCAAAATACGCCCCCTCCGGAACCGGATGTTGAACAGAAGAAAGCGGCTTACGGCGCGCTTGCCGACGTTCTTGAGAACGACACCTCCCGAAAGGAATTAATCGAGCAGTTGCGCAAAGCCGCCGCCACGCCGCCCCAGGAAACCGTTCCGACCCTCACCCCTCCGCAGGTGGAGGAGCAAAAAACGGTGCTGGAAAATGTCACCGACGTGAGCCGCCACTATGGGGAAGCGCTCTCCTCGCGCTTTGCCCAGCTCTACCGCAACCTGATTGGCTCACCGCATAAGCCGTTTAACGCACAAACGTTTACCGCCGCCGCCATGCAGTTCCTGATGCTGGCCGGTGCAGTATTCCTTTTTTACTGGCTGGTGCGCCTGTGCGCGTGGCCGCTGTACCGCAAAATGGGGCAATGGGGACGCAGAAAGAATCAGCAGAAAAGCAGCTGGCTGCACCTGCCGCTGATGATCGCCTCAGCCTTTATCATCGATTTACTGCTGCTGGCGCTGACGCTGTTCTTAGGCCAGATGCTGGCCGACAGGCTGAACGCGGGCAACAAAACCATCGCCTTCCAGCAGTCGCTTTTCCTGAATGCCTTTGCCCTGATTGAGTTCTTCAAGGCGCTGCTGCGGTTACTCTTTTGCCCTCACGTGCCGGCGCTGCGTCCCTTCTCCATTCGGGACGAGAGCGCGACATACTGGGCGCTGCGCCTGAGCGTGCTCAGCGGGCTGATTGGCTACGGTCTGCTGGTTGCCGTGCCGATCATCTCCAACCAGGTGAACGTCCAGTTTGGCGCGCTGGCAAACGTCATTATCATGCTCTGCATTACCGTCTGGTCGCTGTACCTTATCTTCCACAATAAAAAGACCATCACTGAGAGCCTGCTGCAACTGGCCGATCGTTCCCTCTCGTTCTTCAGCCTGTTTATTCGCGCATTCGCCCTGGTGTGGCACTGGCTGGCAAGCGCCTACTTCATCGTATTGTGCTTCTTCTCGCTGTTCGACCCGGGAAACAGCCTGAAATTTATGATGGGGGCAACATTCAAAAGCCTGGCGATTATCGGCATTGCGGCGTTTGTGTCGGGGCTGTTGTCGCGCTGGATCTCGAAAACCATCACCCTGTCGCCGCAGGTACAGCGTAATTACCCGGAACTGCAAAAACGGGTGAACGGCTGGATGTCGGTATCCCTCAAGGTGGCGCGCATTCTCACCGTCTGCGTGGCGATCATGCTGCTCCTTAACGCGTGGAGCCTGTTTGATTTCTGGAACTGGCTGCATAACGGCGCAGGTGAAAAAACGGTCGACATTCTGATTCGCATCGCGCTGATTTTGTTCTTCTCTGCCGTCGGCTGGACGCTGCTGGCGAGCCTCATCGAGAACCGTCTGGTGTCAGATATTCACGGCAGGCCCCTGCCCAGCGCGCGGGCCCGCACCTTGCTGACGCTGTTCCGCAACGCGCTGGCGGTCATCATCAGTACCATCACCATCATGATTGTGCTGTCGGAAATCGGGGTGAATATCGCCCCGCTGCTGGCCGGTGCAGGTGCCCTGGGGCTGGCGATCTCCTTCGGGTCGCAAACGCTGGTGAAGGATATTATTACCGGCATCTTTATCCAGTTTGAGAACGGGATGAACACGGGCGATCTGGTGACCATCGGGCCGCTGACCGGCACGGTGGAGCGGATGTCGATTCGCTCGGTGGGCGTGCGTCAGGATACCGGGGCGTACCACATCATCCCCTGGTCCTCGATCACCACCTTTGCCAACTTTGTGCGCGGCATTGGTTCCGTGGTGGCGAACTACGATGTGGATCGTCATGAGGATGCCGATAAAGCGAAGCAGGCGCTGCGCGATGCGGTAGAAGAGCTGATGCAGATGGAGGATATTCGCGGGCTGGTGATTGGCGAGCCGTCATTTGCCGGCATTGTCGGGCTGACGAACACGGCCTTTACCCTGCGCGTGTCGTTCACCACCCAGCCGCTGAAGCAGTGGACGGTGCGCTTTGCGCTCGACAGCATGGTGAAAAAGCACTTCGATCTGGCGAACGTGCGGATGCCGGTACAGACGTATCAGGTCCTGCCGCCGCCCGCAGCGCCGCTCCCTCCGCAGGAGCCGACGCTGTAGACGGGTTGCCGGGTGGCGGCTTCGCCTGACCCGGCCTGCGACGCAGCGCTATTTGCGGCGTTTGTTATCGTCCATAAATGACCAGGCGATAAAGCGGCTTTGCTTCTGGCCCTGCGCCATCTCTTTTTTCACTACTTTCACCGCGCCCGCTTCGGTGAGCGCGCGGTAAAGTGGCGGCAGGTTATCTCCGCGGGAAACCAGCGTCGTAAACCACTTCACCTGACGGCCAAACTGTTTGCTTTCCGCAATCATGCGCAGGATAAAGGCCACCTCGCCGCCTTCACACCACAGCTCCTGCTGCTGACCGCCGAAGTTCAGCGCGGCGTCTTCAGCCTGACCCAGGTTGCGGCGCTTGCGCTCGCTGCCCGCGCGGGCCGCTGCCGCCGAATCGTGGAACGGCGGGTTGCACATCGTGGCGTCATAGGTTTCATTTTTATGGATAATGCCGTTGAAGATTGAGGCGGCCTCTTTCTGACGACGCAGGCGAATGGCGCGGCTTAATCCCGGGTTCGCGTTGATAATCGCCTGGGCGCTGGCGAAGGCCTCGGCACCGATTTCGCTTCCGGTAAAGCGCCAGTGATACTCATGCGCGCCGATCAGCGGGTAAATCAGGTTCGCCCCGGTGCCGATATCCAGCACGGTCGCCTGCTGAGGAATAATGCCATCACGGTCTTCAGCCAGAAGATCGGCAAGGTGATGAAGGTAATCCGCGCGGCCCGGAACGGGTGGGCAGAGAAAGCCTTCCGGAATATCCCAGTTCGCCACACCGTAGTAATGTGCGAGCAGCGCTTTGTTCAACATTTTAACCGCCTGGGGGTCAGCAAAGTTGACCGAAGGTTCACCCGCGGGGGTCTGGACAATATAGTCCTTTAACGGCGGGCAGCTCAGGCATAACGCATTCATGTCGTAGCGGCTGCGGTGGCGGTTTCGTGGGTGCAATCCCGGCTTTTGGGAAGTCATGGCGTTCTCCTTTAAACAGCGGCGTAAGATACTCTTTGCTGGCCCAACGGTAAATCTTTCTCTGCGGCGCTGAAAAAGCCGCCATAAATCAAACACCTTTATGTCTATGATCTGTCAGCGTAATGTCAATTTTTATCGTTCAAAAAATAAGCAGATCATCATCAAATATTTGCGCTAAGTCACACTCGTCAGGCTTCTAAACTTAAGGGGAATCACCTGTTGTTTCCTCATGAGGATGTGATTATGAAAAAGTACCTGACCCTTGTTGTTATCGCCGCCGCCCTGACGACCGCGTCATTTTCTGCGATGGCCGTTCAGTCGCTGACCCAGAGTACCGACACCAGCCAGCTTCAGCCTGCAGGCACCGTCTCCGTAAGCCGCGCAAGTAACCTGGACGATCTGCAGAATAAACTGGCGGAAAAAGCCCGCCAGGAAGGTGCAAAAGGCTTCGTGGTGAATTCCGCTGGCGGAGATAACCATATGTACGGCACAGCGACCATCTATAAATAATCTGCCCCACCCCATGACTGCATCTGCCTGCCAGATGCAGTTTGCTCTCTTCCTCGCCTTGATTGTTCATTTTTTAACCCCACATTAAAAGCAGGGCATAACACCATTTCAGGAGGATGCTATGGCTTCCGGTTGGGCGAATGATGACGCCGTAAACGAACAGATCAACAGTACGATTGAAGATGCGGTTGCGCGCGCTCGCGGTGAAATCCCGCGCGGCGAAAGCCTGGAGGAGTGCGAAGAGTGTGGAGAGCCGATCCCGGAGGCGCGGCGAAAAGCCATTCCAGGGGTAAGGTTATGCATTACCTGCCAGCAGAATAAAGATTCAAAAAATGCTTCATATTCAGGTTATAATCGCAGAGGTTCGAAAGACAGCCAGTTACGTTGACTTTCCTTTACCTAAGTTAACCGCCGGGGCGCTTACCTTTACGCTCACGATTTTTAGCGAACCGCGTAGCAAAATGTGCCCTTCATTTTTGTTCTGTAAAGCGCATCCACAAGAAGTGTAAAGCGCCACTTTGAATTTATTAGTAATCAATAAGTTATTTGTCATTCAATTTTTTTGATTGACCACGTCAATTCTCTTCGATTTTATCTCTCAAGAAAAAACGTGATACTCATCACATCGACGGAACATCGTCCCCTTAACAGAAACACCTGCGAGAGATTACTTATGAAAACCATCAAATATGCTGTAGCTGCTGTTGCCCTGTCCGCTCTGTCTTTCGGCGCTTTCGCCGTAGAGCCAGTCTCTTCTGCTCAGGCACAGAACATGAACAAAGTCGGTGTGGTGAGTGCTGATGGCGCGACCACCCTGGACGGTCTGGAAGCCAAACTGGCTGAGAAAGCAGCTGCTGCCGGTGCAAGCGGATACACCATTACCTCCGCTAACGGCAATAACAAGCTGAGCGGTACCGCGGTTATCTACAAATAATCGCCTGAATGAATGCTGTCCCCTCGCCAAACCCTCTGGTGAGCTGCTCCAACCCTCATTGACCCTGTTGTTTGTTACCCTTGCTTGCCCGTCCGCCACTGGACGGGCTTTTTTTTGCCTAAAACGCCGCGTCAACGCGTTTGAGACCGGCCTCGACCGTATCAACTTCCCCGGTTGCCAGCAGGCAGCAGGCCATCTGCAGCTTAATAGACTGCGGCACAGGCACGTTTCCGGCGAGGCACTGTTCAATCCAGTGCGCGGTGGTGTGCGGGTCTTTCGCTTCAGGGAGAATGACGTCCGTATTCTCTTCCCCGCGCGCCAGGACAGCGCGCGTACCGGCAGAATCGATCAGCATCAGCTGAGGGCAGCGCAGTGGATTGGCATACACCTCACCTTCTGTACCGTGCATCAGCAGCGCCCTGCCGCCAATCTCCTCAAAAAATTTCCCGACACGCCCCACGTATTCCGGGTGCGATACGCTGGAAAGGCGCAATGCGGCATCTTCTGCAAACGGCGTCGCCAGCTTCGCCAGGGTGTGGGCGCTGTTGCGCACGCCCATGCGCCAGCGCATATCCAGCTGCTTTTCCAGCGGCGGGCACAGGGCTCCGACGGGGATGTAAACCGGCTGATGGCCATCCAGCTTCGCCTGCGCCTGTCCTGCATGACGCGTTGGCTCAATCCCCAGCATGCCGAAAATGGTCTCCGTCAACACGCGGGTGGGATCTTCGCTGACCCCGTGAACCACCACCGGGAACCCCAGCTTATGCAATAAGATCGCCAGCAGCGGAGTGAGGTTTGCCTGCTTGCGCGCGCCGTTATAGCTCGGGATGACAATCGGCATCGGTTTTGCCACCGGCGGCGTCAGGCGCAGCGTTTGCGCCTGCATCGCCTCGTAAAAACCGCGCATCTCCGCTTCGCCTTCGCCTTTGATACGCAGCGCAATCAGTATGCCGCCCATCTCCAGGTCAGGTACCTCGCCATCGAGCATTCGGGTATACAGGGCGCGAGCAGTTTCATGGTCCAGATCGCGGGCGTGGTTTTTGCCCCTGCCTACCTCTTTGATAATCTTGCGATAATCCACGACATCTCTCCTGAAAATATCCTTCTGGTAACAATATAGCCCTGTTAAACGTTCGGACGTTAGTTTTTTTCTACATCATCAACGTTCTGTTTTTAAGGATAAAAAAGAAACTCAAGCATTATTTCAATTATTTGTGATTTCTGCAGAAGATTCTTAATGCACCATTATTTGTTTAAATAACCAGCGGAAAGTCATTAAGGGTCAACGGTGAAAACGTCCAGGCAACGCTCTCACCAGAAACATATCAGGATTTGTTATGAACAAGGTTGCTTTAGGTTTAATCATCGCCGCAGCGGTGGGATGTTCTGCATCCACGTTTGCGGCAACAAACGGTGAAGGTCAGATCAATTTCACCGGTGAAATTATCGATTCTGCTTGTCAGGTTGTGAATGGATTAAGTAATCCATTAAATGTTCAGCTGGGAAAAGTGTCTAAAACGGTATTTACCGGTGCTGGCTCTACCAGCACATTAACGAAGTTTGATATTCAGTTAACGAATTGTCCTGACACGGTCACCTCCGCAGCCATTAATTTCGGCGGTACGCCAGATGCGAATAACAACGCTACGCTGGCCTTAACGCCAGATAGCGATGCGGCGACCGGTGTGGCAATTCAGCTGGTTGATGCCTCAGAGCAGCCTGTCAGCCTGTATACGCCATCGCAGCAGTATCAATTAACCTCCGGTACGGCGGTTAACGATCTGGAATTTGGTGCCCGTTATATCCAAACCGGCGCTGCGATCACCGCAGGCCCTGCTAACTCTGTATCGACCTTCACCGTTATTTATAACTGATCTTATCAATCCTGAGATATTAATGCTTTTGCGGGCATTAATATCTCATCTATTTATTGAGAAATCTGTATGCGCCACGGTTATTTACTGAGCACGCTTTTACTGGTAGCCGCCACTGCACATGCGGGCGTCATTATTAATGGCACCCGTCTGGTCTACCAGGGAGATAAAAAGGAATCATCTCTTGGTCTTTCAAATCCAGATGCGACGGATTATCTGGTACAGTCCTGGGTTGATTCCGGCGGTAAAAACCTGGCCAAAGCCCCGTTCCTCATCACCCCGCCGCTTTTCCGTCTGGATGCGAAAGAAGATAACGTTCTGCGCGTGGTACGTACGGGCGGAAATTTGCCTGAAGACAGGGAATCCCTGTACTGGTTGAATATTAAAGCGATCCCTTCCTCAAAGCAGGTGGAAGGCGTGAATACGCTGCAAATTGCGATTAATACCCGTATTAAATTGCTGTATCGCCCGTCTGCGGTAAAAGGCAGACCAGAAGACGTGGCCGATAAGCTTGAATGGCGTCGCGAAGGTAACGAGCTGGTGGTGAATAACCCCACGCCGTTTTATATGAATTTCCAGGCAGTCACCCTGAATGGTCAGAAAGTGACGAAAGCGACCTGGGCCGTTCCAAAAACAGAAACGCATTTTGCCATACCGGGTAATGTCAGAGGCTCGAACGTGACGTATTCCATTATTACTGATTACGGCAGCATCAGCCATACCTGGTCGAAATCCGTTCATTAATACTTTTCCCCGGTAATAAAATAATCATGTACAGCCATAAAAAGCCGTTCACCTGCCGATTTTCATCATTGCTGGTCATTCTTTTTGGCCTGGTAATGGCGATCTTTGCGCATCAGGTTATGGCTGATGATTATTTTAACCCTGCCCTGCTGGATATTGATAATCCCCAGCAGGGAAAAACCGATTTATCCATCTATGAAAAAGGCCCTGGCCAGGCGCCGGGTAAATATCAGGTTACGGTGTTTATCAATAATAATAAAATTGATACCCGCGATGTCACCTTTACGCTGCAGAAAGACGATCAGGGCAACAGCACGCTGCAACCTTGCTTTACCGTGGACGATTTAAAAAGCCTCGGGATCAAGACCCAAAAATATCCGCAGCTGAAAGCCAAAGGCCAGTGCGCCGATTTACACGCCATCCCTGCGGCATCCGCGACCTTCCGCGTTCGCAACCAGCAACTGCTGCTGAGCATTCCCCAGTCGGCGCTCGGTCAGGTGCCTCGCGGCTACATTGACCCAAAAGAGTTTGACGAAGGAATTAACGCGGGCCTGCTTAGCTACAGTGCAAATGCCAGCCAAAGCCATGCGCGCCAGCCGGGTGAACAGGATAACAGCAGCCAGTACGTTAACCTGCGTCCGGGTTTGAACATTGGCGCATGGCGCATTCGCAACTATTCCACCTGGAATCGCAGCACCACGGGTAACGAGGAGGACCAAAAATTCACCTCCGTATATACCTACGCGCAACGCGATATGGTGGCGATGAAAAGCGACCTCACCGTCGGCCAGAGTTCCTCGCCTTCCGACGTTTTTGACAGCGTACCCTACACCGGCGTGGAGCTGAAATCCGATAACGACATGCTGCCGGACAGTGAAAAAGGCTACGCCCCCATTATTCGCGGCACCGCCCACAGTAACGCGCAGGTGGTGGTACGCCAGAACGGTTACATCATTTATCAGAACACGGTCGCCCCCGGCGCGTTCGAAATTAACGATCTCTACCCCACCGGCAGCAGCGGCGATCTCCAGGTCACCGTGAAAGAGACCGACGGCAGCGAAAGCCATTTCGTCGTGCCGTTTGCCTCCGTGCCGGTATTGCAGCGTGAAAAAAATCTGCGCTACAGCGTGACTGCCGGACGCTACCGTTCTTATGACAACGACGTCGAGAAGACCCCGTTTGCCCAGGGCAGCGCCATCTACGGTTTACCCTACGGTTTCACCGCCTACGGTGGCGTGCAGCAGAGCAGCCATTACCAGTCTCAGGCGGCTGGCGTCGGGAAAAACATGGGCGATTTAGGCGCCTTCTCCATTGACGTGACCCGCGCGAAGGCTCTGTTGAAAAAACAGCAGGCCAGCAAAGGCCAGTCATGGCGCGTGCGCTATAGCAAAGACATCGCCCGGTCAGGCACCAACTTCTCACTGGCCGGCTACCGCTACAACAGCAAAGGGTTTTACACCCTTGAAGACACCATGGAGTCATATACCCGCTCCGACGACTGGTCTGCACCGCAGCAGCGCCGCGCCCGAACCGAAGCCACCATCGACCAGACGCTGCCGGAAGGCTGGGGATCCGTCACCCTGAGCATGGTGAAAGAGACTTACTGGAGTCAGAGTCAGAACATGACCTCGATGAGCGTCAGCTACAACAATAGCTGGCACGGGGTGAGCTACAGCCTCAGCTACAGCATGAACAAAAACACCCAGGACAGCGATGAAGACGGTAACGAGGTGACAAACGACAACCAGTTCTCGCTGAGCGTCTCGGTGCCGCTGGACCGCTGGATGCATAACACCTGGGCCACCTACAACCTGAACAACACCAAAGACGGCACGACGCAGAACATCGGCCTGAACGGTACGGCGCTGAAAGAGGACAACCTGAACTGGAACATCCAGGAAGGGCTGAGCAGCACCGGCAGCGGTAACTCCACCAGCATCAACGCCGATTATAAAGCGACCTATGGTGAAGTGAGCGCAGGCGTCAGTCAGGATAAATATCAGCAGACCGTGAACGTCGGTTTGCAGGGCGGCGTGGTTGCCCATGCGAACGGAATAACCCTGAGCCAGCCGCTCGGTGACACCATCGCGCTGGTGAAAGCGCCGGGCACGCACGGAACCCATATCACGAACCAGACGGGCGTCGAGACCGACTTCCGCGGCTACACCGTCGTGCCGTTTGTTACCGCGTATCGCCACAACACCATCGCGCTGGATACCGAAACGCTACCGGACAACGCCGACGTCACCCACGCGGCGCAGATCGTGACGCCAACCCGCGGGGCCGTGGTGCGCGCCAGCTTTAACACCCGCGTGGGTAACCGCGTCCTGATGACGCTTACGCAAAAGGGTAAACCGCTGCCCTTCGGCGCAACGGTCACCACCGAGGATAAGGACAGCGAATTTATTGTCGGGAATGACGGCCAGACATACCTCTCTGGTCTGCCGCAGCAAGGGCATCTCTACGTTTCCTGGGGACAGGGGGCGGACGAGCACTGCGTCGCTGACTATGCGCTAACGGATGAGAAAGAGAAAACCAGCATCATTAACGCTGCCGCGCAGTGTCACTGATCCACCGTTCAGGCTAACGATTATGCAAATGATTAAACAGTGCTTTTTCTTACTGGTTCTGGGAACCGCCGCGTTATTTATGCCGCATGCGAAGGCGACCTGTACTACGCCAGATCTGCCGAAAATGATCAACGTGGCCTCTATCTCCGTTCCCACGACGCTGGCCGTTGGCGAAACGATCCCGGGTACAGAGCAAACCGCCCATATCGCCGGTAATTGTGACAATGCGGAAGATAAGGGGCTGGAAATTGTCTCTTGTTACTACGGCACTGGGGCTGAGATTCCAGGCCTGAAAGGTGTCTACGATTCGGGAGTTCCTGGGATCGGTGTGGCCCTAATGAACGATCAGGGGCAGCGCATCAGCGGAGCCGGAGGCGTTAACTGCATTTCCACAGGAACGCCGTTGGGTTATGTTTCCAGCGATGGCAAACAGACCTTTAATTTCGACGTTACGCTGGAGTTGGTCAAAACCAGCGATACCGTAGCGTCAGGCACGCTGAATCAAAGTCAGACCCGTTTTGGGATCGGGGTTTATCACCACGAAGGGCTGGGCGATCCCAACACCATCTCCTATGCAGGCAACGTTATTCTGAAAGAGGTCACCTGCTCCGTCCTGCCGAAAAACCTGACGGTCAATCTGGGGGATTTCCCGCTCAGCGATTTTATCAGCGTGGGGATGCTCTCTTCCCCGGCACGAAACTTTGACGTCACGGTGAACTGCAACAGCACCGTACAGCCTGAAGTGAAAATTACCAGCTCAAACGGCTATGAAACGGCCTTCGAAGGGGTGCTGAAACTCACGCAGCAGACCGGCGTCGCGACGGGCGTCGGTGTCCGAATGCTGTTCGACGACAATATCGCCACCTTTGATACCTACGTTAACACCCGAAGCGAAGCCATTGCCAACGAAACGCTGACCATACCGTTTGAGGTGCGCTACGAGCAGGTCAGCGACGTGGTCACTCCCGGTCCGGCCAACACCGTTGCCACCATCACGCTTGCTTATAAGTAACTGACATGAAGAAGATAATTGCGTTTATGGCGCTGGGGCTGATCGCCCAGGCACACGCCGAGGATATTCAGATCCAGATGACGGGCAACATTTACGCCAATGCCTGCATCATCGACAGCGCCAGCCGGAACCTGACGGTGGATTTAGGTCAGGCGGCATCCGGTGATTTTAAAGACGTGGGCGATACCGGCGAGTGGAAAGACTTTTCCCTGTCAGTATCCCACTGCCCGCCAAGCCTCGCGCTTGCCACCGCCTACTTCTATGGACAGGCGGACAGCACACACCCCACTAAATTCGCCAATATCGGCAGTGCAAAGGGGCTGGCGCTGGAGCTGGCAGACCGGCAGGACAATATTCTCATCGCTCCGCAGGCGAGCTTTAACGCGGTGATTAATCAAAACGATCATACGGCCACCTTCCCACTCGCCGCACGCTACTACGCCACCTCCATGCCGGTGAGCGCAGGGACGTTCAGCAGCGTGGTGCAGGTAACCTTCACTTACCAGTAGGACCGCGCCCCTTAGCACGGATGCTTTTCCTGCGCCCGGCGGTCAGTGTTGCCGGGCGTTTTTTTACCTCGGGGACCTCTGGCTGTTCAATCGGAAAGATCGGCAGCGCGTTTAACAACCGTTGGCCGTAATTTTTAGTGAGCAGACGCTTGTCATAAATCACCACCTCCCCCCAGCAGCCGTGGCTACGGATCAGACGCCCGACCTGCTGAATAAGGTTAAACGACGCCGCAGGTAAGCTCTGCACCTCAAACGGATAGCGGTTGAGGCTCTTCAGCCACTCGCCCTCGGTGATAACGACCGGGCTGTCGATGGGCGGGAAGGCAATTTTATGAATATGCACCTGCGTCAGGTAATCGCCCTTCAAATCCAGACCTTCCGCGAAGGACTGCAATCCTACCAGCACGCTGCGCTCGCCGTTATCGATGCGCTTGCGATGGGTTTCCACCAGCCGGTAACGGGGCTGGTCGCCCTGGACCAGCAGAAGCAGGCGCAGGTCGGTCACATGTTCCAGAAAACGCTGCATCGCCCGTCCGCTGGCAAACAGCACCAGCATGCCGGGGTACTTCCTGCTCTCAACCTGTTCGCGGAAGTAGGCCGCCATTTCTGCAATGTGCTGCTCTTCGTTGTCGATAAGCGGCTCGTACTTCATGCGCGGGATCACCAGCTTACCCTGCTCGCAGTGGTTAAACGGCGAATCCAGCGCGACAAAACGATCGCCCGCTTTCTCTTTCAGGCCGCTCATCTCCTGCAGCCGCGAGAAGTTGTTCAGGGAGCGCAGCGTGGCGGAGGTCACGACCACGTGCGGCACGCTGCGCCAGATGAGTTTTTCCAGCTGATCGGCCACGCGGATGCCCACGCAGTGGAAAAACAGGTGGACCTGGCCGTCGCGCACTTCACGGGTGGCCCATTTGGTGACCGGCGCGCCCGACGCCTGTGCCATCGAGGCCAGCCGCCAGAGCTTGCTCTGGGCTTCGAACATGCCGAGCGCACGGTTCATTTGCAGCAGAATGCGGTGCAGGCGAACAACGTCATGGGTGCCGGTTTTCTCGCTGAGATCGTTTAAGAACATCTCCGCCAGCCCGCGCAGCTTTTCCAGATGCTTCGCCAGCTGCTGGCAAATCTCCATCACCTCCTCCGGCAGTTCGCCCATCGCAAAGCGGTGTTCCGCCTCCTGGGCTGCGGGAAGATAAAGATTCAGGATGTTGTTCAGAGACGAGATAAGGCTGTAAACCTCTTCGCAGTGATCGCTCAGACGCTCCGGCACCGCCAGCGGCGGCGTGGTTTTCGGGCGGAACTGCTCCATGCAGGTGGCGACAAGCTTGCAGAAGAGATCCAGCTGCAGGCGGAACCAGGGCGCGGTAATTTCTGCGCTCATCTCCAGCGCGTCGCGCGCCACGTCGGGCAGATGGTGGCCTTCGTCGAGCACCAGCAGCAGGTTTTTCGGCTCCGGCAGCACCGCTTCGCTCTCCAGCGCCGCCATCACCAGCGCGTGGTTAGCCACCACCACTTCGGCTTCCTGAATTTCGCGCCGCGCGACGAAGAACGGGCATTCGCGGTAGTAGTGACAGTTGCGGTTCAGACAGCTGGCCTTGTCGGTGCTGAGCCTGCGCCACAGATCGTCGCTGATGGCTTTATCGGTGTGATCGCGCAGGCCGTCCCATTTATAACCATCAAGATCGCCTTTCAGCGTTGCGCAGAGCTCCTGCTCGGCTTTGTTGTTGGGCGTGAGATCGTCGTCGAGGAACGCCAGCAGATCCTGTTGCGACGCCTCGCTGCTGGCAAGCCCTGCCAGGTTACGCGGGCAGACGTAGCGACCGCGGCCAAAGGCGGCCGTAAACCGCAGGTCGGGGATGATTTTGCGCAGCAGCGGCAAATCTTTGCTGAAGATCTGGTCCTGCAAGGCCACGTTGGCGGTGCTGACCACCAGCGTTTTGTCCTCCTCCCGCGCGATGGCGATGCCGGGAATGAGATACGACAGGGTTTTCCCGACGCCGGTCGGGGCTTCAATCGCCAGATGTCGCCCGTCGTCCCCGGCGAGCGTTTTTGCCACGTCGGCAATCATCTGCCGCTGCGGCGCTCGGGGGATAAAATCGGGGATCTGCTGCTGTAGCGCCTTATACCAGGCGCCTATTTGCGCTTTCAGCGCCGCGGTTAAAGCCATTGGAAAACCTGAAATACTGTATAAACAGCCACTATTGTGGCACTTTCTCTTCGCTGCCGCAAAAAGAAAAGCCCGGCTTTACGACCGGGCTTCCAGATTACTGCGGGTTAGCAGGCTTGCGCGGGCGGCGTCGGCGCTGCCCTTCCCCTGCCGGCTTGCCTTCGCCGCTGCGCCACGGATTGTCACCGGCCGGTTTGCTGTCGTTGCTACGACGCGGCGGTTTGCCCGCTGTCTTCGGCGCGCCACCTTCGGCACGACGCGGCTGCTGGCCGCGACCACCGCCGCCCTGACCGCGACCGCCCTGACGACCGTTCTGAATCGGCTCGGCTTTGATCGACGGATCCACTTCATAGCCCGGGGTTTCGATGCGCGGGATCTCTTTCTTCAGCAGGCGTTCGATGTCGCGCAGGAGCTTGTGCTCGTCCACGCACACCAGAGAGAGCGCTTCACCGGTGGCCGCCGCACGACCGGTACGGCCGATACGGTGCACGTAGTCTTCCGGCACGTTTGGCAGCTCGTAGTTCACCACGTGCGGCAGCTCTTCAATGTCGAGGCCACGGGCGGCGATGTCGGTCGCCACCAGCACGCGGATGTCGCCAGACTTGAAGTCCGCCAGCGCACGGGTACGCGCCCCCTGGCTCTTGTTGCCGTGGATCGCCGCACTGCGGATGCCGTCTTTGTTCAGCTGCTCCGCCAGGTGGTTCGCGCCGTGTTTGGTGCGGGTAAAGACCAGCACCTGCTGCCAGTTACCCTGGCCGATCATCTGGGAGAGCAGTTCGCGCTTGCGCTTTTTATCCACAAAGTGAACGTGCTGCGTCACCTGCTCAGAGGCGGTGTTGCGGCGCGCCACCTCTACTTCCAGCGGGTTATGCAGCAGCTTTTCCGCCAGCGCCTTGATCTCGTCTGAGAAGGTCGCGGAGAAGAGCAGATTCTGACGACGCGGCGGCAGCTTGGCCAGCACGCGACGAATGTCGTGAATAAAGCCCATGTCGAGCATGCGGTCGGCTTCGTCCAGCACCAGAATTTCGATGTTATCCAGCTTCACCGCGTTCTGGTGTTCCAGATCCAGCAGACGGCCCGGCGTTGCCACCAGCACGTCCACGCCGCCGCGCAGCTTCATCATCTGCGGGTTGATGCTGACCCCGCCGAACACCACCAGCGAGCGAATGTTGAGATAGCGGCTGTAGTCACGCACGTTCTCACCAATCTGCGCGGCCAGCTCGCGGGTTGGGGTGAGGATCAGCGCACGAACCGGACGACGGCCTTTTGCGTGCGGCTGATTTTTTACCAGCAGTTCTAACAGCGGCAGCGTAAAGCCCGCGGTTTTACCGGTGCCGGTCTGGGCGCTGGCCATCAGGTCACGGCCCTGAAGAACGGCAGGAATAGCCTGTTGCTGGATTGGGGTTGGCTCAACGTAGCCCTGCTCTGCGATCGCGCGCAGAATTTCCGGGTTCAGGCCAAGGGAATCAAAAGACATAAAAACTCCGAACCGCCCCGACCATCACAGGTGTAGTTTTCAGGGAGATATAACAATTGAGAGGACAAAAACCACAATGTCGCG
The DNA here is from genome assembly GCF_019584525.1 of Enterobacter sp. EC_50. Taxonomy (NCBI): domain Bacteria; kingdom Pseudomonadati; phylum Pseudomonadota; class Gammaproteobacteria; order Enterobacterales; family Enterobacteriaceae; genus Enterobacter; species Enterobacter sp. EC_50. The sequence continues at coordinate 218,093 of NZ_VDAF01000003.1, read as the reverse complement.
AAGGGGCGGAGTGTAGCAGCTTTTGTGACGTGGCGCATAAAATATCCCTCCGCGTTCCCTCGACGTAAGCGTGAATCAGGCATAATCTTAATCAATCGATTGATTAATTTTTAATGCCGCCATGAATACAACACCCACAACAACCAAAGGTGAACAGGCCAAAAACCAGCTTATTGCCGCCGCGCTGGCGCAGTTTGGTGAGTATGGGCTGCACGCGACCACGCGCGATATCGCCGCGCTGGCCGGGCAAAACATTGCGGCGATTACCTACTATTTTGGCTCAAAAGAGGATTTATATCTCGCCTGCGCCGAGTGGATCGCCGATTTTATCGGCACGCAGTTTCACCCGCACGTCGAGGAGGCCACCGCGCTGCTCGGCCAGCCGTCGCCCGATCGCGAGGCCATCCGCCAGCTGATCCTCAATGCCTGTCACAACATGATCCGCGTGCTGACCCACGACGATACGCTTAACCTGAGCAAGTTTATCTCCCGCGAGCAGCTCTCCCCCACTGCCGCCTACCAGCGGGTACACGATCGGGTGATTGCCCCGATGCATACCCACCTGACCCGGCTGATCGCCGCCTATACCGGGCGGGATGCCGGCGATACCGCGACAATTTTGCATACCCACGCCCTGCTGGGTGAAATCCTTGCCTTCCGTCTGGGCCGGGAAACCATCCTGTTACGCACCGGCTGGACACAATTTGATGAGGATAAAGCCGCGCAGATCGGTGAGGTGATCGCCTGTCATCTCGATCTGATCCTGCAAGGCTTAACGCAAAGGAGCCTGAAGTCATGAAAAAACCTGTCGCCATCATTCTGGTGGTCGTTGTGTTGCTTGCCGCGGGCGTCGGTGGATGGCTGTGGTACCAGAGCCATCAGGATAAAGGCCTGACGCTGTACGGTAACGTGGATATTCGCACGGTGAACATGAGCTTCCGCGTGGGCGGACGTCTCGCCTCGCTGAACGTGGACGAAGGCGATGCCATTAAAAGCGGGCAGACGCTGGGGATGCTGGACAAAGCGCCCTATGAGAACGCGCTGCTGCAGGCCAAAGCGGGCGTCTCCGTTGCGCAGGCGCAGTATGACCTGATGCTGGCCGGCTATCGCGACGAAGAGATCGCCCAGGCCGCTGCCGCCGTCAAACAGGCACAGGCGGCCTATGACTACGCGCAGAACTTCTATGCCCGCCAGCAGGGGCTGTGGAAAAGCCGCACCATTTCCGCGAATGACCTGGAAAATGCGCGCTCGTCCCGCGACCAGGCGCAGGCAACCCTGAAGTCCGCGCAGGATAAATTAAGCCAGTACCACACCGGTAACCGCCCGCAGGATATCGCCCAGGCGAAAGCCAGCCTTGAACAGGCGCAGGCCCAGCTGGCGCAGGCAGAGCTGGATCTGCACGACACCACGCTCATCGCACCGTCTGACGGCACGCTGATGACCCGCGCCGTCGAGCCGGGCAGCATGCTCAGCGCGGGCAGCACCGTGTTAACCCTGTCGCTCACCCGTCCGGTGTGGGTGCGCGCCTACATTGATGAGCCTAATCTCGGCCAGATGCAGCCGGGCCGCGAGCTGCTGCTTTATACCGACGGTCGCCCGGACAAGCCGTATCACGGCAAGGTGGGCTTTGTCTCCCCTACCGCCGAATTCACGCCGAAAACGGTAGAAACGCCGGACCTGCGTACCGACCTGGTGTATCGCCTGCGCATCATCGTGACCGATGCGGACGACGCCCTGCGCCAGGGCATGCCCGTCACCGTAAAAGTGAACAGCGGGGAACGACATGAATGACGCGGTTATTCAGCTCAACAGTCTGGTTAAACGCTTTAAGGGGATGGATAAGCCTGCCGTCGCGCCGCTGAACTGCACCATCCAGAAGGGCTATGTGACCGGTCTGGTCGGCCCGGACGGTGCGGGAAAGACCACGCTGATGCGGATGCTGGCAGGGTTGCTGAAGCCGGATGAAGGATCGGCCCGCGTGCTGGGCCTGGATCCGATAAAGGACGACGGCCCGCTCCACGCCATGCTCGGCTATATGCCGCAGAAGTTTGGCCTGTATGAAGACCTGACGGTGATGGAAAACCTGAACCTGTACGCCGACCTGCGCAGCGTCACCGGCGAAACCCGGGAGAAAACCTTCGCCCGCCTGCTGGAATTTACCTCGCTCGGCCCGTTCACCGACCGGCTGGCGGGCAAGCTCTCCGGCGGGATGAAGCAGAAGCTGGGGCTGGCCTGCACGCTGGTGGGCGAGCCGAAGGTGCTGCTGCTGGACGAGCCCGGCGTCGGCGTAGACCCGATTTCCCGCCGCGAGCTGTGGCAGATGGTGCACGAGCTGGCGGGCGACGGGATGCTGATCCTCTGGAGCACCTCCTACCTCGACGAAGCCGAGCAGTGCCGGGACGTGCTGCTGATGAACGAAGGCGAGCTGCTCTATCAGGGCGAGCCGACGACGCTGACGCAGAGCATGGCCGGGCGCAGCTTCCTGCTGCACAGCCCGCAGGCGTCCAACCGCTCGCTGCTGCAGCGGGTGCTCAGGCTGCCGCAGGTCAGCGACGGGATGATTCAGGGCCGCTCGGTGCGGGTCATCCTCAAAAAAGAGGCCACCGTCGACGATATTCGCCGGGCGCCTGGAATGCCGACGATTGAGATGGAAGAGACGGCGCCGCGTTTTGAAGATGCGTTCATCGACCTGCTGGGCGGCGCGGGGACCTCCGAGTCGCCGCTTGGGGCGATCCTGCACACGGTGGAAGGCACGCCGGGCGAAACGGTGATCGAAGCCAAATCCCTCACCAAAAAGTTCGGGGATTTCGCCGCCACCGACAACGTCAATTTTGCCGTGAAGCGCGGCGAGATTTTTGGTCTGCTCGGACCAAACGGCGCGGGAAAATCGACCACCTTTAAGATGATGTGCGGCCTGCTGGTGCCGACGTCCGGCAAGGCGCTGGTGCTGGATATGGATCTGAAGGTCAGCTCCGGCAAGGCGCGCCAGCACCTGGGCTATATGGCGCAGAAGTTCTCCCTGTACGGCAACCTGACGGTCGAGCAGAATCTGCGCTTTTTCTCCGGCGTGTACGGCCTGCGCGGGCGGGCGCAGAACGAGAAAATTCGCCGCATGAGCGACGCCTTCGGGTTAACGACGATTGCTTCCCACGCCACCGACGAACTGCCGCTCGGCTTTAAGCAGCGACTGGCGCTGGCCTGCTCGCTGATGCACGAGCCGGATATTCTGTTTCTGGACGAGCCGACCTCCGGCGTTGATCCCATTACCCGCCGCGAGTTCTGGCTGCATATCAACAGCATGGTGGAAAAAGGGGTGACCGTGATGGTGACCACCCACTTTATGGACGAGGCGGAGTACTGCGACCGCATCGGGCTGGTGTATCGCGGCAAACTGATTGCCCACGGCACGCCGGACGACCTGAAAAACCAGGCCGCTGACGATGAGGTCCCGGACCCGACCATGGAGCAGGCGTTTATCACCCTCATCCACGACTGGGATAAGGAGAATGCCCATGCGCAGTAACGCCCTTTCCTGGCGCCGGGTGCGCGCCCTGTGCGTTAAAGAGACGCGGCAGATCGTGCGCGATCCCAGCAGCTGGCTGATTGCGGTGGTGATCCCCCTGCTGCTGCTGTTTATCTTTGGCTACGGCATTAACCTGGATTCCAGCAAGCTGCGGGTCGGGATTTTACTCGAACAGCAGAGCGAAGAGGCGCTGGACTTTACCCACGCCATGACCGGTTCGCCCTACATTGATGCCACCATCAGCGACAACCGCCAGGAGCTGATCCAGAAGATGCAGGCCGGGAAAATTCGCGGTCTGATCGTCATTCCGGTGGATTTTGCCGCCAATATGGCGCGGGCGAATACCGATGCGCCGATCCAGGTCATCACCGACGGCAGCGAGCCGAACACCGCGAACTTCGTGCAGGGCTACGCGGAGGGGATCTGGCAACTCTGGCAGATGCAGCGCGCCGAAGACCGGGGTGAAGAATTTAAGCCGCTTATCGACGTGCAGACGCGCTACTGGTTTAACCCCGCCGCCATCAGCCAGCACTTTATTATTCCGGGCGCGGTGACGATTATTATGACGGTCATTGGCGCGATTCTGACCTCGCTGGTCATCGCCCGCGAGTGGGAGCGCGGCACCATGGAGGCGCTGCTTTCAACCGAAGTGACGCGCGTCGAGCTGCTGCTGTGCAAGCTTATTCCCTACTACTTCCTCGGCATGCTGGCGATGCTGCTCTGCATGCTGGTGTCCGTCTTTATCCTCGGCGTGCCGTATCGCGGCTCGCTGATCGTGCTGTTCTTTATCACCAGCCTGTTTTTACTCAGCACGCTGGGGATGGGGCTGCTCATCTCCACCATCACCCGCAACCAGTTTAACGCCGCGCAGGTGGCGCTGAACGCCGCTTTTCTGCCGTCGATAATGCTTTCAGGGTTTATCTTCCAGATAGACAGCATGCCTGCCGTCATCCGCGCCGTGACCTACATTATCCCGGCGCGCTACTTCGTGAGCACCCTGCAAAGCCTGTTCCTGGCGGGGAATATTCCGGTAGTGCTGATTATCAACACGCTGTTTTTAATGGCGTCGGCGGTGATGTTTATCGGGTTGACGTGGATGAAAACCAAACGGCGGTTAGATTAAGGAGCGCGCATGTTTCACCGTTTATGGACGTTAATACGCAAAGAGCTGCAATCCCTGCTGCGCGAGCCGCAAACCCGCGCCATTCTGGTGTTGCCGGTGCTGATCCAGGTTTTACTGTTCCCGTTTGCCGCCACCCTTGAGGTGACCAACGCCACCATTGCCATTTACAACGAAGACAACGGCAAACATTCCGTCGAGCTAACGCAGCGCTTTGCGCGTGCGAAGGCCTTTACCCACATCCTGCTGCTGAAAAGTCCGCAGGAGATCCAGCCTACCATCGACACGCAAAAAGCGCTGCTGCTGGTGCGGTTCCCGGCGGATTTCTCCCGCAATCTGGATACCTTCCAGACCGCGCCGATGCAGCTGATCCTCGACGGGCGCAACTCCAACAGCGCCCAGATTGCGGCCAACTACCTCCAGCAGGTGGTGAAGGATTACCAGCAGGAGCTGATGGACGGCAAACCGAAGCCCAACAACAGCGAACTGGTGGTGCGCAACTGGTATAACCCGAATCTGGACTACAAGTGGTTTGTGGTGCCGTCGCTGATCGCCATGATCACCACCATCGGGGTGATGATTGTGACCTCTCTCTCCGTCGCCCGCGAGCGCGAACAGGGCACGCTGGATCAGCTGCTGGTCTCTCCGCTCGCCACCTGGCAAATTTTCGTCGGCAAAGCGGTGCCGGCGCTCATTGTCGCCACCTTCCAGGCCACCATCGTGCTGGGCGTGGGAATTTGGGCCTACCAGATCCCGTTCGCCGGATCGCTGGCGCTGTTTTACTTCACGATGGTGATTTACGGGCTGTCGCTGGTGGGGTTTGGGCTGCTGATTTCCGCACTCTGCTCGACGCAGCAGCAGGCGTTTATCGGGGTATTCGTCTTTATGATGCCCGCGATCCTGCTCTCCGGGTACGTCTCGCCGGTTGAGAATATGCCGGTGTGGCTCCAGGATCTGACGTGGATAAACCCGATACGCCACTTTACGGATATCACCAAGCAGATCTATCTGAAGGATGCGAGTCTGGATATTGTCTGGGGAAGTTTGTGGCCGCTACTGGTCATCGCGGCCACGACAGGCTCAGTGGCCTATGCGATGTTTAGACGCAACATCGCGTAGCTTTTTCTCTTTGGTCAGCAACGAGACCACCGCAGGCCCTGCGAGGATTGCCAGACCCGCCAGGGCCAGCAGCAGGTTGTTTTGCAGCACGCGTGAAAGCAGCCACAGAACAATCATCGCCGCACCAAAGTACCAGGTGGTGGTGAGCTCTTCGAGCACGTCACCCACCTCGCGCCAGCGCGCGTCATGGTGGCGCTGCAAGAACAGCATCGACAGCACGGTGACGCCGTAAAGGACGCATAGCCCCAGGCCAACACGTACCAGCGTGCCGCTCATCCAGCCCATCACCAGTACGGCCACGACCAGTAAATGCAACATTATCTGCCAGCAACTCAGGCCAGTTGCGACACGAACACGTTGTTGCCACTTCATGGCTTCTCTCCTGAAGGATTTTTCTCTGCTTAATCAGACTACCGCACTTTACGGAAAATTCCGTAACGCCGCATCTTTTTGTGACGACGACTACACTTTATTTTCATCGGGATAGTCACTCAGGAAGGAGCTTATGACGAAAAAAATGCAGCATTTCTCGCTTAAAGTGCTGACGATAAACATTCATAAGGGCTTCACAGCATTTAACCGCCGCTTCATTTTACCGGAGCTGCGCGACGCGGTGCGCACCGTCAGCGCGGATATTGTCTGCCTGCAGGAGGTGATGGGCGCACACGAAGTACATCCGCTTCACTTTGAGAACTGGCCCGACACGCCGCACTATGAATTTCTGGCCGACACCATGTGGAGCGATTACGCCTACGGCCGCAACGCGGTCTATCCTGAAGGTCATCACGGCAACGCGGTGCTGTCGCGTTATCCCATTGAACATTATGAAAACCGCGACGTTTCCGTCGGGGAGAGCGAAAAACGCGGCCTGCTCTACTGCCGCATTACCCCGCCCGACCTTGAGCTGCCCGTCCACGTCGGCTGCGTTCATCTGGGCCTGCGCGAAACCCATCGTCAGGCGCAGCTGAAAATGCTGGCCGAATGGGCCAACGCGCTGCCTGACGGTGAACCTGTTGTCGTGGCAGGCGATTTCAACGACTGGCGCCAGCGGGCAAACCATCCGTTGAAGGTGGATGCCGGGCTGGAGGAGATCTTCACCCGGGCGAACGGCAGGCCTGCGCGCACGTTTCCGGTCCGTTTCCCGCTGCTGCGGCTTGACCGCATCTACGTGAAAAATGCCCACGCCAGCAGCCCGACCGCCCTGGCGCTTCTCAACTGGCGGCATCTTTCCGACCATGCCCCGCTCAGCGCGGAGATCCACTTATGAAATGTTCCTGGCAGGAAGGCAACCGGATCACGCTGCTGGTCAACGGGGACGAGTATTACCCGGCCGTGTTTAAGGCGATTGATAACGCCCAGCAGAAAGTGATCCTCGAAACCTTTATCTGGTTCGAAGACAACGTCGGCAAGCAGCTGCACAGCGTGCTGCTGCGCGCCGCACAGCGCGGCGTCAAAATTGAAGTGCTGCTGGATGGCTACGGCTCGCCGGACCTCAGCGATGCGTTCGTCAATGAACTGACCGCCGCAGGCGTGGTATTCCGCTACTACGATCCCGGCCCTCGCCTGTTCGGCATGCGGACCAACCTTTTCCGCCGAATGCACCGCAAAATTGTGGTGGTGGATGAGACGGTAGCGTTTGTCGGCGGCATTAACTACTCGGCGGAACATATGTCCGACTACGGCCCGGAAGCGAAGCAGGATTACGCCATTCGCATTGAAGGCCCGGTGGTGCAGGACATCTTGCTGTTTGAGCTGGAGAACCTGCCGGGGAAAGAGGCCGTACGCCGCTGGTGGCGACGCCGCCATCGCCCGGAAGAGAACCGGAAGCCCGGCGAAGCGCAGGCGCTTTTCGTCTGGCGCGACAACGGCGAGCACCGGGACGACATTGAACGTCACTATCTCAAGATGCTGGCCAACGCCAAGCGCGAAGTGATCATCGCTAACGCCTACTTTTTCCCGGGCTATCGACTGCTGCATGCCATGCGAAATGCTGCAAGACGCGGCGTGCGCGTGAAGCTGATTGTCCAGGGCGAGCCGGATATGCCGATCGTCAAAGTCGGGGCGCGGCTGCTGTACAACTACCTGGTGAAGGGCGGCGTCCAGATCTACGAATATCGTCGTCGACCGCTGCACGGCAAAGTCGCGCTGATGGACGATCACTGGGCCACCGTAGGCTCCAGTAACCTCGATCCGCTGAGCCTGTCGCTTAACCTTGAAGCCAACCTGATCATTCACGACCGCCAGTTTAACCAGACCCTGCGGGATAACCTGCAGGCGTTGATCGTTAACGACTGCGTGCGCGTGGATGAGTCTATGGTTCCCAAACGCACCTGGTGGAACCTGGGCATCAGCGTGGTGGTGTTCCACTTCCTGCGGCATTTCCCGGCGATGGTCGGCTGGCTGCCGGCGCATACGCCGAAGCTGGCGCAGGTGGACCCGCCGGTACAACCCGAAATGGAAACCCAGGACCGCATTGAAGCGGAAGACGGAGGCAAACCCTGATGTCAAAATCGCATCCACGCTGGCGTCTGGCAAAAAAGATCCTCACCTGGGTATTCTTTATTGCCGTCGCGGTGCTGCTGGTGGTCTACGCGCAGAAAGTGGACTGGGAAGAGGTGTGGAAGGTCATCCGCAACTATAACCGGATGGTGCTGCTGGGCGCGACGGGGCTGGTTATCGTGAGCTACCTGATGTACGGCTGCTATGATCTGCTGGGTCGGGCCTACTGCGGCCACAAGCTGGCCAAACGTCAGGTGATGCTGGTGTCGTTTATCTGCTACGCCTTTAACCTGACGCTGAGCACCTGGGTCGGGGGGATTGGCATGCGCTATCGCCTCTACTCGCGGCTCGGCCTGCCGGGCGGGACCATCACGCGTATTTTTTCCCTGAGCATTACCACCAACTGGCTGGGCTATATCCTGCTCGGCGGGGTGATCTTCACCATCGGCGTCGTGCAGCTGCCCGCGCACTGGTATATCGACGAGGCCACGCTGCGCATTCTGGGCATCGTGCTGCTGCTGATTATCGCCGTTTATCTCTGGGCCTGCGCGTTTGCAAAGCGCCGCCATATGACCATCAAAGGGCAAAAGCTGGTCCTGCCCTCGTGGAAGTTTGCGGTGCTGCAGATGGCGGTCTCCAGCGCCAACTGGATGGCCATGGGGGCCATCATCTGGCTGCTGATTGGCGAGGACGTCAATTACTTCTTCGTGCTGGGCGTGCTGCTGGTGAGCAGCATTGCCGGGGTGATTGTGCACATTCCGGCGGGGATCGGCGTGCTGGAGGCGGTGTTTATTGCCCTGCTGGCCGGGGAGCATGTTTCTCAGGGAACGATTATCGCCGCCCTGCTGGCGTACAGGATGCTGTATTACTTCCTGCCGCTGGCGCTGGCAACGATCTGCTATCTGGTGCTGGAAAGTCGGGCGAAAAAGCTGCGGGCGAAGAATGAGAGGATGCTAGCGAAGTGAATAAGTCGGGTGGCGGCTTCGCCTTACCCGACCTATGGTTCGCGATTCGCAGGACGGGTAAGGCGAAGCCGCCACCCGGCAAAGCAACCTTAGCGACGGTTGCCTAAAATCCGCAGCAGCATCAGGAACAGGTTGATGAAGTCCAGATAGAGCGTCAGCGCGCCCAGAATCGAGTATTTGCGCAGGTTGGAACTGTCGCGCACGTCGATCTGCTCGCCGATGTTTTTCAGCTTCTGGGTGTCATAGGCCGTCAACCCGACGAAGAGCACCACCCCGATATAGGTCACGGCCCACATCAGCGCGTCGCTCTTGAGCCACAGGTTCACCAGTGACGCCAGCACAATCCCGATCAGCCCCATAAACAGCATGCTGCCGAAACCGCTCAGATCGCGCTTCGTGGTGTAGCCGTACAGGCTCATCGCACCAAACATCCCGCCGGTGACCACGAAGGTGCTGGCGATGGATGAGTAGGTGTAAACGATGAAAATACTGGAAAGCGTCAGCCCCGTTAGCGCCGAATAGAGCATAAACAGGGTCGTTGCCATGCCGGCACTTAGCTTATGCACCAGACCCGAAAGCACAAACACCAGCGCCAGCTGCGCGATAATCAGCCCAAAGAAGGTGATCTTGCTGGAGAAGATAAACATCATCAGCTCCGGCGTATTCGCCGCATACCACGCGATAAACGCGGTAAGCAGCAGGCCAACCGTCATCCAGCCGTACACCTGAGCCATATACGTCTGCAGGCCGCTACGGGTCTGCTGCACTATTGAATCGGAACGCGGAAATCGGTCCATGATTCACTCCTGATTAAGATTAAGTAGACACACTCGTTAAGAGTAACACATCCACGTAAACCGACTACCAACGGCTGGCGGCCTGTTTATCGCTATCGCGAGATTCTACCCAGCGATCGCCTTCCGGCGTGGCTTCGCGCTTCCAGAACGGCGCTTTGGTTTTGAGGTAATCCATAATGAACTCCCCTGCCGCAAACGCGCTGCCGCGGTGGGCGCTGGTCACCCCGACAAAGACAATCTCCTCGCCAGGCCACATCTCACCGATGCGGTGAATCACCGTGACGCGCCCGAGCGGCCAGCGGTCCCGCGCCTCGTCCACTATCTCCGCCAGCGATTTTTCCGTCATGCCGGGATAGTGCTCCAGCGTCAGCGCCTTCACGCTGTCACCGAGGTTGTGATTGCGCACTTTGCCGGTAAAGGTCACGACCGCACCGTCTTCGTCGCGTTCCGCCAGCCAGCTGTATTCTGTCCCTACGTTAAAGCGCTCAGGGCCAACCAGAATGCGGGTTTCACTCATATTAGCCCCCTGTGACCGGCGGGAAGAAGGCCACTTCATCCCCGGCCTTCAGCGGATGGGTAAGCTCCACCAGCGTCTGGTTAACGGCGGCCAGCAGCTTGCCTTCGTCGAGCGCCAGCGCCCAGCGGTCGCTCTGTGCCGCCAGATGCGCGCGCAGGGCAGCGACGTTTTCAAAAGACGCATCCAGCGTCAGGCTGTCGGTATTCACCAGCTCGCGCACCTGCGCAAAAAAGAGCACCTTAATCATGGCTGTCCACCTTAAAATCTCCGGATTTGCCGCCGCTTTTTGCCAGCAGGCGAACCGGGCCAATCACCATGTCTTTCTGCACCGCTTTGCACATGTCGTAGATGGTCAGCGCGGCCACGGACGCTGCCGTCAGCGCCTCCATCTCCACGCCGGTTTTGCCGGTTAAGCGGCACAGCGATTCAATGCGCACGCGATTGTGCTCCGGCTGTGCCTGCAGGTTTACCTCCACCTTGCTCAGCATCAGCGGATGGCACAGCGGAATTAAGTCCCAGGTGCGCTTGGCGGCCTGAATACCGGCGATGCGGGCGGTGGCAAAGACATCACCCTTGTGATGGCTGCCGTCGATGATCATCGCCAGCGTTTCCGGCAGCATGGTGACGAACGCTTCGGCGCGCGCCTCGCGCACCGTTTCCGCTTTGGCGGAGACGTCCACCATATGCGCTTCGCCCGCGGCGTTAATGTGGGTCAGTTGTGACATAGCTTATTTCTTTAAATGGGGATGGAAATTACACGGACGGGTACGGGCATCCAGCTGCGGGGCGATGATGTTTTCCCACGCGGTGCGGCAGGCTTTGGTCGAGCCCGGCATGGCGAAAATCAGGGTGTTGTTCGCCACCCCGGCAACGGCGCGCGACTGCAGCGTGGAGGTGCCAATCTCTTCAAAGGAGAGCATGCGGAACACTTCGCCAAAGCCTTCCACCTCGCGGTCGAACAGCGGGATCAGCGCTTCGGGGGCCTGATCGCCTGCAGTAAAGCCGGTGCCGCCGGTGATCAGCACCACCTGCACCTCATCGCTGGCGATCCACTGCGAAACCTGCGCGCGAATGGCGTAGCGGTTCTCCTTCACGATCGCTTTATCGACGATGTGATGCCCCGCGTCATGGGCCGCCTCGCGCAGCCAGTGGCCGGAGGTATCATCCTCTTCGCCACGGCGATCGGAAACGGTAAGGATAGCAATGCGTGTCGGGATAAATTCTGCGCTTACCTGACTCATCTTCTGATTCCTTCTTAAGCCTGATTACCCGCCAATGTAAGACAGGTTCTGAGTAATGCCGGTATTGCCCTGATGCAGGAAGTGGGTCTGTTTTTTATGCGTCAGCGCTTCAGAAATGCGCGCTTCAAGCGCCTCCTGCTGGGCATCGTCTGCCAGCAGATCGCGCAGGTCTACGCCGCCGTCCCCGAACAGGCACAGGTGCAGCTTGCCGACGGAAGAGACGCGCAGGCGGTTGCAGCTGGCGCAGAAGTCTTTCTCGTAAGGCATGATAAGCCCAATTTCGCCTTCGTAATCAGGATGGCAGAAGACCTGCGCCGGGCCGTCGCTGCACTGGCGGATCTGGTGGATCCAGCCGCGTTTCAGCAGCGCGTCGCGCAGCACCATGCCGGAGATGTGATGACGACGGAACAGCTCGCTGCCCTCGCCGGTTTCCATCAGCTCGATAAAGCGCAGCTGAATGGGGCGGGATTTGATCCAGGCGAGGAAGGTGTCCAGCTGATGGTGGTTGACGTCGCGCATCAGCACCGTATTGACTTTGACCTTCTCGAACCCGGCGCTGAACGCCGCGTCGATGCCGTCCATCACCTGGCGGAATTTATCCTGGCCGGTAATGGCGTGAAACTGGCGGGCGTCGAGACTGTCCACGCTGACGTTAATGGCGGTTAAGCCCGCATCGCGCCAGGTGGCCACGTCGCGCGCCATGCGGTAACCGTTGGTGGTCACGGCAATCTGGCGAATGCGGTCGTTTTCACGCACGGCGGCAATGATGTCCGGGAAATCACGGCGCAGAGAGGGTTCACCGCCGGTCAGACGCACTTTTTCAGTGCCGAGCTCAGAGAAGGCGCGCGTGACGCGGCGCACTTCATCCACGGAGAGAAAGCCGTTATTGGTGACGCTGCCCGGTTTGTAGCCGTCGGGCAGGCAGTAGGTGCAACGGAAGTTACACACATCGGTAATCGACAGACGTAAGTAATAAAACTTACGCGCGAAAGCATCAGTAAGTTGTGAAGCCATGTACACCTTTCCAGATACGGGAGGCACAGTCATTTCTTTCTGTACCCTGGTGGCAAATTCGCCACGGCCAGAGCGCCATATCTTCCGACACAGGCACAAGGGCTAGAGTGTATGTTTTCAGTGTTGAAAACGTGGTTAAGGCGATAGTAGCGCGGAAAGTCTGACAGCGCCATTATCGCTTTTCGCTATATAATTACGTATATAGCGAATCAATCCTGCATTTTCGCTACAGAATACCTAAAAACTGCGCTTTCACATTGATATACGTCATTTTGCTTCGGGTGAGGCATCGTCTTTTAGGGGTAGTTAGGTTACTGTTACGCGATCGAACGTGATAAGGAATACGTATGCGCAATCGCACTTTTGCGGATCTTGACCGAGTGGTCGCTCTTGGCGGAGGCCACGGCCTGGGCCGCGTTATGTCCTCTTTGTCGTCACTCGGCTCAAGGCTGACAGGGATAGTGACCACCACCGATAACGGCGGCTCAACCGGGCGGATCAGACGTGCCGAAGGCGGCATTGCCTGGGGAGATATGCGCAACTGCCTGAACCAGTTAATTACCGAGCCGAGCGTCGCATCGGCGATGTTTGAGTACCGTTTTGGCGGCAATGGCGAACTTTCCGGGCATAACCTCGGAAATCTGATGTTAAAGGCGCTGGATCACCTGAGCGTAAGGCCTCTTGAAGCCATCAATCTGATCCGTAACCTGCTCAAAGTGGACGCATTCCTGATCCCGATGTCTGAACAACCGGTCGATTTGATGGCCATCGACGCCGAAGGGCATGAAGTGTACGGCGAGGTGAATATTGACCAGCTTCTGCTGCCGCCCAAAGAGCTGATGACTTACCCGAGCGTGCCGGCGACGCGTGAAGCCGTAGAAGCAATTGGCGATGCGGATTTAATTCTGATCGGCCCGGGCAGCTTTTACACCAGCCTGATGCCGATCCTGCTGGTGAAAGAGCTGGCGCAGGCACTGCGCCGCACCCCGGCGCCGATGGTCTATATCGGTAACCTGGGCCGTGAGCTGAGCCCGGCAGCGGCGAGCCTGTCGCTGGCGGACAAGCTGGACCTGATGGAGCAGTACGTCGGTAAGAAAATTATCGACGGTGTCGTGGTTGGGCCAAAAGTGGATGTGACAGGGATTGGCGATCGCGTGGTGGTGCAGGAGCCGCTGGAAGCCAGCGATATTAAATATCGTCACGACCGCCACCTGCTGCGCGAGGCGCTGGAGAAAGCGATTCAGGCGTTGGGTTAACAAAAACCCCGGTGGCGCTGCGCTTACCGGGGCGACAAAAGACGCTAAACCTGTAGGCCCGGTAAGCGCAGCGCCACCGGGCAAAAAACTCACGATGCCGCGATAAACAGATCCCGCAGCTGATGAAGCTGGTCGCGGATCTGCGCCGCCTCTTCGAACTCCAGGTTCTGCGCGTGCTGCATCATCTGCCCTTCCAGCTCGTGGATCTTCTGCTGCAGCGCCTTCGGCGTCAGCACGACGGTATCTTCTTCCACCATTGAACGCGCCTTGCCGCGGCCTTTCGCTTTGGTTTTGGCAATGTTCTGGCCCAGCGCCAGAATATCCACCACCTTCTTGTTCAGCCCCTGCGGGGTAATGCCGTGTTCTTCGTTGTAGCGCTGCTGTTTCTCGCGGCGGCGCTCCGTCTCACCGATCGCTTTCGCCATCGACGGGGTAATTTTGTCACCGTACAGAATCGCTTTACCGTTGACGTTACGCGCGGCGCGGCCAATGGTCTGAATCAGCGAACGCTCGGAACGCAGGAAGCCCTCTTTATCCGCGTCCAGAATCGCCACCAGCGAAACCTCCGGCATATCCAGACCTTCCCGCAGAAGGTTAATCCCTACCAGCACGTCAAACTCGCCCAGGCGCAGGTCGCGGATAATCTCCATGCGCTCCACGGTATCGATATCCGAGTGCAGATAACGCACCTTCTCGCCGTGCTCTTCGAGATACTCGGTCAGGTCTTCCGCCATACGCTTGGTGAGCGTGGTCACCAGCACGCGCTCGTTAATGGCGGAACGGGCGCGGATCTCAGAGAGCAGGTCGTCTACCTGCGTCGCCACCGGACGCACCTCGATAATCGGGTCCAGCAGCCCGGTCGGACGCACTACCTGGTCAACCACCTCATCGCCCGATTTTTCCAGCTCGTAGTTGCCCGGCGTGGCCGAGACGTAGATGGTTTGCGGCGCCAGCGCCTCAAACTCTTCGAACTTCATCGGGCGGTTATCCAGCGCTGACGGCAGGCGGAATCCGTACTCCACCAGCGTCTCTTTACGCGCTCGGTCGCCGCGGTACATCCCGCCGATCTGCGGGATCGTGACGTGGGATTCGTCGATCACCAGCAAACCGTCGGCCGGAAGGTAATCAAACAGCGTCGGCGGCGGCTCGCCCGGCCCGCGCCCGGAGAGGAAGCGGGAGTAGTTTTCGATGCCGGAGCAGTAGCCCAGCTCGTTCATCATCTCCAGGTCGAACTGGGTACGCTGGCTGAGGCGCTGCTCTTCCAGCAGCTTATTGTTCGCCAGCAGCACTTTGCGGCGCTCGGCCAGCTCCACTTTGATCTCTTCCATCGCCTGCACGATACGCTCGCGCGGCGTCACGTAGTGCGTTTTCGGGTAGATGGTGAAGCGCTGGATCACTGATTCAACGTGTCCGGTCAGCGGATCGAAGAGCGACAGGCGTTCGACCTCCTCGTCAAACAGCTCAACGCGCAGCGCCATATCGTCCGATTCCGCCGGGAAGATGTCGATCACTTCGCCGCGCACGCGGAACGTACCACGCAGGAAGGCCTGGTCGTTGCGGGTGTACTGCAGCTCCGCCAGACGACGCAAAATCGCGCGCTGGTCGATGATCATCCCCTGCGTCAGGTGCAGCATCATCTTGAGATAGAGATCCGGGTCGCCCAGGCCGTAAATCGCCGAAACAGAGGCCACCACAACCACATCGCGACGCTCCAGCAGCGCCTTAGTGGCCGACAGTCGCATCTGCTCAATGTGTTCGTTCACCGACGCATCTTTCTCGATGAAGGTGTCAGAGCTCGGCACATAGGCTTCTGGCTGGTAGTAATCGTAGTAGGAGACGAAATACTCAACGGCGTTTTCCGGGAAGAACTCTTTCATCTCGCCGTAAAGTTGCGCCGCCAGGGTTTTGTTGGGCGCCAGCACCATCGTAGGGCGCTGGAGATCCGCAATCACGTTGGCAATGGTAAAGGTTTTACCCGAGCCGGTAACCCCGAGCAGCGTCTGGTGCGCCAGCCCATCTTCCAGCCCCTCTTCCAGACGACGGATCGCTTCAGGCTGATCGCCAGACGGACGGAAAGCAGAATTCAATTTGAACGGTTTACTCATGGGCGACAACCTGATGACGTTATAAGCGGCAGGTGAATAATTTTACTCCTTGTTGCCAGGAATGCCAGCAAAAAACACTGGATGAAAAACCAGTAGCATGTCAGGATATTTAGAGTAGCGCCTGAATGATTAGCGCGATAGCGACCAAAATTTGGACAGTGGCAACATAAAACACCAGTCAGGTCAGGTTATCCCCAGAACTTTTTCTTTTTTAACATTTGTCAAGCCAGGTAATGATAGTTTTGTGGCAACCGGTGACACTTTCATGACGGGAATTGATTTTATCTAACCAATTAAAAAATAAACGATATTTTCTAAAGCCGCGTTTCGCGTCAATTTGGGCGTAAGCCGCGTCTTCTCTCGCTTATCGCGTGTTTTCTAACTCTAATGCACATGGTTATCCACAGGAATAGTGGATAACTGCTTCCAGCCCATACAGACTGGCGCTCTGCAAATTCCCGGATTTTCCCACGAGGCGGCAGCAAAAAATTTTTATAGCTCTTTTTTGCTGATTAACAGTCGCGTCATTCATAACCAACTGACGAGATCTTGCTCACATTTCCATCATTTCTGGCTCTGCACCACAACTCAACACCGTCGGCACCGTCGATGTGCAATCCCCCTTTTTATCCCCCGCGCTTCTGTGACTTATTCCTAAAAAAGACGCTTTTTTAATCACTTTCCGCTTTATGGCAGGGGTTTTGCAGTTTAACAACGAGCCACACCTACACACATTTTTAAGGAGAGAAAGATGTTGAGCCTGCGTGCAGTGAATCAGTTTTACGGAAGTCAACATACGCTATGGAATGTGGATTTAGATTTTCCGCAAGGGATGTGTACAGGCGTCGTTGGCCTGCCGGGGATGGGGAAAACCACCCTCATGAATTGCATCGCCGGGAAAGTGCCCGTCGAAAGCGGCAGCATCATCTGGTATGAGGCGGGCGCGCCGCCGCGCGATTTGCTCAATCCGCCGCCAGAACAGCGTTCCGGGCCGGGAATAGGCTATGTCTCGCAGGACAGGCGGATCTTCTCCCAGCTCACGATTGAGGAGAACCTGCATATCGCCATGCGGGCGACGGGGAAACCGAACCCGGAGGCGAAAAATGACGTTTACGACCTGTTCCCGGCGCTCTATGCCTTGCGACGAACCCGCGCCAACACGCTCTCTCCGGACGACCAGTATCAGCTGGCGCTGGCTAATGCGCTGGTGAACCGCCCTCACCTGCTGATCCTGGATGAACCGCTGCACGGCGCGGGGCACAGCGTTGCCCAGAAGCTGGTGCAGCTGCTGGGGCGCTTAAACCGGGAGTTAGGGATGACGGTGCTGTTAGCGGAGCAGCAGCTGTCGTTTATCCGCCGGGTGGCGGACCGTTTCTGTCTGCTCTATCGCGGGCGTAACGTGGCGCAGGGCCACGTTAACGAACTGGATGACGAGCTTATCGCTCACTGGATGTCGCGGGAAGCAAAACGCTGAGATCGAGATAACGTCCGATTTCGGCATTTTCCGCGCCGTCAGCCAGCCAGGGAATTTCCCCGAGGCACGGCGCGGGAAGGACGCGCCTGAGCGTCGCCAGATACGCCTGATGGCGTTTACCCGGCGCAACCACGTCGTTGGCTATCCAGCCCGCCAGACGCAGCCCGGCCTGCTGGACGGCCTGTGCGGTCAACATGGCGTGATTGATGCAGCCCAGCTTGACGCCGACGACAAGAATGACCGGAAGCTGCTCGGCCTGCACCCAGTCAGCAAACGTCTGCGTGTCTGAAAGCGGCGTAAACCAGCCGCCGGCCCCTTCCACCAGCACCCAGTCGGCCTGATTTTCCAGCGTCCGCAGTCCGGCAGACAGCACGGCAAAATCAATCGGACGACCTTCGTCAGCGCTGACAATGTGCGGCGAGGTCGGTTCGGCAAAGGTGTACGGATTCACTGCAGAATAGGCGAGTTCACGCGTGCTGTTACGCTGGAGCGCCAGCGCGTCGGTGTTGCGTAACCCTTCCGCCGTCATCTCGCTGCCGGACGCTACGGGCTTATACCCGGCGGTGTTTTTCCCGAGCAGCCGTGCCGCCTGCAGCAATGCCGTGCTGGCAACCGTTTTGCCCACTTCTGTGTCCGTGCCGGTGACAAAATAACGTTCAGTCACGTTCGATAACCCCATGAAAAAGTTGATAGGAGAGCGGGAAATGCCCCCGCTGCTGCGGCCAGGCCAGCTCAAGGCGCTGCAGCTGCCCCCGGGTAAGCGGTTTTTTCTCGCGTCCGGTATGCAGGTGCGTGGCGCCGATGCCCTTCAGCGAACGCATGGCGCTGAACGCATCGCTAAAATTGAGCGTGATGGTCTGCACCGTGCTGCGATAGCGCCAGCCTGCCAGCGCCTGCGTCACCTGCCCATGCGATAAAAACCGGTTAGCGTGCGGCTGTTCATCCACTGCTTTCCAGGCCTGATTCAGCTCCGGCAGCGAACTTTCCAGCAGGGTGGTAAAGGCCACCTTCCCGCCCGGCCGCGCCACGCGATAAAGCTCGCGCAGGGCCTGCGGCAGGCTGCTGCACCACTGAACCGCCAGATGGCTCCAGACCAGATCGAACTGCGCGTCCGCCAGCGGGATCGCCTCGATATCGGCCAGCAGATAACGATCTGCCGCCTGCCGCTGGCGTGCCTCCTCCAGCATCCGGGCTGAGAGATCGATAGCCGTCACCTGGCTTCCCGCCCCGCGCCAGTAGCGGCTGTTGCTGCCGGGACCACAGCCGGCGTCCAGTACTTGCGCAAACGAGGTTTCGCCAAGCGCGGCCAGAAGCCCCTGCGCGCTCAGACGCTGCAGCTCATCATGCTGCGAATAGCTCTGCGCGGCGCGGCCGAATGCCGCCGCGATGGCCTGCTTATTCACCGGCATCATGGAGCGCCTCCAGCAACGTCTCAATATCCTGTGCTTCATGCGCCGCCGTCAGGGTTAAGCGCAGCCGCGCCGTGCCCGGTGGGACGGTGGGCGGGCGGATGGCCGTGACCCACATGCCCCGCTGGCGCAGCGCCTGTGCCAGTGCCAGCGCGCGGGCATTTTCACCGACAATCACCGGCTGGATAGCGCTCTGCGAATCGGGACTGTGGAAAGGCAGCGCCGCGAGTCCCTGACGGAAGCGCGCAATATGCTCTGCCAGCCGCTGGCGACGCTCCTCCCCTTCTGCGCTGCGGATGACAGCCAGCGACGCCGACAGCGCCACGGCCTGCGCCGGGGGCATGCTGGTGCTGTAAATCAGGTGGCGGGCAAACTGCAGCAGATAGTCGGCGACGGGTTCGCTGCACAGCACGGCGGCACCGCTGACGCCAAAGCCTTTGCCGAAGGTGACAATCAGCAGTTCCGGCTTCACGTTTTGCTGGTATGCGCTCCCGCGCCCTTCATCGCCCATCACACCAGTGCCGTGGGCATCGTCCACCAGCAGCCAGGCGTTTTGCCGCTTTGCGGCCTCGTGCAGCGCGGCAAGCGGCGCGCTGTCGCCGTCCATGCTGAACACCCCTTCCGTGACCACCAGCTGTTGTCCGTCGCAGGGTTTATCCAGCAGCGCAGCAAGCTGCCCCGCATCGTTATGGACAAAACGCCGCAGCTGCGCCGGGCTTAAATTTGCCGCCTCCAGCAGGGAAGCGTGGCTCAGGCGGTCGGCGACAATGCGATCGTCCTTGCCCATCAGGGCCGTGATGACCGCCTGGTTGGCGGCAAAGCCGGAGATAAACAGCAGCGCGCGCGGGTAGCCCAGCCAGTCGGCAAGCGCCTCTTCCAGCGCCTGATGCGCCGTGGTGTATCCGCTGACGTGTCCCGATCCGCCGCTGCCCACGCCAAACCGCTCCGCGCCCTGCTGCCAGGCGCGGATAATGGCCGGATGCTGGCTCAGCCCGAGATAATCGTTGCTGGAGAAATTGCAGAACTGCTGGCCTTCACGGGTAAGAAAACGGCCCGCGCCGTTTTCCACCACCCTGCGAACGCGAAATGCCTCTGCCGCCCGACGGTCGTCGAGCGCAGAGTTGATACGTGCCTGCCAGGTCATACGGCTGCCGCGTTGTAGAACTGGTCGGTGTCGGCGTTAAAAATCTGCTGCTCCAGCTGCTGCTGTTGCTCGTTATCGCCCGTCAGCACCTCGGTCTGGTGCGGGTTCAGCCCCAGCTTGCGGAACAGCTGAACGTCTTTGTCCTCTTCCGGGTTCGGCGTGGTCAGCAGCTTGCAGCCGTAGAAGATGGAGTTGGCGCCGGCCATAAAGCACATCGCCTGGGTCTGCTCGTTCATCTGCTCGCGGCCCGCAGAGAGGCGAACGTACGAGGTCGGCATCATGATGCGCGCCACCGCGATGGTGCGGATAAAATCAAACGCATCCACGTCCTCGTTATCCGCCAGCGGCGTGCCCTTGACCTTCACCAGCATGTTGATCGGCACGCTTTCCGGCGGGGTCGGCAGGTTCGCCAGCTGCAGCAGCAGGCCCGCGCGGTCTTTCACCGTCTCGCCTAAGCCCACGATGCCGCCGGAGCAGACCTTGATCCCCGCGTCACGCACCTTATCCAGCGTATCCAGACGCTCCTGGTAGGTACGCGTGGTGATGATGTTGCCGTAGAATTCCGGCGAGGTGTCGAGGTTGTGGTTGTAGTAATCCAGCCCCGCCGCCGAGAGGCGCTGCGCCTGCTCCTCGTTGAGCGTGCCGAGCGTCATACAGGCTTCGAGGCCCATCTCCTTCACGCCCTTCACCATCTGCTCCAGGTACGGCATGTCGCGATCGTGCGGGTTCTTCCACGCCGCGCCCATGCAGAAGCGGGTTGAACCGGCGTTTTTGGCCTTGCGCGCGGAGTCGAGGACCTGCTCGACCTCCATCAGGCGCTCTGACTCCAGACCGGTTTTGTAGCGCGCGCTCTGCGGGCAGTATTTGCAGTCTTCGGGGCAGGCGCCGGTCTTGATCGACAGCAGCGTGCTGACCTGAACATGGCGGGGATCGAAGTGCTGACGATGCACCTGTTGGGCTTCGAACATCAGCTCAAGGAAAGGTTTGTTGAATAATTCAGTAACTTGCGACATCGTCCAGCGTGCGTGGTGAGCCATCGGGCTTCTCCAAAGGGTTTTGTTAATTTTCGGTTCGGTTTATACTCGTAAACCTAAAACTTTTCAAAATGGTTTACAAGTCGATTATGACCCAGGACGATCTCGCCTTCGACAAGCAGCATATCTGGCACCCTTACACCTCCACCACCCGCCCCCTTCCCGTCTATCCGGTGGCCTCCGCCCACGGCTGCGAGCTGCACCTCGCCAGCGGCGAGCGGCTGGTTGACGGGATGTCCTCCTGGTGGGCGGCGATTCACGGGTATAACCACCCGCGCCTGAACGCGGCGATGAAGGCGCAGATTGACCAGATGTCGCACGTGATGTTTGGCGGGATCACCCACCAGCCCGCGGTGGATTTATGCCGCCGTCTGGTGGCGATGACGCCTGACTCGCTGGAGTGCGTGTTCCTGGCGGATTCCGGCTCCGTGGCGGTGGAAGTGGCGATGAAAATGGCGCTGCAGTACTGGCACGCCAAAGGCGAAGCGCGCCAGCGTTTCCTCACCTTCCGCAACGGCTATCACGGGGATACCTTCGGAGCGATGTCGGTGTGCGATCCGGACAACTCCATGCACAGCCTGTGGAAGGGGTATCTGCCGGAAAACCTGTTCGCCCCGGCGCCGCAGAGCCGCTTCGACGGCGAGTGGAACGAGATGGACATGGTCGGCTTCGCCCGACTGATGGCGGCGCATCGTCACGATATTGCTGCCGTCATTCTTGAACCGATCGTGCAGGGCGCGGGCGGAATGCGGATGTACCACCCGGAATGGCTGAAGCGTATTCGCAGGATGTGCGACCGCGAGGGCATTCTGCTGATTGCCGATGAGATCGCCACCGGCTTTGGCCGCACCGGCAAGCTGTTTGCCTGCGAACATGCGGGTATTGCGCCGGATATTCTATGCCTCGGTAAAGCGTTGACCGGCGGCACCATGACGCTCTCCGCCACGCTCACGACCCGCCAGGTGGCCGACACCATCAGCGACGGTGAAGCCGGCTGCTTTATGCACGGCCCGACGTTTATGGGTAACCCGCTGGCCTGCGCCGTGGCGAGCGAAAGCCTTGCGATTCTGGAGAGCGGCGAGTGGCAGACGCAGGTTGCGGCGATAGAAGCGCAGTTGAAAGCGGAACTGAGCGCCGCCTCGGGCGCGAATTTCGTGGCGGACGTGCGCGTGCTGGGCGCCATTGGGGTGATTGAAACCACCCATCCGGTGAATATGGCGGCGCTGCAGCGCTTCTTCGTGGACCAGGGCGTGTGGGTCCGGCCTTTCGGCAAGCTTATCTATCTGATGCCGCCGTACAGCATCACGCCAGAGCAGCTTCGAAAATTAACCGACGCGGTTGTGACAGCCGTTAACATTCCCGCGCATTTCACGATTTAACCCAATGCATTACACTTGCTGAACGAGCGATCAACGAGGGTAAACCGTATGAAAATCATCAGTAAAGATCTGCGCGACGGTGAAAAGCTGCCGGAACGGCACGTTTTCAACGGCATGGGGTATCAGGGCGATAACATCTCCCCGCACCTGGCGTGGGACGAGGTTCCGGCAGGCACCAAAAGCTTTGTCGTGACCTGCTATGACCCGGATGCGCCAACCGGTTCCGGATGGTGGCACTGGATCGTGGCAAACCTGCCTGCCGACACGCGCGTGCTGCCGCAGGGTTCCGGTTCAGACCTGGTTGCCCTGCCTGAAGGTGCCATTCAGACGCGTACTGACTTCGGTAAAGCGGGCTACGGCGGCGCGGCGCCACCAAAAGGGGAAACTCACCGCTATATCTTCACGGTGCACGCGCTGGACGTGGAGAGAATTGAGGTCGATGAAGGCGCGAGCGGCGCGATGGTCGGGTTTAACGTGCATTTCCATTCCCTGGGGAGCGCGTCGATTACGGCGATGTATTCGTAAAAAAAGCCGGGTGGCGGCTACGCCTTACCCGGCCTGGATTTCGTACTCGTAGGCCCGGTAAGCGCAGCGCCACCGGGCAAAAAAATCACAGCACCGAAGGTAGCAGCCCCGCCAGCCGCCCTTCTTCCAGAAGCTGCATCGCCTTATCAATATCCGGGGCAAAGAAGCGGTCGTCGTCGTAATGCGTGACGTGCTCGCGCAGCACCTGGCGCGCCTGCTCCAGCAGCGGGCTGGATTTAAGCCCTTCACGCAGATCGATACCCTGACTTGCCGCCAGCCATTCCACCGCCAGCACGCCGCGGGTGTTGGAGGCCATCTCCCACAGACGACGCCCGGCAGCCGGTGCCATCGAAACGTGATCTTCCTGGTTTGCAGACGTTGGCAGGCTGTCCACGCTGTGCGGGTGCGACAGCGCCTTGTTCTCACTTGCCAGCGCGGCTGCGGTCACCTGGGCAATCATAAAGCCCGAGTTGACCCCGCCGTTACGCACCAGGAACGGTGGCAGCTGGGACATATGTTTATCCATCATCAGCGCGATGCGGCGCTCGGACAACGCGCCGACTTCGGCAATCGCCAGCGCGATATTATCCGCCGCCATTGCCACCGGCTCGGCGTGGAAATTACCGCCGGAGACCACCTCGTTTTCCTGGGCGAACACCAGCGGGTTATCGGACACCGCGTTGGCCTCCACCAGCAACACCTCCGCCGCCTGGCGCAGCTGCGTCAGGCACGCGCCCATCACCTGCGGCTGGCAGCGCAGGGAATACGGATCCTGCACCTTCTCACAGTTGTGGTGTGACTCCGCGATCTCGCTGGTGTCGGTAAGCACGTGACGGTACATCGCGGCGGCATCAATCTGTCCCCGCTGACCGCGCACCTCGTGGATGCGGGCATCGAACGGGCGACGCGAGCCCAGCACCGCTTCGGTGGTCAGCGCACCGCACACTACCGCCGAAGCAAACAGATCTTCCGCTTCAAACAGACCGCGCAGCGCGAAGGCGGTCGACGCCTGGGTGCCGTTCAGCAGCGCCAGCCCCTCTTTCGCCGCCAGCGTGATCGGCGTTAAGCCGGCTTTTTTCAGCGCCTCTTTCGCAGGAAGCCACTCGCCCTGCCAGCGCGCTTTGCCTTCGCCCAGCAGCAGCAGCAGCGACATGTGCGCCAGTGGCGCGAGATCGCCGGAGGCACCGACGGAGCCCTTCGCCGGGATCCACGGATAGACCTCCGCATTAACCAGCGCCATCAGCGCCTGAATCACGCTCAGGCGAATACCGGAGAAACCGCGCGCCAGGCTGTTGATTTTGAGCACCATCATCAGACGGACAATCTCATCGTCAAGCGGCTGACCGACGCCCGCCGCGTGCGACAGCACCAGCGAACGCTGCAGATTTTCCAGATCGTGCGTCGCGATGCGGGTCTGCGCCAGCAGCCCAAAGCCGGTATTAATCCCGTAAGCCGTGCGCCCTTCGGCAACGATGGCTTCAACGCAGGCCACGCTGTCGTTAATGGCGGCGTGGGCGCTTTCATCAAGCGACAGGGTGACCGGCTGACGCCAGACGTTACGCAGCTGCTTGAGCGTCAGTGAGCCGGGAGTGAGTGTTAACGCGTTCATTCATGCTTTCCTTGTGTGGCAGGGATCATCGGCAGGTTAAGTCCCTGCTCTTTGGCACAGTCAATGGCAATCTCGTAACCCGCATCCGCGTGACGCATCACGCCGGTGGCCGGGTCGTTGTGGAGCACGCGGGCGATACGCGCGGCGGCTTCATCGGTACCGTCGCAGACGATGACCATCCCGGAATGCTGGGAGAAACCCATTCCCACGCCGCCGCCGTGGTGCAGCGACACCCAGGTCGCGCCGCTGGCGGTGTTGAGCAGGGCGTTCAGCAATGGCCAGTCGGAGACCGCGTCCGAGCCGTCGCGCATGGCTTCGGTTTCGCGGTTCGGGCTGGCGACGGAGCCGGAGTCCAGGTGGTCTCGGCCGATGACGATCGGCGCGGAAACTTCACCGCTGCGCACCATTTCGTTGAAGGCGAGGCCCAGTTTTTGACGCCACTCCAGCCCTACCCAGCAGATACGCGCCGGCAGGCCCTGGAAGTTAATGCGCTCGCGGGCCATGTCCAGCCAGTGGTGAAGATGCTCGTCATCCGCGACGATCTCCTTCACTTTGGCGTCGGTTTTGTAGATATCCTCCGGGTCACCGGACAGGGCAACCCAGCGGAACGGTCCGATGCCGCGGCAGAACAGCGGGCGGATATAGGCCGGGACGAAGCCGGGGAAGTCGAAGGCGTTACTCACGCCCATCTCTTTCGCCATCTGGCGGATGTTGTTGCCGTAGTCAAAGGTCGGAATGCCCATCTGGCTGAAGGCCAGCATCGCGGAGACGTGTTCCGCCATGGCGCGTTTCGCGGCAAGCACCGTGCCTTCCGGGTCGGTCTCCGCTTTTTGCTGATAGTCTTCCCACGACCAGCCTTTTGGCAGGTAGCCGTGCAGCGGGTCATGGGCGCTGGTCTGGTCGGTGACCAGATCCGGGCGCACGCCGCGGGCAACGAGTTCAGGAAGAATGTCTGCCGCGTTGCCGCACAGGGCAATCGACACCGCTTTGCCTTCGGACGTGTACTTTTTGATGCGCGCCAGCGCGTCATCGAGATTCTCGGCCTGTTCGTCGACGTAACGGGTACGCAGACGGAAATCAATGCGGCTCTGCTGGCACTCAATGTTCAGCGAGCACGCGCCGGCCAGCGTGGCGGCCAGCGGCTGCGCGCCGCCCATCCCGCCAAGACCGGCGGTCAATACCCAGCGGCCTTTCAGCGAGCCGTTGTAGTGCTGGCGACCGGCCTCCACGAAGGTTTCGTAGGTGCCCTGCACGATCCCCTGACTGCCGATGTAGATCCAGCTCCCGGCGGTCATCTGGCCATACATCGCCAGCCCTTTCGCGTCGAGTTCGTTGAAGTGTTCCCAGGTGGCCCAGTGCGGCACGAGGTTAGAGTTGGCGATCAGCACGCGCGGGGCATTTTTGTGGGTTTTAAACACGCCAACCGGCTTGCCGGACTGCACCAGCAGGGTTTCGTCGTTTTCGAGTTCGGTCAGTGCCTTAACAATGGCGTCATAGCATTCCCAGTTGCGCGCGGCGCGGCCAATGCCGCCGTAGACCACCAGCTCGTGGGGGTTTTCCGCCACCTCAGGATCAAGGTTGTTCATCAACATGCGCAGCGGGGCTTCGGTGAGCCAGCTTTTGGCAGTAAGGGTGGTGCCGCGCGCGGCGCGGACGTCCTGCTGGCGGTATTTACCTGACGACATTGTGTGCTCCTATACGGGACAGATGATGCATTTAGATATACTTGTATAGACAAGCACACACAAGGTCGGATTTAACAAAAAAGATACAATTTTGTTATATTGCGTTAGCGATCACGCTTATAAAACTTATGACATAAAGTGGCCCTGCAGCCGGTAACGGTTCCCCGGGAAAAGCAGACGGGCATGTGACACGATGTGCGACGAGGACCAGGTTCGACGGCGGATCAGCAGGCACGGGTCGTGCTCTTTAATGCGCAGCCGTTCGCACTCCTGCGGCGTGGCGCGCACGGCTTCCACAATGTGCTCCCCTTCCGTCAGCGGTGCGACGAGCGAGAGATAGGCATGCGGCGTGGTCTGGGTGTAATCCTGGTTCAGATAGTCCGGTATCCGTTCGGCGTTCACGCAGCGATCTTCAATCTGCACCGGAATGTCGTTTTCGAAATGCACCATCACGGAGTGGAAGATGCGGCTGCCTTCTTTGACGTTCAGCTCTACCGCCTGCTCGGCGCTGGCCTGGGTCTCTTCGAGCACCAGCACCTCACAGCGGTGCTGATGATTACGCGCGGCAATCTCGTCCGCAATGCTGCGGATTTCAAACAGGGCGGACTGCCCTTTCGGCTCCGCCACAAACGTCCCCACGCCCTGAAGGCGTACCAGAAGCCCTTCGTCGGTCAGCTCGCGCAGCGCCCGGTTGATGGTCATCCGGCTAAAGCCAAACTGCGCCACCAGATCGGCCTCCGAGGGAATGCGGTCGTGCGGCCGCCAGACACCGGTGGCAATTTTTTCGCTGATCGCCTGCTTCACCTTTTCGTAGAAAGGCGCGGGAGGGCTCGACGGCGGCAGGGGTGAGCGTGAAAACATCGTGACTCCTTGAATAGTGTTATGCCCACCAGTGAGCAATTTGCCAGGCCAGACGGGCGGCAAGCTTTGCGCCCTGCCCGTCCCGATCGAACTGCGGGTTAAACTCTACCAGATCGGCGGCCTGTAGCTTACCGCTACGGCAGATTTGTTCGATGACGGGGAGGAGATCCAGTGCCGGTATGCCTAACGCAGCCGGAGCGGAAACGGCAGGCATTTCGCTGGCGGGCAGGACGTCCAGATCGATTGTCAGGTAGACGCGATCGGCCTGGGCCAGCACCTTTTCCAGCGCGGATAGCGCATCGCGCCTGAAATGGAGATCCTCCACCAGCGTGACGTTCAGGCGTTCAGCCTCATCCCACAGCGCCTGCGTGTTCGCCGCCCGGCTCACGCCAAAGCAGGCGTACTGAAATGCCCGCCCGCGCTCATCGCAGTAGTGCGCCAGCTGGCGAAACGGCGTGCCGGACGTCGCCCGGTCGGCCTTGCGCAGATCGAGATGGGCATCCAGGTTGATAATGACCACCCGCTCGTTCGGGAAGGCGTCCAGCACGCCGCGACCGTGCGCCCACGCGGTTTCGTGTCCGCCGCCAAAGACCAGCGTGCGCATCCCGGACCGCTGGCATAACGTCACGGCATCGCTTAACGCCTGCTGTGCCGCTTCCAGCTCGTCACCTTCAACGTAAACCGACCCCATATCCGCCAGCCGCTCGTGTCCCAGATGGCTTGCCATATTTGCCAGCGCCTTACGCAGCACATCAGGCGCCTGCACGGCGCCGGGCCTGCCCTGATTACGTTTAACCCCTGCATCACATTCAAAGCCTATCAGCGCAATGCCGGATGCCAGCGGCGTGAACGTCCCCTGCTGCCGTATCGTCTGGAAAATGCGCGTTGCGTTGCTGGCCTCGGCGCTGTCGTCGCGCCCCTGCCAGACCGTTTCGGCGACGGGCCGCCATAACCTCATACTGCCTCCCCACGGAAAATACGTTGATACAGCGGATTGCGTCCCGGCTCGTAGACCATCTCTACCGGATGGTGTGCATCCCAGACGATGAAATCAGCGACAAACCCGGCTCGTAGCTGTCCGTGGGTTTCCCCGCGGCCCAGCGCCTGCGCGGCATGGCGCGTGACGCCAGCCCAGGCTTCCTCGGGCGTCAGGCCAAACTGGACGCAGGCCATGTTCATCGCCAGGTGCAGGCTGGCAAACGGGCTGGTGCCGGGGTTATAGTCGGTGGCGACCGCCATTGGCACGCCCTGTTTTCTGAGCTGTTCCACCGGCGGACGCTGGCGCTCCTGCAGAAAATAGAACGCGCCGGGCAGCAGAACCGCCACCGTGCCGCTTTGCGCCATCGCCTGAACGCCTGCGTCGTCAAGATATTCGATATGATCGGCTGAGCGTCCTTTATACCGGCTGACCAATGCCGCACCGCCCTGATTCGACAGCTGCTCGACGTGACCTTTCACCGGAATACCGAGCGCGGTCGCCGCCTTGAAGAGGCGCTCGGTTTGCGACGGGGTAAAGCCGACGTTTTCACAGAACACGTCGACAGCTTCAAACAACTCTTTTTGCCACAGCGTGGGCAATATTTTCTCGCAGACCAGCGTGAGGTAGGCATCCGGATCCTGTCGGTATTCCGGCGGAACGGCATGGGCCGCCAGCAGCGTTGGGCTGATATCGATCGGATTATTGAGGCTCAGCTGGCGTGCGACCTGCAGCATTTTCTCTTCGGCCTCGGCGTTGAGGCCGTATCCCGATTTGATTTCAATCGTGGTCACGCCTTCATTCATCAGACGCTGAAGCCGCTGCTGTGCCAGCTTAAGCAGGGTTTCGGGTGAACTGCTGCGCGTCGCCGTCACGGTCGCGTTAATCCCGCCCCCCTGGGCGCTGATGGTTTGATAAGAGACACCGTTCAGACGCTGCTCCCACTCCGCCGCGCGATCGCCGCCAAACACCAGGTGGGTATGGCAGTCAATCAGGCCCGGGGTGACCAGACGACCCTGAAGATCGACACAGTGAGTGTGTCCGGCCGGAATGTCAGATTCAGGGATCACGGCAAGGATAGTTTGACCCCGTATAACCAGGGCGTGATGATCTTTCAGTCCATAGGGCGCACGGACGTCCGGCGCCATCGTAGCCAGTCGCGCATTTCGCCATATCACATCGTCAGGATGAATCTGCTGCATGGGATTTCCACTTGTCATGGGTTGTATAGACATTTATTTTCATCTGTTGTCTGCTGTCAACCGACTTTGCGGAAAATGTTATTTATTTGTGATCACTTACCCGCCGCTCCAGGGCTAAAAATGCAACTTTTACCCTTTTTATCTTCCCGTTTCGCTCAACTTAGTATAAAAAAGCAGGCTATTTCGTCTATCCCGTAAAGACTTGCATACCCAGGAGCTTCACCTTGAACATTTCCAGGATTTCCCGTCTGGCGTTAGCGCTCGCCTTTGGCGTGACCTTATCCGCATGCAGTTCAACCCCACCGGATCAGCGCCCTTCTGAGCAGGTCGCGCCCGGTACCGCCTCCCGCCCGATTTTGTCCGCTGATGAAGCGAAGAACTTCGACCGTGCGCACTACTTCTCGTCGATGGATCCTAACGCTGCGCCGTGGACCCCGTCTTCGATTAACCTGCCGAAACAGCCTGACTTCGTGGTTGGCCCGGCAGGTGCGCAGGGCGTAACGCATACCTCGATTCAGGCTGCGGTAGATGCTGCCATCACGAAACACAGCGCGTCTCGCCAGTACATCGCGATCCTGCCAGGCGAATATGAAGGCACCGTGTATGTTCCGGCTGCACCGGGCAGCATTACGCTTTACGGTCTGGGCGAAAAAGCAATCGACGTAAAAATTGGCCTGGCGATCGATTCTGAAATCGACAGCAACACCTGGCGTCACCTGGTGAACCCGGCCGGTAAATATATGCCGGGCAAACCGGCGTGGTATATGTTTGATAACTGCCAGAGCAAGCGTTCCGCCACCGTTGGCGTGATGTGCTCAGCGGTGTTCTGGTCTCAGAATAACGGTCTGCAGCTGCAGAACCTGACCATTCAGAATACCCTGGGCGACAGCGTTGACGCCGGTAACCACCAGGCGGTCGCGCTGCGCAGCGATGGCGATAAGGTTCAGATTAACAACGTGAACATTTTGGGTCGTCAGAACACCTTCTTCGTGACCAACAGCGGCGTGCAGAACACCCTGCAGAATAACCATCTGACCCGTACGCTGGTAACCAACAGCTACGTTGAAGGTGACGTGGATCTGGTCTCCGGCCGCGGCGCGGTGGTATTTGATAACACCGATTTCCGCGTGGTGAACTCACGTACCCAGCAGGAAGGTTACGTGTTTGCTCCGGCAACCCCGTCGAACCTCTTCTTCGGCTTCCTGGCCGTGAACAGCCGCTTTAACGCTGCCGGTGACGGCGTGGCGCAGCTGGGACGCTCCCTGGACGTGGACGCAGCGACCAACGGTCAGGTGGTGATCCGCGACAGCGTGATCAACGAAGGCTTCAACATGGCGAAGCCGTGGGCGGATGCGGCGATCTCTAAACGTCCGTTCTCCGGCAATACCGGTGCGGTGGACGATAAAGGGAACGTGCAGCGCAACCTGAACGACGCTAACTTCAACCGTATGTGGGAGTACAACAACCGCGGTCTGGGTAGCAAAGTGGTTGCTGAGCCGAAGCAGTAAGCTGTCCTTTTGCCGGGTGGCGGCTTTGCCTTACCCGGCCTACAGGTTATGTAAGCCCGGTAAACGCACTGCCACCGGGCATAAAAAAACCTCGCATTCGCGAGGTTTTTTGTTTTAAGCCGCTTAGTGAGCGTTAACCACCACCCACATCGGCCCCTGGCCTACGGCGTAGCGCCCTTTCTCTTCCAGCAACCCCTGCTCGCCTTTAATTTCATACAGCGCGATGTGGTGGGATTTCTGCCCCGCCGCAATCAGGTATTTGCCGCTGTGATCGATATTAAAGCCGCGCGGCTGGGTTTCCGTCGGCTGGAAGCCTTCAATCGCCAGCACGCTGCCGTCTTCGGAAACGCTAAACACGGTGATCAGGCTGGAGGTGCGGTCACAGGCGTACAAATGACGGCCATTTGGCGTAATGTGAATATCCGCCGCCCAGCGGGTGTCGGAGAAATCAGACGGCATCATATCCAGCGTCTGCACGCACTCAATCTGACCGTTTGGATCTTTCAGCTCCCATACGTCCACGGAGCTGTTCAGTTCGTTGACCACATAGGCGTACTGCTGGTTCGGATGGAAGACCATATGACGCGGGCCCGCGCCTTCTACCGTCGTGACTTCAGCTGGATTCTGCGCCACGAGGTGACCATCGTCGCTCAGGGTGAACAGGCAGATACGATCCTGCTTCAGGGCAGGCACCCACAGCGTGCGGTTATCCGGAGAGATATTCGCCGAGTGGCAGCCTTCCAGCCCTTCCACCACATCCACGGTTTCGACCGGAATGCCATCTTCCAGACGCGTTACGCTGACGCAGCCCGCATTATACGAGCCGCTGAAGACAAAGTTGCCTTTACGATCGGTTGAGATATGGGTTGGACTGCCCGGCAGCGGCGCTTCGGCAGTGTAAGTCAGCGCGCCGTCGTCCGGAGAGATGCGATAGGCCAGCACGCGAAACTCCGGGCGCACACCCACGTACAAGAAACGTTTATCCGGGCTGATGACCATCGGCTGTACCTGGCCTGGCACATCAACAACCTGAACCAGCGTGAGTGTCCCTTCGGTATTTAAGCGCCAGACGTGGATCTGCTGGCTTTCAGGACTGGCGGTATAAACGGTTTGTTTCATGAATATTCACTCCTCACTGCGCATGAAAGTAATTAACTTTTGACGGTGAATGCTGAACTGTCGACAGGAATTTTGAAGCATTCGCCTCTCGGTGTACCATCCCATCAAAACGTAAATTCAATATTAACCCGGGAAAACAGATGACCTCGCGTGTGATTGCTCTGGATTTAGACGGTACCTTACTGACGCCGCAAAAAACCCTTCTCCCCTCCTCCCTTGAAGCGCTTAAACGCGCGCAGGAA
The DNA here is from genome assembly GCF_019584525.1 of Enterobacter sp. EC_50. NCBI lineage: Bacteria > Pseudomonadati > Pseudomonadota > Gammaproteobacteria > Enterobacterales > Enterobacteriaceae > Enterobacter > Enterobacter sp. EC_50. The sequence continues at coordinate 185,770 of NZ_VDAF01000003.1, read as the reverse complement.
GCGGGATATCAACTCCTTATCGTAACGGGTCGACATCACGTAGCCATTCACCCTTTTTATCAGGCACTGGCGTTAGATACACCTGCAATTTGTTGTAATGGCACTTATTTGTATGATTATCAGGCAAAAAAGGTTTTAGCCTCCGACCCGCTGCCGGTTTCCCAGGCGCTGCAACTGATTGATCTGCTGGATGAGCATGCCATTCACGGCCTGATGTATGTGGATAACGCAATGGTCTACGAGCGCCCTACCGGCCACGTGGTGCGCACCAGCAACTGGGCGTTGTCCCTGCCTGAAGCGCAGCGTCCGGTCTTTACCCAGGTATCCTCCCTGCGTCAGGCAGCCCAGGACGTTGAGGCTATCTGGAAATTCGCCCTGACGGATGAAGACACGACCAAACTGAATACCTTCGCGAAGCACGTCGAGGAAACGCTGGGGCTGGAGTGCGAGTGGTCCTGGCACGATCAGGTGGATATTGCCCGCAAAGGCAACAGCAAAGGCAAGCGTCTGACGCAGTATGTGGAATCACAGGGCTGGTCAATGCAGGACGCGATCGCCTTCGGCGACAACTACAACGACATCAGCATGCTGGAAGCCGTCGGTACGGGCGTGGCGATGGGCAATGCCGACGACGCGGTAAAAGCGCGCGCTAACGTGGTGATTGGCGACAACACCACCGACAGCATCGCGCAGTACATTTATACCCACCTGCTGTAATCAGGCGGTGATCGAGACGCTCTTAATTTGCGCGTAAAGCCACAGGCCGGGTTTGATCCCTAACTCATCCCTGGCCCACGGGCTGATGCGCGCCCAGAGCGTCCGGCTTCCCACCTCGAGCTTCACTTCCACCTGGCCGTTATCATCAAAACACTCCGCGACTTTGGCGCGCAGAATATTTCGAATACTGGTTTGCAGCGGCGGCTGCAGCACCAGCGAGACGTCAGATGCCTGAATACGAATACGTAGCGCGGACTGCAACGGCTTGTCGATCTTATTGACCCACAGGTGCTGATCGCCCAGCGCCAGCGCCGTCATCGCGTAGTGCGGATGGTGTTCCAGCACGCTCACCTTCAGAATGCTGCTCTGCTGTTCCCGGGGCAGCCACGGGTGCATGACGCTGCTGCCCCACACCTCTTCCAGGTTGCCGAAGGCCTTGACGCTGCCCTCTTCCAGCACCAGCACTTTGTCGGCCAGATGGAGGATCTCATCCAGCGAATGGCTGACGTAGAGCATCGGAATATTAATTTCTCGCGTCAGGCGCTGCAGGTAGGGCAGGAGCTCACGTTTGCGCGGAATATCCAGCGAGGCCAGCGGTTCGTCGAGCAGCAGCAGTTCGGGCGCGGTCAGCAACGCGCGGCCAATGGCCACGCGCTGTTTTTCTCCGCCGGAAAGCGAGGATGGCAGCCTGTCGAGCAGTGGCTCAATGCCTAAAAGCGTCACCAGCTTATCAAACTGCCCGGCCATGCTTTTCGCCATGCCGTAACGCAGGTTGCCGCGCACGCTGTAGTGCGGGAATAAGCGCGCGTCCTGGAAAACATAGCCAATGCGGCGTTTATCCGGCGTGAGATACACCTTGTTTTCCACGTCGTTTAAGACGCGGTTATTCAATACAATCCGTCCTGACTGCGGGCGCGTCAGGCCGCTGATGGCATTTATCAGCGACGTTTTTCCCGCCCCCGAGACGCCAAAGATGGCAGTGATACCGCTTGCAGGCAGCGTCTCGTTAAGCGTCAGGGTATGGTTTCCCAGCGTCTGGGTGAAATTCAGTTCCAGCATGCTTATTTCCCCATCCGCTCACGGCTCAGCCGCGCCAGCCATTCCGACACCAGCAGCGATACCAGGGCTAGTACGATTGAGATGATACACAGCCGCGCCGCGGCGCCTTCTCCGCCCGGCGTTTGAATCAGGGTATACATGGCCGACGGAATCGTTCGCGTCTCGCCGGGGATGTTCGAGACAAAGGTGATGGTCGCGCCAAACTCGCCCAGCGAGCGGGCGAAGGCCAGTACCGTCCCGACAATAATGCCGGGTAACGTCAGGGGAAGCGTGATGGTGAAAAAAACGCGCCAGCGCCCGGCACCCAGCGTACGGGCCGCCTGTTCGAGCTTCATGTCCACGCCTTCCAGCGCGAGGCGGATCGCCCTCACCATCAGCGGGAATGACATTACCGCCGCCGCCAGCACCGCACCGCGCCAGCTAAACGCAAAGGTCAGCCCAAACCAGTCGTAAAGTTTTTCGCCAATAAAACCGCGTCGCCCCATGGAAATTAACAGCAGATAACCGACCACCACGGGCGGCAACACGAGCGGAAGATGAAGCACGCTGTCGAGCAGCGCTTTGCCGGGAAACCGACAGCGAACCAGTAGCCAGGCAAAGAAGATCCCAAAGGGCAAACTCAGCGCAACCGCCAGGGAAGAGACTTTAAGGCTCAGCAGAACAGCCTGCCATTCAGGATCGGTCAATATCATCAGTGAGTCGTAAATCCGTAACGTTTAAAGATCGCGGACGCTTCCGGCCCCTTCAGGTAATCGCGGAAGGCCGTCACGGTCGCATTTTTATGTCCATCAACAATCGCAACAGGATATTCCACTTTCTTGTGGGAGTCTTCCGGGAACGTTGCCACCACTTTCACACCCTTACTGGCAACGGCATCAGAGCCATACACAATGCCCAGCGGGGCTTCGTTGCGTTCCACCAGCGCCAGCGCGCCGCGGACATCTTCCGCCGGGGCCAGCTTCGGTGACAATGTCTCCCATGCGCCCAATTTTTGCAGCGCTTCTTTGGCGTAGATCCCGGCCGGAACGTGCTCCGGATCGCCCACCGCCAGACGCCCGCCGTTCAGCAGGCTTATCCAGTGGGTCTCTTTGTTGATGGTGAAGTCAGCCTGGGCGCTGGCTTTTGGCGCCACGACAACCAGGCTATTCCCCAGCAGCGTTTCGCGGGTTGCCGCATCAATCGCTTTTTTCTCCGCCGCGTAATCCATCCACTTCTGGTCAGCCGAGATGAACAGATCCGCCGGCGCGCCCGCTTCTATCTGGCGAGCGAGCGTCGAGGAAGAGGCAAACGAGGAGACCACCTCGACGTTTTTCTCTTTTTTATACGCCGCCGCGATATCCTGCAGCGCGTTAGTCAGCGACGCCGCCGCAAAGACCGTGATTTTACCGTCGTCCGCCAGCGCGTGTCCGGTAAGGGAAAGCGTCAACGTTGTCCCTGCAAAAAGGCGTACCCATGAACGTGCCATCTGTAACTCCTGTGAGTAGCGTTATATACACATTAATATAACGGTAACGTCAGGGAGATCCCAGCGTTTAATCGTACCGCTGAAGAGGTAAACCGGCGTAGTGCGTTAAAGAGTATCGGCGAAAACGGGAAAATCTTGAGAGCAAAACGCCCGGGCAAGCCGGGCGTTTTGGGGGGAATCAATGCTGCTTTTTAGCCTGGTCTCTGTGACCAATGTTCGAAAAGACGTTGAACACTTCACCCAGGCCGTAGATGGCACCGAGGATGATGGCCATCACTACTGGTACCATGATCACGGCGAATACCAGACTTTTCAACAACTCTAACATGGTTTTCTCCAGATATTGTGAACAGCTTATTCTACCCTTTCAAGTGAGAAAAACATCCCCTTTTGTGCGGTACCCTTTGCGCCCTGCACCATTTGGGTCACAATACCCTTTTTGCCAGGACACTGTTATGCAGGCCGAAATTCTTCTCACACTCCGACTTCAGCAAAAGCTTCTCGCCGATCCGCGACGTATCGCCCTGCTTAAACAAATAGAACAAACGGGCTCGATTAGCCAGGGGGCGAAAAACGCGGGCATCAGCTACAAAAGTGCCTGGGACGCCATCAACGACATGAACACCCTGAGCGAACAGCCGCTGGTGGACAGAGCCACGGGCGGCAAAGGCGGCGGCGGTGCAATCGTGACGCGTTATGGCCAGCGTCTTATTCAGCTTTACGATCTGCTGGCCCAGATTCAGCAAAAGGCGTTCGATGTGTTAAGCGATGACGATCACGTTCCGCTGGACAGTCTGCTGGCCGCCATTTCCCGTTTCTCGCTACAAACCAGCGCCCGCAACCAGTGGTTTGGTACGGTGACGGCGCGCGACAATCTGCAGATACAGCAGCATATTGAGATCCTGCTTGCCGATGGCACCACCCGTCTGAAGGCCGCCATAACGGCGCAAAGCGCGGAACGTCTTGAACTGGATGAAGGGAAAGAGGTGCTGGTGCTCCTGAAGGCGCCGTGGGTCAGTATTACACGCGATCCCGACGCGGCAAAGACAGCAGATAACCAGCTGCAGGGCACCATCAGCCATATCGAACGCGGCCAGACGCAGTGCGAAGTGCTGATGACCCTGGCAGATGGACAGCCGCTTTGCGCGACCGTACCGCTCAGCGAGTCGGACAACGTAGAAGAAGGTGCTGCCGTCACCGCGTATTTCAACGCGGACCGGGTGATTATCGCCACTTTGTGCTGAGCACATTGACAATCGTACCGACAGTGCGTATCCCTGATATCTGGTGCTGCAAAAACAGGGATAAACCATGTCATCATTGCATATTTCGCAAGGCACGTTTCGTCTTAGCGATACCCGAACGCTGACAATTGCTGATTTGACGCTACGCGCGGGTGAAAGCTGGGCGTTTGTCGGCACAAACGGCAGCGGTAAATCCGCGCTGGCCCGCGCGCTGGCCGGAGAGCTCAACCTTCTCAAGGGCGAATACCAGAGCGACTTTACGCGCCTGACGCGCCTGTCGTTTGAACAACTGCAAAAGCTGGTCAGCGACGAGTGGCAGCGCAACAACACCGATTTGCTCAGCCCTGGCGAAGACGATACCGGCCGTACGACGGCGGAAATTATTCAGGATGAAGTGAAGGATCCCGCCCGCTGCCAGCGCCTGGCAGAACAGTTCGGTATCACCCCTCTGCTGAACCGGCGCTTTAAATACCTTTCGACCGGCGAGACGCGAAAAACGCTGCTTTGTCAGGCGCTGATGAGCGAACCTGAACTGCTTATTCTGGACGAACCGTTCGACGGTCTTGACGTGCAGTCCCGGGCGCAGCTGGCGTCTCTGCTGGCGTCGCTTAATCAGCAGGGATATACCCTCGTGCTGGTGCTTAACCGTTTTGATGAAATTCCGGAATTTATCCAGCACGCGGGCGTCCTGGCCGACTGTAACCTGACCGAGACCGGCGAAAAAACCGCGCTGCTTAAGCAGGCGCTGATTGCCCAGCTCGCGCACAGCGAACAGCTCGACGGTATTACCCTTCCGGAACCCGACGCCCCGTCGGCGCGCCACGCGCTTGATCCCCACCAGCCGCGCATCGTGCTGCGCGATGGGGTGGTCGCTTATGACGATCGCGCTATCCTTAATCACCTCAACTGGACGGTCAATCCAGGCGAGCACTGGCAGATTGTCGGTCCCAACGGCGCGGGAAAATCCACGCTGCTGAGCCTGATCACCGGCGATCATCCGCAGGGCTATAGCAACGACCTCACGCTGTTCGGTCGGCGTCGCGGCAGCGGCGAAACCATCTGGGATATCAAAAAACATATCGGCTACGTCAGCAGCAGCCTGCATCTGGATTACCGGGTCAGTACCACGGTACGCAACGTGATCCTCTCCGGGTATTTTGACTCCATCGGCATTTATCAGGCGGTGTCGGACAAACAGCACAAGCTGGCCCAGCAGTGGCTGGACATTCTGGGCATGGACAACCGGGTGGCTGACGCGCCGTTTCATAGTCTTTCGTGGGGGCAGCAGCGTCTGGCGCTGATCGTTCGCGCGCTGGTGAAACACCCTACGCTGCTGATCCTCGACGAACCGCTGCAGGGACTCGACCCGTTGAACCGCCAGCTTATCCGCCGCTTTGTGGACGTGCTGATTAGCGAAGGTGAAACGCAGCTGCTGTTCGTTTCACATCATGCCGAAGATGCCCCCTCCTGCATCACCCATCGCCTGGAGTTTGTTCCGGACGGTGAGCACTATTACTATCGGCAAAGCAAAATCGATTAATCCCCGGAGGGCACCGCCCTCCGTTTTTCAGATAACCTGCACTAATACATTGCTATCCCGTTGATCTACAATGCCTCACGGTAGCTGAAAATCGGATTTTAAAAACAGTGTAAACGATTCCACTATTTTATCCCATGTCACACTTTTCGCGTCTCTGTTATGCTATGGTTATTACATACCATAAGCCCAATGGAGCGAAATATGCGAGTTCTGGTAACAGGTGGTAGCGGTTACATCGGTAGTCATACCTGCGTGCAGCTGCTGCAAAACGGCCATGACGTCATCATTCTCGACAACCTGTGCAACAGTAAGCGCAGCGTGCTGCCTGTGATTGAACGTCTTGGCGGTAAACACCCGACGTTCGTGGAAGGCGACATCCGTAACGAAGCGCTGATGACCGAGATCCTTCACGACCACGCCATTGAAGCGGTGATCCACTTCGCGGGTCTGAAAGCGGTCGGTGAATCCGTTGCTAAGCCGCTTGAGTATTACGATAACAACGTCAACGGCACCCTGCGTCTCATCTCCGCCATGCGTGCGGCCAACGTCAAAAACTTCATCTTTAGCTCTTCCGCCACCGTCTACGGCGATCAGCCTAAAATCCCTTACGTTGAAAGCTTCCCGACCGGGACGCCGCAAAGCCCGTACGGCAAAAGCAAGCTGATGGTGGAGCAGATCCTGACCGATCTGCAAAAAGCCCAGCCGGAGTGGAGCATCGCGCTGCTGCGCTACTTCAACCCGGTCGGTGCGCATCCGTCTGGCGATATGGGGGAAGATCCGCAGGGCATTCCGAACAACCTGATGCCGTATATCGCCCAGGTGGCCGTAGGCCGCCGCGAGTCGCTGGCGATTTTTGGCAATGACTACCCGACCGAAGACGGCACCGGCGTGCGCGACTATATCCACGTGATGGATCTGGCCGACGGCCACGTTGCGGCCATGCAGCAGCTGGCGGATAAACCGGGCGTGCATATTTACAACCTCGGCGCCGGGGTCGGCAGCAGCGTGCTGGACGTGGTTAACGCCTTCAGCAAAGCCTGCGGCAAGCCGGTGAACTACCACTTCGCACCGCGTCGTGAGGGCGATCTGCCTGCTTACTGGGCCGACGCCACCAAAGCCGACAAAGAGCTTAACTGGCGTGTTACGCGCACGCTTGATGAAATGGCACAGGATACCTGGCACTGGCAGTCACGCCACCCGCAAGGCTATCCGGACTAAGGATCCGTCATGACGCAATTTAATCCCGTCGATCATCCGCATCGTCGTTTTAACCCGTTAAGCGGGCAATGGATTTTAGTTTCTCCGCATCGCGCCAAGCGCCCCTGGCAGGGGGCGCAGGAGACGCCTGCAAAACAGACCCTGCCGCAGCACGACCCGGACTGCTTTCTCTGTCCGGGCAACACGCGCGTCACCGGGGATAAAAACCCGGACTACAAAGGCACCTTCGTGTTTACCAACGATTTTGCCGCCCTGATGACCGACACGCCGGACGCGCCGGAAAGCCACGATCCGCTGATGCGCTGTGAAAGCGCGCGCGGTACCAGCCGCGTGATCTGCTTCTCCCCCGCTCACAGCAAAACGCTGCCGGAGCTGAGCGTTGAGGCACTGAAAGAGGTGGTCAGCACCTGGCAGGCGCAAACTGCCGAGCTGGGTCAAACTTACCCATGGGTGCAGGTGTTTGAAAATAAAGGTGCGGCCATGGGCTGCTCTAACCCGCACCCGCACGGCCAGGTCTGGGCGAACAGCTTCCTGCCTAACGAAGCCGAGCGTGAAGACCGCCTGCAAAAAGCGTATTACGCAGAAAACGGCTCATCGATGCTGGTGGATTACGCGCAGCGTGAGCTGGCCGACGGCAGCCGTACCGTGGTGGAGACCGAACACTGGCTGGCCGTCGTGCCTTACTGGGCCGCCTGGCCGTTTGAGACGCTGCTGCTGCCGAAAGCGCACGTGCAGCGCATCACCGAACTCAGCGACGCGCAGCGCGACGACCTTGCCCTGGCGCTGAAAAAGCTGACCAGCCGTTACGACAACCTGTTCCAGTGCTCCTTTCCGTACTCCATGGGCTGGCACGGCGCACCGTTTAACGGGGAAGAGAATCAGCACTGGCAGCTGCACGCCCATTTCTATCCGCCGCTGCTGCGCTCTGCGACGGTGCGTAAATTTATGGTGGGCTACGAAATGCTGGCAGAAACCCAGCGTGATCTGACGGCGGAACAGGCGGCTGAACGTCTGCGTGCCGTTAGCGACGTCCACTATCGCGAATCAGGAGTCTAAAAGATGAGTCTGAAAGATAAAACACAATCCCTGTTTGCTGAGAAATTTGGCTACCCTGCCACCCACGTAATTCAGGCACCTGGCCGCGTCAACCTGATTGGTGAACACACCGACTATAACGACGGCTTTGTGCTGCCGTGCGCTATCGATTACCAGACGGTCATCAGCTGCGCGAAGCGCGACGATCGCCAGGTTCGCGTGATTGCGGCGGATTACGGTAATGAAACGGACGCGTTTTCCCTCGATGCCCCGATTGTGACGCACGACAGCCAGCAGTGGTCTAACTACGTGCGCGGCGTGGTGAAGCATCTGCAGAAGCGTAATAAAAACTTCGGCGGCGCCGATTTGGTCATCAGCGGCAACGTGCCGCAGGGGGCGGGCTTAAGCTCCTCTGCGTCTCTGGAGGTCGCCGTGGGCACCGTGTTTCAGCAGCTCTATCATTTGTCGCTGGATGGCGCGCAAATCGCCCTGAACGGCCAGGAAGCGGAAAACCAGTTCGTGGGCTGCAACTGCGGCATCATGGACCAGCTGATCTCCGCGCTGGGCAAAAAAGAGCACGCGCTGCTGATCGACTGCCGCTCGCTGGGCACCAAAGCCGTTCCCCTGCCAAAAGGCGCGGCTGTCGTGATCGTCAACAGCAACTTTAAGCGCACGCTGGTGGGCAGCGAGTACAACACCCGCCGCGAGCAGTGCGAAACCGGCGCCCGCTTCTTCCAGCAGCCCGCCCTGCGCGACGTCACGCTCAATGAATTTAACAAAGTGGCGCACGAGCTGGATCCGATTGTTGCCAAACGCGTTCGTCACGTGCTGACGGAAAATGCCCGTACCGTTGAAGCCGCGTCCGCGCTGGCGAAAGGTGACCTGAAACGCATGGGTGAACTGATGGCGGAATCTCACGCCTCCATGCGCGATGATTTTGAAATCACCGTGCCGCAGATCGACACCCTGGTGGAGATCGTCAAAGCGGTCATTGGCGACAAAGGCGGCGTGCGCATGACGGGCGGCGGTTTTGGCGGCTGCATCGTTGCGCTGGTGCCTGAGGAGCTGGTCCCTGCCGTACAGGACGCCGTGGCGAAGCAGTACGAAGCAAAAACAGGTATCAAAGAAACCTTCTATGTTTGCAAAGCATCACAAGGAGCCGGACAGTGCTAAACGAAACACCTACCCTCGCACCGGATGGTCTGCCGTATCGCCTGTTAACCCTGCGCAATCGCGCAGGGATGGTGGTTACGCTCATGGACTGGGGTGCAACCCTTCTTTCAGCACGCGTACCGATGCCGGACGGCAGCGTGCGCGAAACCCTGCTCGGCTGCGCATCGCCCGAGCAGTATGTTAATCAGTCTGCCTATCTGGGCGCATCCGTAGGGCGCTATGCGAACCGCATCGCGAAGAGCCGTTTTGAACTCGACGGCGTGCAGTACACCCTGCTTCCAAGCCAGGGTGAGAACCAGCTGCACGGCGGCCCGGACGGGTTTGATAAACGCCGCTGGAAGATTGTTCGTCAAAACGACGGCGAAGTGCTGTTCTCGCTGGATTCGCAGGACGGCGATCAGGGCTTCCCGGGTAACCTTATCGCCTCTGCGCGCTTTACATTGACGGACGACAACCGTATTGCCATCGAATACCGTGCGACGGTCGACAAGCCGTGTCCGGTTAACCTGACCAATCACGCGTACTTTAATCTGGACGGTAACCAGTGCGACGTGCGGAACCACAAGCTTCAGATCCTGGCGGATGCGTATCTGCCGGTTGATGAGATGGGCATTCCGTACCAGGGCCTCAAAGACGTGAGCGGAACCAGCTTTGACTTCCGCAACGCGAAATCCATCGCCCAGGATTTCCTGAGCGATGACGACCAGCGCAAGGTGAAAGGCTACGACCACGCGTTCCTGCTGCAGGCTAAAGGCGATGTGAAACAACCTGCCGCACAGGTCTGGTCCACCGATGAGAAGCTGCAGATGACGGTTTATACCACCGCTCCTGCCCTGCAGTTCTACTCAGGTAACTATCTCGGCGGCACGACGGCGCGCGAACACGAAGAGTACAGCGACTGGCAAGGCCTGGCGCTGGAGAGCGAGTTCCTGCCGGACAGCCCGAATCATCCGGAATGGCCGCAGCCGGACTGCGTGCTGCGCCCGGGTGAAGAGTACGTTAGCGTGACGGAATATCATTTTATTCCACATTAATATTCAGCCCTCCCTCCGGAGGGCTTTTTTCTGTGCGTCTTGCTGAAAATAGCGCCGATCGCAGACAAAATCATAACCCTGGATTCACAAGCATCTTACACTCAGAGACTATTTTCGCTATGGTTAGGGTTAAGCGTTGCTGCTGGCACGGCCACGGCAATATAATGAGAATTGTTATCATTCTAAAAATGCTTGAGGAGTAAGAGATGGCTATTACTAAGCTGGTTCTGGTGCGTCACGGCGAAAGCCAGTGGAACAACGAAAACCGCTTTACCGGTTGGTACGACGTTGATCTGTCCGAGAAAGGCGTAAGCGAAGCAAAAGCAGCAGGTAAACTGCTGAAGGAAGAAGGCTTTAGCTTTGATTTTGCATACACCTCTGTGCTGAAACGTGCCATCCATACCCTGTGGAACGTGCTGGACGAACTGGACCAGGCCTGGCTGCCGGTTGAGAAATCCTGGAAACTGAACGAGCGTCACTACGGTGCGCTGCAGGGCCTGAACAAAGCGGAAACCGCTGAGAAATACGGTGACGAGCAGGTTAAACAGTGGCGTCGCGGCTTCGCGGTCACCCCACCAGAGCTGACCAAAGATGACGAGCGCTACCCGGGCCACGACCCGCGTTACGCGAAACTGACCGACGCTGAGCTGCCAACCACCGAGAGCCTGGCGCTGACCATCGACCGCGTTGTGCCTTACTGGAACGAAACCATTCTGCCACGTCTGAAAAGCGGCGAGCGCGTGATTATCGCTGCTCACGGTAACTCCCTGCGTGCGCTGGTGAAATACCTGGACAACATGGGTGAAGACGAAATTCTCGAACTGAACATCCCAACTGGCGTACCGCTGGTGTATGAGTTCGACGAAAACTTCAAGCCAATCAAACACTACTACCTGGGTAACGCGGACGAAATCGCAGCGAAAGCGGCGGCCGTTGCGAACCAGGGTAAAGCGAAGTAATTTTCGCTGACCATAAAAAAAGCGCGGAACCGTCCGCGCTTTTTTATTTGAGCCGTCAGAATTAACCGCGACGCGCTTTCACCGCATTCGCCAGCTGGCGCAGGATGGCGTCGGTGTCATCCCAGCCGATGCAGGCATCGGTCACGCTCTTGCCGTACACCAGCGGCTCGCTGCCTTCCAGGTTCTGGTTACCTTCAACCAGATGGCTTTCGATCATCACACCAATTACCGCCTTCTCACCGCCGGCAATCTGCTGACAGACGTCTGCGCCCACTTCCATCTGCTTTTTAAACTGCTTGCTGGAGTTGGCGTGGCTGAAATCGATCATCACCTGCGGTGGCAGCCCGGCTTTTTCCAGCCCGACTTTGACTTCGGCCACATGCTTTGCGCTGTAGTTCGGCTCTTTGCCGCCGCGCAGAATGATATGGCAGTCACCGTTACCGCTGGTGTTAACGATGGCGGAGTGGCCCCATTTGGTCACGGACAGGAAGCAGTGCGGTGCGCCCGCTGCGTTGATGGCGTCGATAGCCACCTTAATGGTGCCGTCAGTGCCGTTTTTGAAGCCCACCGGACAAGAGAGACCGGACGCCAGCTCGCGGTGAACCTGAGATTCAGTAGTGCGGGCACCAATTGCCCCCCAGCTCATCAGGTCTGCCAGATACTGGGGCGTAATCATATCCAGGAACTCACCGGCCGCAGGCAGCCCGCTGTCGTTAATCTCCAGCAGCAGCTTGCGCGCAATGCGCAGGCCGTCGTTGATCTGGAAGCTGTTATCCATGTGCGGATCGTTAATCAGCCCTTTCCAGCCAACGGTGGTGCGCGGTTTTTCAAAATAGACGCGCATCACGATTTCCAGCTCATCCTTCAGCTCTTCACGCAGGGTGAGCAGACGGGCTGCGTATTCTTTCGCGGCAGCAGGATCGTGGATAGAGCATGGGCCAATCACCACCAGAAGACGATCGTCATTACCTTTCAGGATCTTATGGATCGCTTTACGAGCATGAGAAACCGTGTTTGCGGCATTTTCAGTGGCGGGGAATTTCTCAAGGAGTGCTACAGGAGGTAATAACTCATTGATCTCTTTAATACGTAAATCGTCATTCTGATAATTCATCTTCGTTCCAGCTCTGCCATATCTTTAGTAATGAAAGCAATCCTTTCAATCTATCTTGTCGCTCAGGAAGTGTAAACACGGTTTTACACTTCACGCAGATAATTCCTGGAATTCGCCTAAAAATCGCCACAAAATAGCGAAAAACGAGATCTAACCTAAGCTTTTTAACTGTAACAACCATTTTTACACGCTTAAACGCGATTCCCGACTGACGTAAGTCCGTATGGCGGAATCTTTCGCCTCTGAAAAAGATGCACTGTTGGAAAATGTTATCCAGCGTAACGACAAGAACAGGAGCACCATGATGAAAATGACAAAACTGGCAACCCTCTTCCTGACCGCCACCCTCACCCTGGCCAGCGGTAGCGTTCTTGCGGCCGAAACGGGCTCATCGGGTAACGGTGATGCAAACGCGGCTGCGTCAGCAGGCCAGGTCGCCCCTGATGCCAAACAGAACGTCGCCCCGAACAATGTCGATAATAGTCAGATCAATAATGGAAACACCAACACCGGCGGCACCATGCTGCCCCCCAACGGTACCGACTCCGGCACCATGAATCATGACAGCATGAGCAAAGATGAAGTTCATAAGAACTCCATGTGTAAAGATGGCAAATGTCCCGACCCGAATGACAAAGTGGGGGATGATGCCAATACCAAAACAGATGGTACGACTCAGTAACCGGCTGTGAAATTAATGATAAAAGGAGAGCTAAGGCTCTCCTTTCTTTTTGAGTAACCTATTAAAAACGCTACACTAAAAACGATAACGAATCAGGAAAGATAACATGGCACACACACATTCCCACGCCGCCGGCGACGACAACGCTAAACGATTGCTGCTGGCCTTCGGCGTCACCGCAACCTTCATGATTATTGAGGTCATCGGCGGTCTGGTCTCCGGCTCTCTGGCGCTACTGGCTGACGCCGGGCATATGCTTACCGATGCAGCGGCGCTACTTTTCGCCCTTCTGGCCGTACAGTTTGCCCGTCGTCCCCCCAATACACGCCATACCTTCGGCTGGCTGAGGCTGACGACCCTTGCCGCCTTTGTTAACGCGATTGCCCTGGTGGTCATTACCATTCTTATCGTCTGGGAGGCCATTCAGCGGTTCAGACATCCTCAGCCGATTGCCGGGGCGACAATGATGGTGATTGCCGTGGCAGGGCTGGTGGCGAATATCCTAGCCTTCTGGATTTTGCACCGCGGCAGCGAGGAAAAGAACCTCAACGTGCGCGCGGCGGCTCTGCATGTGCTGGGGGATTTGCTCGGTTCAGTCGGGGCGATTGTCGCCGCGCTGGTGATCCTCTATACCGGCTGGACGCCTGTCGATCCGATTTTGTCCGTGCTGGTGTCGTGTCTGGTCTTGCGCAGCGCCTGGCGGCTGCTGAAGGAGAGCGTGAATGAACTGCTTGAAGGGGCTCCGGCATCCATGGACATCGACGAGCTGAAGCGCAACCTGCGCCGTACTGTTCCGGAAGTCCGCAATGTCCACCACGTGCACGTCTGGCTGGTGGGGGAGAAACCGGTCATGACGCTCCATGTCCAGGTGATCCCGCCTCACGACCACGATGCGCTGCTCGATCGCATCCAGCACTTCCTGGAACATCACTACGACATTAGCCATGCCACCGTTCAGATGGAGTATCAGCCCTGTAGCGGACCAGACTGCCACCTTAACGAGGCGCAGTCCGGTCATTCACATCATCATGACCACTAGCTGGAAAGCGCGCGAGAGCCTCGCTCACGCGCGCTGTTAATCCACATCCGGCTACCGTTCAGCGCGATGAAGGTCAGCAACAGATATTCCAGCGACATGGCATAGACGCCCTGCAGGGCGAAGATCGCTACGCTGATAACGTTGATGATGACCCACAGCAGCCAGTTCTCAACGTATTTACGGGTCATCAGAATCATCGCCGCAATCGACAGCACCATCATGCAGGAATCCCAGAACGGGAAAGCATCCGGCTGGAGTTCTGGCATCGTCACGTTCAGGCCGATGCCGGACATGACCGAAACGGCAATGCGGGTCAGGAACGCAAATACCGGATTGATGAAGACGGTCATTAAGCCAATGGCCACCACGCAGGCGACAAACCAGGCGATGGCTTTCGGCAAGGGCAGCCAGCGAATCTGCAGCTCTGCCTCCTGCTGGCTGTTCTGACGCGACCACGCATACCAGCCGTAAATATTGGCGGCGAAGAAGAACAGCTGCAAAAGCAGGCTGGCGTACAGCTGGATCTGGAAGAAAATAATCGCAAACAGCGTGACGTTAATCAGCCCGAACGCATAATTGCTGATCTTCTCAAGGCTTGCCAGCCAGATACACAATAATCCCGCCAGCGTACCAACGGCCTCAATCCATGACAGGTCATAGCCACCTGCACCAATCGGTATATGAACCAGAATGTTCTGTGTGCTAAAAAAATCCATCTTTTCCCCGGGGCGTAGTCAATTAAGTACGTAGTGTAGCCGCAAAATCCAGCATGCGGTTAAGCGGAATTAACGCGCCTTCACGCAGGCCAGCATCCACGTGGATTTCATGCGCCGCACCACCGGTTTCTAACCCTTCGGCAATCGCTTTCAGGCCGTTCATCGCCATCCACGGGCAATGCGCACAGCTGCGGCACGTTGCCCCCTCGCCTGCGGTAGGCGCTTCGAGAAGCTCTTTCTCCGGCACGGCCTGCTGCATCTTGTAGAAGATACCGCGATCGGTCGCCACGATAAGCTGCTTGTGAGGCAACGTTCTGGCCGCGTTAATAAGCTGGCTGGTTGAACCCACCGCATCCGCCATGCCGACAATCGACTGCGGAGATTCAGGGTGCACAAGAATGGCGGCGTCAGGATAAAGCGCCTTCATGCGCGCCAGCGCCTGCGTCTTGAACTCATCATGAACGATACAGGCGCCCTGCCAGCAGAGTACGTCAGCCCCCGTCTGCTTCTGAACATAGTTGCCGAGATGGCGATCAGGCGCCCAGATAATCTTCTCACCCAGGCTGTCCAGATGTTCAATCAGCTCAACGGCGATGCTTGACGTGACCACCCAGTCTGCCCGCGCTTTCACTGCTGCCGACGTGTTCGCGTAAACCACCACGGTCCGGTCAGGGTGGGCATCACAGAAGGCCGTGAATTCGTCAATCGGACAGCCGAGATCCAGGGAACACTCCGCGTTAAGCGTGGGCATCAGAATGGTTTTTTCCGGGCTCAGGATCTTTGCCGTTTCGCCCATAAAACGCACGCCGGCCACCAGCAGCGTGGAAGCGGGATGTCGTGCACCGAAGCGCGCCATCTCCAGTGAGTCAGAAATGCAGCCGCCGGTCTCTTCCGCCAGCTGCTGAATTTCCGGGTCGGTGTAGTAATGGGCCACCATCACCGCGTCGCGCTCTTTAAGAAGACGTTTAATCTTCTCGCGGTAGAACTGCTTTTCGTCCTGGCTCAGCGGGACAGGCTTAGGCGGAAACGGATAGATTGCGGCTTCAGGATCAAACATCACACTCATTATGGCTTCTCGTTTTACGGGCTTAACAATATTGCCTTTCATTTGCCTGACATAGCAAAACGCGTGGCAATTGTGTTTTGTATACTAAACAAGATAGCGAATCTGGCGTGAAAAGTCACCGGGAATAGATGGGCGGAGCATTTGTTGTACCGCAGATAGCAAAAAGGCGCCTTTAGGGCGCCTTTCTACACTGGTGGGTCGTGCAGGATTCGAACCTGCGACCAATTGATTAAAAGTCAACTGCTCTACCAACTGAGCTAACGACCCCTTGCGGGATTTTTTTCTTCGAAGTGGTGGGTCGTGCAGGATTCGAACCTGCGACCAATTGATTAAAAGTCAACTGCTCTACCAACTGAGCTAACGACCCATTCGGGTGCTGACTTCGAAGATTTTTACTCGGTACCACTTTAAGTGGTGGGTCGTGCAGGATTCGAACCTGCGACCAATTGATTAAAAGTCAACTGCTCTACCAACTGAGCTAACGACCCGAGTGGTGGGTGATGACGGGCTCGAACCGCCGACCCCCTCCGTGTAAAGGAGATGCTCTACCAACTGAGCTAATCACCCACTCTGTACTGCCGGAACTGCGTTAAGTGGTGGGTCGTGCAGGATTCGAACCTGCGACCAATTGATTAAAAGTCAACTGCTCTACCAACTGAGCTAACGACCCACTTTTATGCTGCTTTCACGTTGTTTGATATCCCGTGGCAACGGCGGCATATATTACTGATTTAAGAATTCTGCGCAACAAAAATTTCGATGAAGATCACTTAACTGCTTAGTAATCATGCTGCACGACCAGAAATAACGCGATTTCTGGTCATGCTATAATCATCCCATCGAATTCAGACGTTTTTGCGCCTGCTTAGCACCTTCGGTACCCGGGAATTTTGCGACCACCTGCTGATAAACCGCTTTGGCTTTCGCCGTGTCGCCTTTGTCCTGCATGATCACGCCAACCTTATACATCGCATCTGGCGCTTTCGGCGATTTTGGGTAATTTTTCACCACTGAGGCAAAATAAAACGCCGCATCGTCCTTTTTACCCTTGTTGTAATTCAACTGACCGAGCCAGTAATTGGCATTTGGCTGATAAGTGGAATCAGGGTATTTCTTAACAAAGCTCTGAAACGCAGCAATCGCGTCATCCTGACGAGATTGATCCTGCACCAGGGCAATGGCCGCATTGTAGTCCGTATTCGCGTCACCGCTCTGTACAGGCGCGCCTGTTGAGGCAGACGTATCAGCAGATGGCGCTGGCGTAGACGTCGCCGCACCGCTCTGATCGCCTGCGGCTGGTTGCGCTGCTGCACCACCACCGCTGCTCAGGCTATCTATCTGCAACAAGATTTGCTTCTGACGTTCCACAACCTGATTAAGCTGATACTGGCTTTCCTGAATCTGACCGCGGAGAGAGTCAATATCATTCTGGTTATCGGAAAGTTGTTGCTGGAGTTGGGTTAAAAGCTGGCTGTGAGCGTTAGAAATACGCTCGAGTTGAGTGACCCGGTCTTCTACCGAGCCTGAGCCGACACTACTGATTGGTGCCTGAGCAAAAGCGGCCCAGGGGGCCGCTATTCCAACCAGTAACGACAGACTCAACAGATGATGTCTGAAGTTACTGCTCATGCAATTCTCTTAGTAAACCAGTACGGCACGACGGTTTTTGGAGTAAGCCGCTTCGTCGTGACCCAGTACTGCAGGTTTTTCTTTACCGTAAGAAACGATGGAGATCTGGTCAGCAGAAACGCCTTTACCCTGCAGGTACATTTTAACAGCGTTAGCACGACGTTCACCCAGGGAGATGTTGTACTCTGGGGTACCACGTTCGTCCGCGTGACCTTCTACGGTGACTTTGTAAGATGGGTTGCTACGCAGGAAGTTAGCGTGCGCATCCAGCATCGCAGCGAAGTCAGAACGGATGTCGTATTTATCCAGATCGAAGTAAACGATGTTGTTCTGCTGCAGCTGCTGCATCTGAAGACGCGCCTGCTCTTCAGAAGACATGTTGCCATTGCCGTTCGCGTCCATACCGGTGCCGGCACCCATCATGCCTTCGCCGCTCTGGTCATTGCTGGCGTTCTTGTTAGAAGAACACGCTGCGATTGCCATTACAGGCAGAGCGATCATCAGCCCCTTCAGCACTTTGTTCAGTTGCATTTCTATGATTCCTTTAGTAATCAATTAATTATTATTTACAGATACGGCGACCAGGCAGGTGATTTTACCTGTCCATCAGTTGCCGGAATACGCGCTTTGAAACGCCCATCTGTAGAAACCAGATTCAGCACAGATCCCATCCCCTGAGAAGAGCTGTAGATTACCATAGTGCCGTTAGGTGCCAGACTTGGCGTTTCATCCAGGAACGTTGACGACAGAACTTGCACGCCACCCGCTACCAGATCTTGTTTGGCAATGTGCTGCTGCCCGCCGTTGGAGCTGACCATTACCATAAATTTACCGTCGCTGCTCACGTCTGAGTTCTGGTTCTGAGAACCTTCCCAGGTAATACGCTGCGGAGCACCGCCGTTAATATTGACTTTGTAGATTTGTGGACGGCCGGCCTGGTCAGAGGTAAACGCCAGGTTTTGACTGTCCGGGAACCATGAAGGTTCGGTGTTGTTGCTGCGACCGTCGGTCACCTGACGGATCTGGCCAGAGCCAATGTCCATCACGTACAGGTTCAGGCTACCGGTTTTAGACAACGCAAACGCCAGTTTAGAGCCGTCTGGAGAGAACGAAGGCGCACCGTTGTGACGTGGGAAAGACGCCACCTGACGAACCGCACCGTTTGCCAGCGTCTGGATAACCAGCGCAGAACGGCCGCTTTCGAAGGTCACATACGCCAGCTTAGAACCGTCCGGAGACCAGGCTGGAGACATCAGTGGCTGCGAAGAGCGTTTCACCAGGAACTGGTTGTAGCCATCGTAATCAGATACGCGCAGCTCATACGGGAATTGACCACCGTTGGTCTGCACCACGTACGCGATACGGGTACGGAACGCACCTTTAATGCCGGTCAGTTTTTCAAATACCGCATCGCTGGCAGCGTGTGCCGCGTAGCGCAGGTACTGCTTAGTGACCTTGTAAGAGTTCTGGGCCAGAACGGTACCTGGTGCACCGCCGGTATCCACCAGCTGCCAGGCCACGTTGTAAGAACCGTCCGGATTAGGGGTAACCTGACCCACAACCACGGCATCAATACCCAGTGCAGACCATGCTGCAGGCTGAACTTCCTGCGCGCTACCCGGCTGCTGAGGCAGGCGAGAACGATCTAACGGGTTGAATTTACCGCTGTTACGCAGGTCAGCCGCCACGATGCCACCGGCATCTTCAGGTGCAGCGCCAGGACCGGCCCACTGGAACGGAACAACACCGATTGGGCGTGCCGAGTCCACCCCCTGGGTGATCTCGATACGTACTTCTGCGTGCAGTACTGCTGCCCACAGCATTAAAAAACTAAATGCTACACGTAATGCCTGCTTCATCATATCTCCCTTATCCGGGTAACCTTACCCACGATAATTTAGCAGAATGTTAACAAACTCAAATAGACAAAACTACCCGCACCCTGTGACTAAACCTGGTCTATTTTTCCCCGTTTGCACGGGGAAAATGTAACTTAAGGTTTGAAGTCCAGCGGCGCATTTTTGAAGACTTCGTAGACTGCCTGCGAAGGCGGTTTAGGCATCTTCGCCTGACGCGCTGCAGCCAGGGCCGCAGTACATAAAGCCGGGTCGCCACCTTCAGACTTAATATCCAGCAGCATGCCGTCCGGAGCCAGTTTTATACGCAACGTACACGTTTTACCGGTATAGGAAGACGCATCATAGAATCGGCTTTCAATAGCGGATTTAATCTGCGCGGCATAACCGTTGATTTCAGCCCCTGTCGCACCGTTACTCTTAGTGTTACCACTTCCGGTCGGCGCTGCGTTGTTTCCTTTCGCCCCACCGCCCGTTTTCGGCGCATTCTTACCGGAGCTCAAATCGCCCAGCAGATCGTCAACCCCTGCGGCAGCAGCGGCTTTTTCAGCGGCGGCAGCCTTTTTAGCAGCCGCTTTTTCAGCTGCAGCTTTCTTATCGGCAGCGGCCTTCTCAGCTGCAGCTTTTTTGTCAGCAGCGGCTTTTTCGGCAGCTGCGGCTTTTTCTGCCGCGGCTTTTTCTGCCGCGGCTTTTTCTGCTGCTGCTTTCTCTGCAGCAGCCGCTTTCTTCGCGGCCTCGGCAGCAGCTTTCTTCTCTGCTTCCTGAGCGGCCTTCTTCGCGGCTTCCGCTTCTGCTTTCTTCTGAGCATCAGCTGCGGCTTTCTTCGCGGCTTCGGCTTCCGCTTTCTTCTGAGCATCAGCGGCCGCTTTCTTCGCCGCTTCGGCTTCCGCTTTCTTCTGGGCGTCAGCAGCCGCTTTCTTCGCCGCTTCTGCCGCTAATTTCGCCTGGGCATCAGCCTGTGCTTTCGCGTCCGCTGCGGCTTTTGCTACCGCCTCTTCCGCCTGCTTTTGCTGTTCCTGTGCTTTTTTCGCGGCCTCTTCGGCTTGTTTCTGCTGCTCTGCCTGCGCTTTCGCGGCTTCCTGCGCCTGCAAACGTTCTTTTTCAAGCTGCTTCAGACGTTCCTGCTCGGCAGCCTGCTTTTCACGCAGTTCTTCCGCTTGCTGTTGCGCCTGTTTTTCACGCTGCTCTTCAGCCCGTTTTGCACTCGCCTTCTGCTGCTGTTGGCGATTATAGTTCTGTACTACCGCACCGGGATCCACCATGACGGCGTCAATGGAAGATCCTCCACCGCCGCCGGCTGATGCATCAATATGCTCGTCGAACGAACTCCAGATCAGCGCTGCAAAGAGAATAACGTGCAGCACTGCGGAGACGATTATCGCTCGCTTAAGCTTGTCGTTCTGTTCGGTTGCCTTTGACACTATCGGTTCCCAAAAACTACGCGGATGATCAAATAGGTTGGGTCATTAAGCCAACTGACTTAACACCCGCACTATGTAGCAAGTTCAGCGCTTTAATAATTTCATCGTAGGGTACGTCTTTCGCGCCACCGATTAAGAAGACCGTTTTCGGATTTGACTCCAGGCGACGCTGCGCTTCGGCAATAACCTGCTCAGGTGGCAGCTGATCCATACGATCTTTTTCTACCACGACGCTGTATTGCCCTACGCCGGAAACCTCAATGATAACCGGAGGATCGTCATTGGTGCTCACAGCCTGTGATTCTGTCGCATCCGGCAGATCCACTTCCACGCTCTGGGTAATGATTGGCGCTGTTGCCATGAAGATCAGCAGCAGTACCAGCAGGACGTCCAGCAGTGGAACGATATTGATTTCGGACTTGAGCTCGCGACGACCTCGTCCACGCGATCTGGCCATGGTTTACCCCTTGTTGCTCTCGGTGCTGGTAAACGCCTGACGGTGCAGAATCGCAGTGAACTCTTCCATAAAGTTGTCGTAGTTCAGTTCCAGTTTGTTCACGCGCTGGTTCAGACGGTTGTAAGCCATAACCGCAGGAATTGCCGCAAACAGACCGATAGCGGTCGCAATCAGTGCTTCAGCGATACCCGGTGCAACCATCTGCAACGTGGCCTGCTTCACCGCGCCCAGCGCGATAAAGGCGTGCATGATCCCCCACACGGTACCAAACAGACCGATATACGGGCTGATGGAACCGACAGTACCGAGGAAAGGAATATGCGTTTCAAGGTTTTCCAGCTCGCGGTTCATGGAAATGCGCATCGCGCGCGAGGCACCTTCCACCACCGCTTCAGGCGCATGATTGTTTGCACGATGCAGACGGGCGAACTCTTTGAAGCCGCTATAGAAAATTTGCTCGGAGCCGGTCAGATTTTCACGACGTCCCTGGCTCTCCTGGTACAGACGAGAAAGCTCAATGCCCGACCAGAACTTATCTTCAAACGCTTCAGCCTCACGGCCAGCGGCATTGAGGATACGCGTTCTCTGGATGATGATGGCCCAGGATGCGATTGAAAAACCAATCAAAATCAACATGATAAGTTTAACCAGAAGGCTTGCCTTCAGGAACAAATCAAGGATATTCATGTCAGTCACTGCTTAAACTCCGCGACAATAGACTTAGGAAGCGCACGAGGCTTCATTATGGTTGGATCAACACAAACAATCAGCACTTCAGCTGAGTTCAGTACGGTATTCTCTGCGTTGACTATCCGCTGCGTGAAAACCAGTGAGGTCCCGCGCATTGATGTAATTTCAGTTTGGACTTCGAGCATATCGTCGAGTCTGGCAGGCGCAAAATACTCAAGCGTCATCTTGCGTACCACGAAGGCAACTCGCTCAGCCAACAGCACCTGTTGACTAAAGTGATGATGGCGCAGCATCTCTGTGCGTGCCCGTTCATAAAAAGCAACGTAGCTGGCGTGGTAAACCACACCACCGGCATCGGTATCTTCGTAATAGACACGAACCGGCCATCGAAACAGCGTTGTATTCACTTTACATCCCAGTAATGCAACAAAAGTTAGAGCTTTTAAACTTCGCTACTATACGCGCGGGAAAGATGGTTTGGAATGGGGGAAAGTAAACGGAGAGTAAATTTTTATGGGCTCGGGTAAGCCCATAACGTTAACGGACATTTCTTATTCAGAAGAAGAAGAAAATCAAACCGGCGAGTAGAACCAGATCGGCGATCGGCGGGCAAAAAATTCCCTGCCAGTGAACGGCTTTCGGACGAAAGCCCACGCCGTGGATCACACCTGCGCACACCGCCCACATGATGAGGAAGCCGTGCCAGATTTCAAGCTCGCTGGTTTTCGCTGCAAAGCGCGAAGGGTCCCAGAAGATACAGCCTGCCAGCAGTAATGCCATCACTAAAGAAAGCGCCCGTAACGGGCGCTTATCCATTACCGCGTAAAGTTTCGCGATAATATTCATCAGTGTTTTTCTTCACCCGCTTTGGTCGCTTCAACGTGCTCAAGCGCCAGGGCAGTGATGACACCAAATGCACAGGCAAGAAGCGTCCCTAAAATCCATGCGAAATACCACATATTCAGCTCCTTACTTAATACATAGAGTGGGTATTGCTTTCGATATGTTCTTTCGTGATGCGGCCGAACATTTTCCAGTAACACCAGATGGTGTAGGCCAGAACAATCGGAACGAACACGCAAGCAACATACGTCATCAGGTTCAGCGTCATATGGCTGGACGTTGCATCCCACATGGTCAGGCTAGCATTCAGCATGGTGCTGGATGGCATGACGAATGGGAACATCGCAATACCCGCCGTCAGGATGATGCATGCCAGAGTCAGTGAAGAGAACACGAACGCCAGCGCGCCTTTTTCCAGACGAGACGTCAACATGGTCAGCAGCGGCAGCAGCACGCCCAGCGCCGGGATCGCCCACAGCACAGGGGTAGTGTTGAAGTTCACCAGCCATGCTCCCGCCTGACGCGCCACTTCTTTGGTCAGCGGGTTAGACGGTGCGGTGTGGTTAATGGCAGACGTCACCACGTAGCCATCAATGCCGTACACCACCCACACACCGGCCAGCGCGAAGCAGACCAGCGTAACCAGCGCAGCAACCTGAGCCGTCGCGCGGGAGCGCAGATGCAGCTCGCCCACGGTACGCATCTGCAGGTAGGTTGCGCCCTGAGTGATGATCATCGCCACGCTGACGACACCGGCCAGCAGACCAAACGGATTCAGCAGCTGGAAGAAGTTACCGGTGTAGTAAAGACGCATGTACTCGTCCAGGTGGAACGGTACGCCCTGCAGCAGGTTACCGAACGCCACGCCGATCACCAGCGGTGGAACGAAGCTACCAATGAAGATGCCCCAGTCCCACATGTTGCGCCAGCGGGTATCTTCAATCTTCGAACGGTAGTCGAAACCGACCGGACGGAAGAATAAAGAGGCCAGCACCAGAATCATCGCCACATAGAAACCGGAGAACGCAGCCGCGTAGACCATCGGCCAGGCAGCGAACAGCGCGCCGCCTGCGGTGATCAGCCACACCTGGTTACCGTCCCAGTGCGGGGCGATGGAATTGATCATGATTCGACGCTCGGTGTCATTACGACCGAGGAAACGGGTGAGCATCCCCACCCCCATGTCGAAACCATCCGTGACGGCGAAACCGATCAGCAGAACGCCAACCAGCAGCCACCAGATAAAACGCAATACTTCATAATCGATCATTTGATGACTCCTGTCTTAGCGTGCCGGCTGAGTAGTCGCAGTGGACTGCTCGTAGTGATAGCGACCGGTTTTCAGGCTGCTTGGGCCAAGGCGCGCGAACTTGAACATCAGGAACAGTTCAGCCACCAGGAACAGGGTGTACAGACCACAAATCAGCAGCATGGAGAAGATCAGGTCGCCTGCGGTCAGGGACGAGTTCGCTACCGCCGTTGGCAGCACCTCACCGATCGCCCATGGCTGACGGCCATATTCCGCCACAAACCAGCCGGACTCAATCGCGATCCACGGCAGTGGAATACCGTACAGCGCGGTGCGCAGCAGCCATTTTTTCTCGCCGATGCGGTTGCGAATCACGGACCAGAAGGACGCCGCAATGATCAGCAGCATGATGATGCCGCAGCCCACCATGATACGGAATGCGAAGTACAGTGGCGCAACGCGTGGAATTGAGTCTTTGGTTGCCATCTGGATCTGCGCTTCCGTCGCATCAGAAACGTTCGGGGTATAACGCTTCAGCAGCAGACCGTAACCCAGATCTTTCTTCACGTCGTTAAACTGATCGCGAACGGCCTGGTCGGTAGAACCGGCACGCAGCTGTTCCAGCAGCGAGTAGGCTTTCATACCGTTACGGATACGCTCTTCGTGCTGCACCATCAGCTCTTTCAGACCCGTCACCTGCTTATCAACAGAACGGGTGGCGATGATACCCAGCGCGTAAGGGATTTGAATAGCGAAGCGGTTTTCCTGCGCGTCCTGATCGGGAATACCGAACAGCGTAAAGGCAGCAGGTGCCGGCTGGGTTTCCCATTCGGCTTCGATAGCGGCCAGTTTGGTTTTCTGCACGTCGCCCATTTCGTAACCGGATTCATCACCCAGAACAATAACAGAGAGAATCGCAGCCATACCGAAACTTGCAGCGATAGCAAAGGAGCGCTTGGCGAACGCGAAGTCACGACCGCGCAGCATGTAGTAAGAACTGATACCCAGTACAAACATCGCGCCGCACACATAGCCAGAAGCGACGGTGTGAACGAATTTAACCTGAGCAACCGGGTTCAGGACCAGCTCGGCAAAGCTGACCATCTCCATACGCATGGTTTCGAAGTTGAAATCAGACGCGATAGGGTTCTGCATCCAGCCGTTCGCGACCAGGATCCACAGCGCGGACAGGTTCGAACCTAATGCCACCAGCCAGGTCACCGCCATATGCTGGACTTTACCCAGACGGTCCCAACCGAAGAAGAACAGACCTACAAAGGTGGATTCAAGGAAGAATGCCATCAGACCTTCAATGGCCAGCGGCGCACCGAAGATATCCCCTACATAGTGGGAATAGTAAGACCAGTTAGTCCCGAACTGGAACTCCATGGTCAGACCGGTTGCCACGCCCAGTGCGAAGTTGATACCAAACAACTTGCCCCAGAACTTGGTCATATCTTTATAAATCTGTTTGCCGGAGAGAACGTATACCGTTTCCATGATGGCCAGCAGGAACGCCATACCGAGCGTCAGTGGCACAAACAGGAAGTGGTACATCGCGGTCAAGGCAAACTGTAAGCGCGACAGTTCGACTATATCTAACATCATGACTCCTTGCTCATCGCATGAAGACTCCGAGAGTGAACCCCGTTAGAAAGAGATCCACACGCATGCCCCAATACAAATTATTCGCATCCTTGTCGTCGTTATTACCCTGAAGGAGGATAAAAACGATGACGTGAGGTTACAAATACGTTAATAAAAAACTCAAATTGATACCGCAAATATAATACGCTGCAAAACCCTTACAATAAACAGGTTTTTATTGAATCACATTTACGTTTTTCGACGGTGATCAATTTATAGCAAAATTACCACTTTTCGGCCATTTTGATCGGGAACAATTTAGCGCTTTTCAGCACCTTTTTCCAAGGATTAAACTTTGATTTAAATCAAAAACAAACCTTGATGTTAACTATGTTTAATCGTGGTGAGAATGGTAAAAACCATGTTAATGATATGTGCATGTAAAGATGTGATTGGTTATCGAAGACGAAAAAAAATATAAACAGAAGTGATTTTAATTAACGCGAAACAAAAGCCTCATTTCGATGCGCGGCAAACAATAAAGCATAGTCGGGCCGGGTTATTTTTCCACGGCATTTATGCAACCCTTCGCAATTACATTTATTTTACTTTTGTCACCCCATAACTTAACACTGCGGCGTGACTATTTAATGAAAAAGGCCGCAAACAGTGCAGCCTTTTAATGATATCAGCGATTCTCAGGCAAGAAGAAGGCTAAAGGTTCGCGACTGTCCCGGTCTGAACGCCCCGACAATCCCTTCGTCTTCACCGTGGTCCATCAGCCGTTCATTCATGTCCGTTTCGCAGCACCGCTTCACCGCCGGATTGACGGATAGCGTCGCGTCACATGCACTGGACTGTGAAGGGTTGAACAGACGAAGAATGAGCTCATCACGATCTTCCGCTTTTTTGATCGCACTGAGTACGCATCCCGTTGGCGAAAGCGCTAACAGGCTGTAACTTTCCGGCATGGTCAACGACGCGCGATTCAGCTTCATTGCATCCCAGGGGATCTTGTTATAACACTGCACCGGCGTTAACCACGATTGAGCCTGCTGCGCGACACCCGCGTTTTCCGGCGTGCCGCTGAAGCTGAAGAGGCTAAAGCGACAGCTTAGCGGACCACGCACCTGAGCGTCCGGGACCGGCATTTTGATACCGGATGGTCTGCCGGGGCGCAGGAGCAGATCTTCTTTGCCGAGTACCCCCACGCCGCGCAGCAAGGTCAGAGCAAATGCCTTTTGTTCATCGCCCACGACTTCAAATTCACGCAGCCCCTCGGTAAATAGCGCAAGCCCGTTTCGTTTTTCCTGCAGGACGGCGTAGTTGAGTAAATTCCAGACGGGAACCGGCGCTTCTTTCCACCCCTCCTCCTGCCAGTTTTGCATCGCCGCGTCCTGCACCGGACGAGAGATCGTGCCAAACTGCGTATCCGCTAACACCTCCCGGGTCGCAAACGGCGTTGGGATGAGCACGCGAACGCGGTGGTCGTCGGCCTGATTATCCAGTCGCACCGCCACGTCAATGCGTCTGCTGTTGCGGCTTAGCGTAATTTCAAATTCAGCGCCGAGGTAGCCGTTTCGCTGGCGCGCCGCGCGTTCCGCCAGGTTCGCCGGAACGGCGATTCGATGGCGGATAACTGCCCTGCTCTGCCAGCCTTCATGCGTAACCTCAAATTCATGCTCGCCCTGCGCGGAAGTGAGTCTCCACTCTTCCCGCGAAGGCGAGTAGTCGTACTCATCGCCATCATCCGAGCTCTCTTCGATTTCCAGCACGCGGTCATAAATAAGCCCGGTTTCTTTATCGCGCAGGCGCAGCGAACCATCGTCATTTACGTCAATCTGCCAGAAGGCGTTTTCAAGTAAGGAGGCGGTATTTTCCCCCGGAGAGAGCACCTTCCCGGCCACGTTAGGTTCGATAAACAGCGTACGGTAGCCCATCGACGGCAATATCTGGCTGAGCTGAATATCAAACTCCATAAACGGTTCGTAATTGCCGTAGTGAACAATCTGTCGGTCAATGAGGCCCGGGTCGAGCTCGCGCGCGCTGCGGATGAAATACGGGATCTCGTTGCCTTTGTCATCCCGCAGACGGAACTGGCTGGCGCGCAGTCGAATCGTGGTGTTCATCACCTCCTCACGCGGCCAGGGCATCAGATTGAACATCACCAGCTTATCGGCATCGCTTTGCGGCATGTTGTCGACAATCTTGCGCATATAGAAACGCGCCAGGTTGTCTGCCATGTCCTCAGCCAGCTCGAAGCGGGAGACAATCTCGCGATGCACCTTGTCGCTGCAGCAGCAGCCGATGCTGTCGTGAGCGTGGTTTTTGAGGATCTCTTTCCACATCTTCTCCAGCAGGCCGTGGTGGTAGTCGAAGCCCAGCGTCCAGGCAAGCGTCGCCAGCGGCTCGAGGATGTTGACAATTTTGTTCTCAATACGCGCATGGGCGATTTTGATATCCATGCGCGTGGAGCCGATGGTCCGGTGCACGCGCATGTATTTCCCGTCGATAAACTCACCTTTTAAGGTCGCCAGGTCATCGCGGTGCGCGTCGATGCAATCAAAGACCTCCTCAAACCGGCTCATCACAAATTGACGCTGCGGATAGATTTCACGCAGCTTCTCCATCACCGCGAAAATGTTCTGCTGCAGCGGCATCTGGTCGTGGCCGTTGGGCAGCAAAATCGCTTTAGTAACGGACGCCTTTTCCAGAACCTCGAAATAGCTGTCGAGCCGTTTTCGCAGCCCCGCTTCGTCCTCCGGTAAGTACTTACCAATCGCGTAGCCCAGCGGCAGCACCTGTGCCGTCACTTCACTGCCGTCCTGGCTCTGCCAGAGAAATTCGGTTTTATCGGTCCCGTGGCGTTCAGAACAACCGCGCCAGAACATCGTGCGGGTAATGCCAAACCCGTTATAGATATGCGGAAGCTGGCCGGACATGCCAAACGAATCCGGCAGATAGCCGATCTTCATCGGCTCGCCGAAGGCCATACAATCCCGGATGCCGTACATCAGGTTGCGGACAATCGACTCGCCGCTCACGATCGTGGTATCGGTCTGGGTATACCAGGGGCCGATAATCAGCTTTCCACGCTCGACAAGCGCCTTCACGCGAGAGCGGTTTTCGGGCACAACGGCAAAATAATCCTCCAGAACAGCCGTCTGTCCATCGAGAACATAGTATTTGTACTCATCATCCTGCTCCAGCCGGGTCAGGATCTCTTCCATATTATTGACCAGAAGAATACGCGACTCTTCGGTGGTGAAGTACCACTCACGGTCCCAGTGCATATGCGGCGTGATATGAACGCGAGATACAGCTTTCATCTTCGTTTCCTGTTTGTGCGTTTTTACGATAAGGCGTCTTCAGTGACGTAGTTGCCCTTTTTTACCGCCTGGCGTCGCCAGAGCAGCAGAACCAGGGTGGAGATAGCGGTCCCCACCAGCGCCGCGCCAAACCAGCCCGCCGCAGCAACCACACCGCCCAACCCGGCATCGTGAAGTAAAAAGAGAGAGAAAATCCCGGCCCCCGGCGTAGACAACCCGATCCCCATCGCACCGACAGCCGCGCCTGTCACCATGGATCCGAGTACAAATGAGCCAATGACGCGAAGCGGGTCTTCAATCGCCATCGGAATCGCCCCTTCGGTAATGCCCGCGAGGCCGAGCAGCCAGGTCGATTTACCGGTTTCAATTTCAAACGACTTAAACAGCTTCGGTGCCAGCATCGTTGACGCCGTGACGGTGAAGGCTGAGACCATTTTGACGGAAGCAAAGATCGCATAGGGACCGTATACCCCGTTCGCCATCGCCCCCAGGCAAAACGCGTAAGAGGCTTTGTTGACCGGGCCACCCAAATCGAATGAGCACATAAACCCGAGGATTGCCCCCAGAAGCAGCGCATTCGCGCCGGAGAGACCGTTAAGCCAGACGGTGAGCGTGTTATTAAGCCAGGCCACCGGTTCGCCAATCACAAACAGCATCAGGCTGCCCGCGCCCAGCACGCCAATCACCGGATAGAGATAAAAAGTCAGAAAGCCGTTGTAGCGGCTACTGAGCCGGATGTGGTTTTTCACCCAGCGCATCAGATAGCCCGCGATCAGCCCGCCGACGATAGCGCCGAGAAAACCAGAGCCGATCATGTTGGCAGCCAGACCGGCCGCAAAGCCCGGCGTCAGCGCGGGTTTATCCGCCAGCGAGTAGGCGGTGTAGGCCGACAGGACAGGCACCATCAAAATGCCGAGCATGCCGCCGCCAAGCTTGCGGTACATCCACAGCCACGAGTTTTCCTGGTCAAACAGGTGCTGCAGGCCAAGGATTTGCGCCAGCAGTACCGATACGGCCAGCACCGTACCGCCGGCGACGATCAGCGGCACCGCAAAAGAGATGCCGCTGAGAAGCGCCTGCTTGAGTTCAGTTTTAACGCGCTTTTTCGTTTCGGTATCGGCCTGCGCATGGCGCGCATCGGTAGAAGGCTTTAGCGCCAGCGCGCGCTCAATCAACGCTTCAGCATGACGCAGGGGTTCCGCAACGGGCACGGAAATGGCGGGGATCCCCTGAAAGCGCTCGCTCTCTTTGATCGCCACTTCTGCGGCAAAAATACACGCTTTCGCCTCCAGCAACTGCTGGGCAGGAATGCGCCCTTCTATACCATTCGCCCCCTGCTTTTCGACCACCACGTTGACGCCGAGCTTACGTCCCGCTTTTTCCAGGTACTCTGCGGCCATATAGGTATGCGCGATCCCCGCCGGACAGGCGGTGACACAGACGACGGTTGGTGCATTCACCCGCGTAGCAGCCTCGTCTTCCTTCGAGACACCGTTCAGCGCATCAAGCAGATCCTCTGCCGTCTCAGCAGCCATAACGCGTTCCCGGAGGGCATCATCGGCCAGGCGAGACGTCAGCGCCGTCAGCACCTGGATATGCGTGGATCCCGCTTCAGCTGGCGGGATGGCAAGCAGGACGATCAGCTCTACCTGTTCAGGGCCGTCCACCCCCTCCCACTCCAGCGGTTCGCGCAGCGTAGCAACCGCAAAAGCCGCTTCGTTCACCGCGCTCGATTTACCATGCGGGACAGCCAGCCCTTCACCCAGCGCGGTCGGCCCCTGAGATTCGCGGCGGTAGACCTCCGCCAGAAATGCATCGCCATCGGTAATTTTGCCCAGCGCCACCAGCCGCATTGTAAGCTGGCGAATGGCCTCATCACGGCTGGCATAGTGTGCCTGCACGCAGACAGCACTGGTGTGGGTCAGAGTCGTCAGGTTCATAAGATCCTCACACATACGTTGTTATTGTCTGGCGGCAATTGTGGCAGGTCATACAATACATTTATGTGATCATTTTCACTAACAACGCAAATTTGTATTTAAGTTGTATTATTTACAAATTTTAAGCGGGAGGCATAATTCCATGAAAAGGTATTAGAAAGGCAGATTCGATGGGTAACAAACCGATGTACCGGCAAATAGCCGATGCGCTTCGCGAAAAAATCAGTGCGGGAGAGTTAAAGCCTGGCGATGCGTTACCGACGGAATCCAGCCTTCAGGAGGCATTCAACGTGAGTCGCGTCACGGTGAGACAGGCGCTGAAGCTGCTTACGGAAGAGCAGATCGTCGCGAGCATTCAGGGCAGCGGCACCTACGTAAAAGAAGAGCGCGTCAATTACGACATTTACCAGCTCACCGGGTTTTACGAAAAACTGGCGGACCGGAACGTGGATACCCACAGTGAGGTGAGCATTTTCGAAGTGCTGAAAGCCGATGCAAAACTTGCCGAAAAGCTGAATCTCTCTCATGACGATAAAGTCTGGCACGTCAAACGCGTCCGCTTTATCAAACAAAAACCGGTAAATCTGGAAGAAACGTGGATGCCGCTGGCCCTGTTCCCCGACCTCACCTGGGAAGTGATGGAGAATTCGAAATACCACTACGTTGAGCAGATCAAAAAGCTGGTTATCGATCGCAGCGAGCAGGAGCTGGTGCCGATCATGCCGTCAGAGGAGGCGATCGCCGCGCTGTCGCTCGATCCGGCAAAGCCGATCCTGGAAAAAGTCTCCCGCGGGTTTCTGAAGGACGGGCGGGTATTTGAATACAGCCGCAACGTGTTCAATACCGATGATTACAAGTTCACGCTAGTCGCCAGACGCAGGCAATAAAAAAGGCCGCTTTACAGCGGCCAACCATGTCGAAACGGACATTTTTATACTGCAACGCCCCCCTTTCGGGAAGCAGAGAGGACTTACTTAATGATGGATTTCAGTGCTTCGCCGATGTCCGCCAGGCTGCGAACGGTCTTCACGCCTGCGGCTTCCAGCGCTGCGAATTTCTCATCAGCCGTACCCTTACCACCGGCAATGATCGCGCCTGCGTGACCCATACGCTTGCCTTTCGGCGCAGTCACACCCGCGATGTAACCCACTACTGGCTTGGTCACGTGTTCTTTGATGTAAGCAGCCGCTTCTTCTTCCGCGCTACCACCGATCTCACCGATCATCACGATCGCTTCGGTCTGTGGATCTTCCTGGAACAGCTTCAGGATGTCGATGAAGTTAGAGCCCGGGATCGGGTCACCGCCGATGCCCACGCAGGTGGACTGGCCGAAACCGTAGTCGGTGGTCTGCTTAACCGCTTCATAGGTCAGGGTACCGGAACGGGACACGATGCCCACTTTACCCGGCTTGTGAATGTGGCCCGGCATGATGCCGATTTTGCATTCGCCCGGGGTGATAACGCCTGGGCAGTTCGGGCCGATCATACGCACGCCAGCTTCATCCAACTTCACCTTCACGGTCAGCATATCCAGCGTTGGGATACCTTCGGTGATGGTGATGATCAGTTTGATGCCTGCGTCGATCGCTTCCAGAATAGAGTCTTTGCAGAACGGCGCCGGAACGTAGATCACGGTCGCGGTTGCGCCCGTCGCTTCTACGGCTTCACGCACGGTGTTGAACACCGGCAGGCCCAGGTGGGTGGTGCCGCCTTTACCTGGCGTTACGCCGCCAACCATCTGCGTGCCGTAGGCAATCGCCTGTTCGGAGTGGAAAGTCCCCTGGCTACCGGTGAAGCCCTGGCAGATAACCTTGGTATCTTTATTAATTAAAACTGACATTATTTCCCCTCCACTGCGGCAACAACCTGCTGAGCTGCATCCGTCAGACTTTTCGCTGCAATAATATTCAGGCCGCTGTCAGCCAGTTTTTTCGCGCCGAGTTCAGCGTTGTTACCTTCCAGACGCACAACCACCGGAACGTTAACACCCACTTCTTCTACCGCACCGATGATACCGTCGGCGATCAGGTCGCAACGGACGATGCCGCCGAAGATGTTAACCAGAACGGCCTTCACGTTGTCGTCGGAGAGAATGATTTTGAACGCTTCGGTTACGCGCTCTTTGGTTGCGCCACCGCCCACGTCGAGGAAGTTCGCTGGCTCACCGCCGTGCAGCTTAACGATGTCCATGGTGCCCATCGCCAGGCCCGCACCGTTAACCATGCAGCCGATGTTACCGTCCAGCGCCACGTAGTTCAGTTCCCACTGTGCTGCCTGCGCTTCACGCGGGTCTTCCTGAGACTGGTCGCGCATTTCGCGCAGATCCGGCTGGCGGAACAGCGCGTTGCCGTCAGCGCCCAGCTTGCCGTCGAGGCAGATCAGATCGCCCTGGGTCGTGATCACCAGCGGGTTGATCTCGATCAGCGCCAGATCGCGCTCCAGGAAGATGGTCGCCAGACCCATGAAGATCTTGGTGAACTGCTGAACCAGTTTACCTTCCAGACCCAGCTTGAACGCCAGCTCGCGACCCTGGTAAGGCATTGGGCCCGCCAGCGGATCGATAGCCACTTTGTGGATCAGGTGCGGAGTCTCTTCCGCCACTTTTTCGATTTCCACGCCGCCTTCGGTAGACGCCATGAACACCACGCGACGGGAGCTACGGTCAACCACCGCGCCCAGATACAGCTCTTTCGCGATGTCGGTTGCCGCTTCAACCAGGATCTGGTTAACCGGCTGGCCGTTCGCGTCTGTCTGGTACGTTACCAGACGCTTGCCGAGCCAATGTTCAGCAAACGCACGAATCTCTTCTTTGCTCTTAACAACCTTCACACCGCCCGCTTTACCACGGCCACCAGCGTGAACCTGACACTTAACTACCCACGGGCCGGAACCGATTTTAGATGCGGCTTCTTCTGCTTCACGCGGGGTAGTACAGGCATAACCCACCGGAGCCGGTAAGCCATACCGGGCAAACAGCTGTTTGGCCTGATATTCATGTAAGTTCATGTGTTCTATCCATCCTTCAGGGTAATCGTTATCTTCAAACCTGTAGACCGGCGCAGCGTGTGCCGGTCTACGGGGCAGGTGATGCTAAATCGTGACTAGACGTCCAGCAGCAGACGCGTTGGATCTTCGAGCAGCTCTTTAATGGCTACCAGGAAGCCCACGGACTCGCGGCCGTCGATCAGGCGGTGGTCGTAAGAGAGCGCCAGGTACATCATCGGCAGGATCTCAACTTTACCGTCTACCGCCATAGGACGATCTTTGATGGCATGCATACCCAGGATCGCGCTCTGCGGCGGGTTAATGATCGGGGTAGACATCAGCGATCCGAAGACGCCGCCGTTGGTAATGGTGAAGTTACCGCCGGTCAGGTCGTCTACGGTCAGCTTGCCGTCGCGGCCTTTCACGGCCAGTTCTTTAATGTTTTTCTCGATGTCGGCCATACCCAGGGTATCCACATCACGCAGAACCGGGGTCACCAGGCCACGTGGGGTCGAAACCGCCATGCTGACGTCGAAGTAGTTGTGGTAAACCACGTCATCGCCATCGATGGACGCGTTCACTTCCGGGTAGCGTTTCAGCGCCTCAACCACCGCCTTCACGTAGAAGGACATAAAGCCCAGACGGATACCGTGACGTTTTTCAAACGCGTCACCGTACTGCTTACGCAGGTCCATGATTGGCTTCATGTTCACTTCGTTGAAGGTAGTCAGCATCGCGGTAGAGTTTTTCGCTTCCAGCAGACGCTCGGCCACGCGCTTACGCAGGCGAGTCATCGGCACGCGTTTTTCGCTGCGAGCGCCCAGAGCAGGCTGTGCTGCCGGTGCTGCCGCAGGGGCTTTCGCTTCCGCCTGAGCAGGCGCTTTCGCCAGATGCTTGTCGATGTCTTCACGGGTCAGACGACCGCCCACACCGGTGCCTTTAATGGCTGCCGGGTCAAGGCTGTGTTCCGCCAGCAGGCGACGGATCGCCGGGCTGAGGGCGTCGTTAGACTGCTCTTCCAGAGAGGCCTGCTGGCGCTGCGCTGGCGTAGACGCTTTCTCTTCAGACTTCGCGCTGGACTCTTTGCCCGCGCTGTTGCCTTCACGCAGGCGACCCAGGATCTGACGAGAGGTGACGGTGGTGCCTTCGTCTTCCAGCACCGCGTCCAGAACGCCATCCGCCGAAGCCGGTACTTCCAGTACCACTTTGTCAGTTTCGATTTCTACCAGCACTTCATCGCGCTTAACGGCATCGCCTGGTTTTTTGTGCCAGGTAGCGACGGTCGCATCTGCTACAGATTCAGGCAGGTCGGGAACAAGAATATCTACGCTACTCATTATGTATCCTTTAATTAATCGACGTTCAGCGCGTCATTGACCAGATCTTGTTGCTGCTTCTGGTGAACGGACATATACCCTACCGCCGGAGAGGCGGAGGCCGGGCGACCTGCATAGCGCAGGGCTGACCCAAATGGAATCACTTCACGGAAATGATGCTGGCTGCAGTACCATGCGCCCTGGTTGAGCGGCTCTTCCTGGCACCAGACAAAATCATGAACGTGAGCGTACGGTTTCAGCGCTTCCTGCACCGCCTGGTGCGGGAACGGATAAAGCTGTTCGATACGCACGATGGCGACATCTTTCTGATCGTTCTTACGGCGCTGTTCCAGCAGGTCGTAATAAACCTTACCAGAACACATCACCACACGCTTCACGGCCTGCGGATCCAGCTCGTCAATTTCACCGATGGCTGGCAGGAAGGTACCGTTCGCCAGCTCTTCCAGGCTGGACACCGCCAGCGGGTGACGCAGCAGGGATTTCGGCGACATGACCACCAGCGGACGACGCATACCGCGCAGCGCCTGACGACGCAGCATGTGGTAAACCTGCGCCGGGGTCGACGGCACGCAAACCTGCATGTTCTGCTCGGCGCAGAGCTGCAGATAACGTTCCAGACGCGCGGAGGAGTGCTCCGGACCCTGGCCTTCATAGCCGTGCGGCAGCAGCATCACCAGGCCACACATACGGCCCCATTTCTGCTCGCCGGAGGAGATGAACTGGTCGATAACCACCTGCGCACCGTTGGCGAAGTCACCGAACTGCGCTTCCCAGATGGTCAGGGTGCGCGGTTCTGCCGTGGCGTAACCGTATTCGAAAGCCAGTACCGCTTCTTCAGACAGCACGGAGTCCCAGACCTTGAACTGGCCCTGACCGTTGTGCACGTGCTGCAGCGGGGTGTAGGTTGAACCGTTAGACTGGTTGTGAACCACCGCGTGACGGTGGAAGAAGGTGCCACGGCCCGCATCTTCACCGGACAGACGAACAGGAATGCCTTCGTCAACCAGCGTCGCGTAAGCCAGCGTTTCCGCGCCGCCCCAGTCGAACAGCTTCTCGCCTGCCGCCATGGCCTGACGGTCAGCATAAATTTTCGCCACGCGAGACTGCATCTCGATAGCGTCCGGCACGGTGCTGATGCGTTTAGCCAGCTCCTGCAGGCGCTTCATCTCCACCTTGTTCGGATAGCTCTCATCCCACTCGTGGTTGAGGTACGGCGACCAGGTAAAGGAGTGCATGTTCATCGGGCGCAGCTCTTTCACTACGCATTCACCCGCGTCCAGCGCGTCGCGGTAGAGGTTGACCATTTCGGTCGCATCTTCCAGCGTCGCCACTTTGTCGCTTTCCAGCTTGTCAGCATAGATTTTGCGCGGGGTCGGGTGTTTTTTGATTTTCTGGTACATCAGCGGCTGGGTTGCACTTGGCTCATCCGCTTCGTTGTGGCCGTGACGGCGGTAGCAGAAGAGGTCAATGAACACATCGCGTTTGAAGGTGTTACGGAAGTCCAGCGCCAGACGGGTCACGAAAGCCACGGCTTCCGGGTCATCCGCGTTAACGTGGAAGATCGGCGCCTGAACCATCTTACCGATGTCGGTGCAGTACGGGGTAGAACGTGCGTCAAGCGGGTTAGAGGTGGTGAAGCCCACCTGGTTGTTGATCACAATGCGAACGGTACCGCCCACTTCATAACCACGCGCTTTGGACATGTTCAGGGTTTCCTGCACCACGCCCTGCCCTGTCACCGCCGCATCACCGTGGATGGTGATTGGCAGAACTTTGTTGCTGCTCGGCTCGTCCAGACGATCCAGACGCGCGCGCACGGAACCGATAACCACCGGGCTGACGATCTCGAGGTGCGACGGGTTAAACGCCAGCGCCAGGTGAACCAGACCGCCTTCGGTTTCGATATCTGACGAGAAGCCCATGTGGTACTTCACGTCGCCGGTGCCGAGGTGTTCTTTATGTTTGCCTGCGAATTCGTCGAACAGGTCCTGCGGTTTTTTACCCAGCACGTTGACCAGTACGTTCAGACGACCACGGTGTGCCATGCCCAGCACCACTTCACGGGTGCCGCTCTTGCCTGCGTGACGAATCAGCTCTTTCAGCATCGGCACCAGGGCGTCACCGCCTTCCAGCGAGAAGCGTTTTGCGCCCGGGAACTTCGCGCCCAGATAGCGCTCAAGGCCTTCCGCTGCGGTCAGTTCGCTGAGGAAGCGTTTTTTCTCGTCAGCCGAGAAGGTCGCGTGGCCCGCTACGGATTCGATGCGCTGCTGGATCCAGCGCTTCTCTTCGGTAGAGGTAATGTGCATGTATTCCGCGCCGATGGAGCCGCAGTAGGTTTGCTTGAGCGCGTCAATCAGATCGCCCAGCTTCATCGTGTCTTTGCCGATGGCAAAGGAACCTACGTTAAAGCTTTCCTGGAAATCGGCCTCGGTCAGATCGTGATACGCCGGATCGAGATCGGCCACACGGTCTTGTTTCCACAGTCCCAGCGGATCGAGATTCGCATGCTGGTGACCACGGAAGCGATAAGCGTTGATAAGCTGCAGGACTTTAACCTGCTTCGCATTGGTGTCAGGGTCGGAAATCGCAGAAGAGTAACGTGAGGCATCCTTCGCCAGACGACGGAAATAATCACGTGTTTTGGAATGGAATTGATCCGGTTTGACCCCTGTACCAGGCAACTGCTGGAACATGGAACGCCAGTTTGCGTCCACTGAGTCAGGATCGGTTAAGAAGTCTTCATAGAGCTGTTCTATCCAGCTCTGGTTGGCACCAGAGAGGTAAGAAGAGTCCAGCCAGGCTTTCATTGCGCCGTTCTGCATCGTGATCCCTTAAGCATTTTTATGCTTACTTTCGCCGTAGAAACTACCACGCACACCACGTGTACGTGCCGGGGTTCACCTGCGAGCTCTTTTCATTTGGCCCGCGAAGGAACCTTTAGAAACTGTCTGGACTTCAGGGTAGTACAGGGCAGTTTTTAAAGGTTTCTGCATTTTGCCCGGTGGCGCTACGCTTACCGGGCCTACAGTTTCGTAGGCCGGATAAGCGCAGCGCCATCCGGCAACGTTACTTACGCACTGCGCTGCAGCAGCATCGACTTAATATGGCCGATGGCGCGCGTCGGGTTCAGCCCCTTCGGACACACACTGACGCAGTTCATGATGCTATGGCAGCGGAATACGCTGAAAGCGTCACTCAGTCCTTCCAGACGGCTGTCGGTTTCGGTGTCGCGGCTATCGATCAGGAAGCGATAGGCAGCCAGCAGACCGGCCGGGCCGATAAACTTGTCCGGGTTCCACCAGAACGACGGGCAGGACGTAGAACAGCATGCGCAGAGAATACACTCGTACAGACCATCGAGTTTTTCACGCTGCTCAGGAGACTGTAAGTGCTCACGAGCCGGTGGATTTTGCCCATTATTCAATAAGTAAGGCTTAATCTTCTCATATTGTGCATAGAATTGCCCCATGTCTACCACCAAATCACGCACGACCGGCAGGCCTGGCAGAGGACGGATAACAATTTTCTGACCAGGACGCTGCAACGCTGAAATTGGCGTGATGCAGGCCAGGCCATTTTTGCCGTTCATGTTCACACCGTCAGAACCACACACCCCTTCACGGCAGGAGCGACGGAACGAGAGGGTTGGATCTTTTTCTTTCAGCTGGATTAAGGCATCCAGCAGCATCATGTCGCGACCTTCTTCCGCTTCCAGGGTGTAGTCCTGCATGCGCGGAGCGTCATCAACATCCGGGTTATAACGATAAACTGAGAATTCGAGTTTCATTATCCTGTCTCCGCATTAGTAAGTACGAATCTTCGGCGGGAACGCCGGACGCAGTTTCGGTTCCATGTTGACGCTACGACGCGTCATGGTTTCCGACTCTGGCAGATACAGGGAATGGCACAGCCAGTTTTCGTCATCACGTTCCGGGAAGTCGAAGCGGCTATGCGCGCCACGGCTTTCGGTACGGAAGTTTGCCGACATCGCGGTCGCGAACGCGGTTTCCATCAGGTTATCCAGCTCCAGGCACTCAACGCGCTGGGTGTTGAACTCGCTGGAGGTGTCGTCCAGACGGGCATTTTTCAGACGCTCGCGGATCGCTTTCAGCTGCTCAAGACCTTTGGCCATCGCGTCGCCTTCGCGGAATACCGAGAAGTTGTGCTGCATGCATTCCTGCAGCGCTTTACGGATTTCCACCGGATCTTCGCCGTTACGGTTGCCGTTCCAGCGGTTGAGGCGCTCAAGAGAGGCATCAATTTCGTCGGCGGTCGCGTCACGCAGCGCGCCCTGCTCGGCAATGGATTCCTGCAGATGCAGACCCACTGCGCGACCAAACACCACCAGATCCAGCAGCGAGTTGCCGCCCAGACGGTTTGCGCCGTGTACGGATACGCAGGCAATTTCGCCCACCGCGAACAGGCCAGGAATGACCACGTCTTCGCCCTGCTCGTTCACGGTCAGCGCCTGACCGGTCACTTTGGTCGGAATACCGCCCATCATGTAGTGGCAGGTTGGGATAACCGGAATCGGCTCTTTCACCGGATCGACGTGCGCGAAGGTGCGGGACAGTTCCAGGATGCCCGGCAGACGGGACTCCAGCACTTCTTTACCCAGGTGGTCGAGCTTCAGCTTGGCGTGTGGACCCCAAGGGCCGTCACAGCCGCGGCCTTCACGGATTTCGATCATGATGGAACGCGCCACCACGTCACGACCCGCCAGGTCTTTCGCATTCGGGGCATAACGCTCCATGAAGCGCTCGCCGTGTTTATTCAGCAGGTAGCCACCTTCACCACGGCAGCCTTCTGTTACCAGCACGCCTGCACCGGCGATGCCGGTTGGGTGGAACTGCCACATCTCCATATCCTGCACCGGCACGCCCGCGCGGATAGCCATACCGACACCGTCACCGGTGTTGATGTGGGCGTTGGTAGTGGACTGGTAAATACGGCCTGCACCGCCGGTCGCCAGCACGGTTGCGCGGGCTTTGAAGTAGACCACTTCACCGGTTTCGATGCACAGCGCGGTACAACCAACGATGGCGCCATCGGCGTTTTTCACCAGATCCAGCGCATACCATTCGGAGAAGATGGTGGTGTGGTTTTTCAGGTTCTGCTGATACAGGGTGTGCAGCAGCGCGTGACCGGTACGGTCAGCCGCCGCCGCGGTGCGTGCCGCCTGCTCGCCGCCGAAGTTTTTCGACTGGCCGCCAAACGGACGCTGATAGATGGTGCCATTTTCC
Source organism: Enterobacter sp. EC_50 (assembly GCF_019584525.1). NCBI lineage: Bacteria > Pseudomonadati > Pseudomonadota > Gammaproteobacteria > Enterobacterales > Enterobacteriaceae > Enterobacter > Enterobacter sp. EC_50. The sequence goes on along the minus strand of NZ_VDAF01000003.1, from coordinate 145,143 downwards.
AGACGGGAGAACGGCAGACCCATGTGGTCCAGCTCCAGAATCGCTTCCGGGCCAGTTTTACACATATATTCGATGGCATCCTGGTCGCCGATGTAATCGGAACCTTTTACCGTGTCATACATGTGCCATTCCCAGTTATCTTCATGGGAGTTACCCAGCGCAACGGTAATACCGCCCTGCGCAGACACAGTATGGGAACGGGTTGGGAAGACTTTAGAGAGCAGCGCACAGCTCTGGCCACTCTGGGAAATTTGCAGTGCGGCACGCATACCTGCGCCACCGGCACCAATCACAACAGCATCAAATTCTCTGACTGGCAGTTTCATTACACACCCCACACCACAACGAATCCATAAATAACGTAAACCACCAGTGCAACGACAATGGCCAGCTGCAGTGGAAGGCGAATCGCCAGCGGTTTAACGTAATCGGTCAACACCTGCCACATGCCAATCCAGGCATGAATAAGGATGGAGAAAAGGGCCAGCAGGGTGAACACTTTGGTGAAGGCGGATCCGAAGAACCCACTCCAGATTTCCCACGTCAGCGTGCCGCTGGTCGCGAAGAAACCGATCATATAGATGATGTAGAGGGTGAGAACGATGGCGGTAGCACGGACCAGAATGAAGTCATGTACGCCGTTGCGTCCTAATGCGGAGGCGTTGCTTACCATACGAGAACTCCTGCGAGAAGTGAAAGCACGACTGTAATCACAAATGAAATGTTAGCGGAGCGTTTCCCGGCTTCGAAGGTCTCTTCCAGGTAGCCAAAGTCCATCAGCATATGGCGAACACCCACCACAACGTGGTACGCCAGTGCGGTCAGAATGCCCCACATGATGAATTTCACGAAGAAGCTGTTCATGATGGCAGAGGCCTGGAGGAATCCTTCAGGGGAAGAGAGGCTGGTGCCCAGTAACCACAGCAGAATACCGACCGCCACAAACGTAATCACACCAGAAACACGGTGCAGAATGGACGCTATTGCTGTTACGGGGAACCGGATCGTTTTCAGATCCAGATTGACAGGTCTTTGTTTTTTCACATTTCTTATCATGAATAACGCCCACATGCTGTTCTTATTGTTTCCTTCCTCCGGACTGCGATGCGGGTCAGACAGCGTTCCTTTTCTATAACTGCGCGTCATGCAAAACAGTGCTTCCAGATGCTTAAACGACACATTACAACGCTGGGTGGCTCGGGATTGCAGGGTGTTCCGGAGACCTGGCGGCAGTATAGGCCGTTCACAAAATCATTACAATTAACCTACATACAGTTTGTCGGGTTTTCTCTGGAACAGTGATCAGGGTCACGATAACAACATCTTTTTAATTTTTAATCATCTGATTTGACAAATGTTAAACAATATTGTTACAAACGTCATCAGAAAAGGCATATAATGCGCAAAAGTTATGAGGTCTCTCTTTCACCTGACAAATAGTTATGTAACAGTGTGATGGTATTGACCGAAGTTATCAGGACAGTTATTAGTGATATACAGGTTTGAATAATTCGGACTGCAAAAACGCTGATTTGCTGTTGTTTCACTGATATTTCATTCGTTTACCTGCAAGGCGCCATAGCTCTGTACCCTGGTTTGTCCTCGTGAGCTGAGCGGTAAGCCAAATAACAATCTGGTAACGGTGATTAACAGCTGAAAGCAAATCCGGTAAAGCGCAGTCTTAAGCATAAGGCGCTAAGGAGACCGTAAATGGCTGATACAAAGGCAACGCTCACCCTAAATGGTGACACTGCTATTGAACTGGATGTGCTAAAAGGCACGCTCGGTAAGGATGTTATTGATATCCGTACGCTGGGTTCCAAAGGGGTATTCACCTTTGACCCTGGATTTACCTCTACCGCATCTTGCGAATCCAAAATCACCTTTATCGACGGTGACGAAGGTATCCTGCTCCATCGCGGCTTCCCTATCGATCAGTTAGCCACCGAATCCAACTACCTGGAAGTGTGCTACATCCTGCTGAACGGCGAAAAACCGACGCAGGCACAGTTCGATGAATTTAAAACCACCGTGACCCGTCACACCATGATCCATGAGCAGATTACCCGTCTGTTCCATGCGTTCCGTCGTGACTCTCACCCAATGGCGGTGATGTGCGGTATTACCGGTGCGCTGGCAGCGTTCTACCACGACTCCCTTGACGTGAATAACCCGCGTCACCGTGAAATCGCCGCTTACCGTCTGCTGTCCAAAATGCCGACCATGGCGGCGATGTGTTACAAATACTCTATCGGCCAGCCGTTTGTGTATCCGCGTAACGACCTCTCCTACGCGGGCAACTTCCTGCGCATGATGTTCTCCACGCCGTGCGAAGAGTACGAAGTGAACCCGGTTCTGGAACGCGCGATGGACCGTATTCTGATCCTGCATGCTGACCACGAACAGAACGCCTCGACCTCAACCGTTCGTACCGCAGGCTCTTCAGGCGCGAACCCGTTCGCCTGTATCGCTGCGGGCATCGCCTCCCTGTGGGGACCGGCGCACGGCGGCGCGAACGAAGCGGCGCTGAAGATGCTGGAAGAGATCAGCACCGTTGAGCACATTCCTGAGTTCGTGCGTCGCGCGAAAGACAAGAATGACTCCTTCCGCCTGATGGGCTTCGGTCACCGTGTTTACAAAAACTATGACCCGCGCGCCACCGTGATGCGTGAAACCTGCCACGAAGTGCTGAAAGAGCTGGGTACAAAAGATGACCTGCTGGAAGTGGCGATGGAGCTGGAACACATCGCGCTGAACGACCCGTACTTCATCGAGAAGAAACTCTACCCGAACGTCGATTTCTACTCTGGCATTATTCTGAAAGCGATGGGCATTCCGTCTTCCATGTTCACCGTGATCTTCGCCATGGCCCGTACCGTAGGCTGGATTGCGCACTGGAACGAAATGCACAGCGAAGGCATGAAGATCGCCCGTCCTCGTCAGCTGTATACCGGCTACGAGCAGCGTGATTTTAAGTCTGACCTGAAGCGCTAAAAGTTAAGCCCGGTGGCGCTACCGCTTACCGGGCCTACAAATGCGAAACGTAGGCCGGGTAAGGCGTAGCCGCCACCCGGCTTGTTTATTTTTGACAATGTGGACACCAGTAAAAGGGTCTCGAAGAGAGCATAATCCTGTCGATAATCCCGCCGCACCGCTCGCACTTCTTCCCCGCCCGATGAAACACCTTGAACCGGAACAGCGCCCCGTGGTGCTTGTTTTCATCTACGATGCCACGCGTGTTGTACGACAGCCGCGGGATGTCCAGCAGCGCGTGGGACAGCGCCTCCAGCTGTTCATCGCTCAGCTGAGAAGCTTTGTGCTGCGGTGCCAGCCCGACTTCCCAGAGGATCTCCACCCGCAGGTAGTTGCCAAGCCCGGCGAGAAAGGCCTGGTCAAGGAACAGGCCGGAAAACTGCCGGTTGCGGAATGGGGGCGATAGCAGTCGGGCCTTCACGTCGCTCGCCGTCAGGCGCATATCCAGCACGTCCGGCCCAACCCGCTGTAAGAACGGGTGCGTGAGCAACTGCTCAGGCGTTAACATTTCGATATCAGAGGCGCTATAGAGCAGGATCGCCTTATCCGCCGTTTGCAGCCTGACGCGCAGCACGCGGGTCGTTTGCGGCTGTTCACCCGCCTCCACCACGCGCCACACGCCGTAAAGCTGGTTATGGCTATATAACGTCAGGTTATGGGAAAAGTGCGTGAGCAACGCTTTGCCGCGCGTTTCAATATGCGTTACCGACTGCCCTACCAGCTGTGATTCAAACGGTTTCAGTTGAGGAAAAGCAAACCAGACCTCCGTCAGCGGTTTGCCCTTTATCGCCGCCTCGAGGCTATCCGCCGCGCGGCGGATCTCCGGGCCTTCTGGCATTTTTCTGTCCTTTTATGATTAATCTGCGCTGACAAGAATGCCCTCTTCAGCGAACGCGGCCCGCAGGCGGCGCGCGAACTGGAGCGCATGCTCGCCATCGCCGTGTAAACATACCGTATCAGCCTGAACGTGCGCCGTTGTGCCATCCACGGCGGTCACTCGCCCGTAGCGCACCATCTCCAGCGTCTGCGCCAGCGCTTTCGCTTCATCGGTAATCAGCGCACCGGCTTGCGTGCGCGGAACCAGACTGCCGTCCGGCATGTATCCCCGATCGGCAAACACCTCCTGCCGCGTGGTCAGCCCCAGCCGTTCTCCGGCACGAATAAGCTCACTGCCCGCCAGGCCGACCAGAATCAGCTGCGGATTACAGTCCCGCACCGCACGGGCAATCGCCGCCGCCAGTACCGGGTCTTTTGCCGCCTGGTTATAGAGCATACCGTGCGGCTTCACGTGACGCAGTACGCCCTTCCCGGCGCGAACCATCGCCTCCAGCGCGCCAATCTGGTAGAGCACCTGCGCGTAGACCGTCTCAGGCGGCAGGTCCATCGCGGTGCGGCCAAAGTTATCCCGGTCAGGGAAGCTCGGGTGAGCGCCAATCGCCACGCCATTTTTGATGGCATGACGCACGCTCTCCAGCATGGTTTGCGCATCGCCCGCGTGAAAGCCGCAGGTAATATTGACCGAAGAGACCAGCGTCATTAGCGCCGCGTCGGCGCTGCCGCCCTCGCCCAGATCGGCGTTTAAATCAATCTTTACCATCGAGCCTCCACGCCAGCTGTTCGAGATAGCGCTGCTGATCCTGCCGCGCCTTTAGCGCTTCCTCCAGCGAACACTGCACGAAGTGAATCGGCTGACCGAGGGGAATTTGCGCCAGATGGTAGCGATCGGCTTCAATAATGCAGGCAATTCGCGGATAGCCCCCCGTCGTCTGCGCGTCGTTCATTAAGACGATCGGTTGCCCGTTGCCTGGAACCTGAATAACGCCGGGCAACAAACCGTGGGAGAGCAGTTCCCGGTCTGTGGTCCGGATCAGCGGCTGCCCCTGCAGACGATAGCCCATTCGGTTACTCTGCGGACTAAGCTTCCACGGCGCGCGCCAGAAAGACTCTTTTGAGGCCTCGTCGAACTCATGATATTCCGGCCCCGGTAAGGCGCGGATCTGGTTTCCCCAGAGAAGTTGTTTCACCCCCTGAGCCGTCGAGAAGTGACGCGAAGAGGGCTTAATCGCCAGTCGATCGCCATCGCGCAACAGACGTCCTTCGTGACCGCCTATCCCGGCTTTCTGATCGGTACTGGATGAGCCCAGCACCTCAGGCACATCAATGCCGCCAGCCACCGCGAGATAGCTACGCACGCCGTGCAGAGGACGCTTTAAGGTCAGGCGCTGCCCGGCTTTCGCCCGCAGACGCCAGCCGGTCCACACCGCTTTGCCGTCCAGCGTGGCATCACAGCCTGCGCCGGTGAGCGCGAACCAGGTCTCCTGACCAAACTCAATGACACACTGGCCGAGCGTAATTTCGAGCGCCGCCGTGCTGCCGGGGTTGCCCACCAGCACGTTAGCGATTTCCAGTGCTGGACGGTCCAGCGCGCCACAATAGCTCACGCCGGACTGGCGCATGCCAAAGCGCCCGGCATCCTGTACGGAGGTGTAAAGCCCGGCGCGAATAAGCGTTAACATACCCCCTCCTTCTGCGGGATAAAGCGAAGGGTGTCGCCCGGGCGCAGGAGTATTGGCGACGCCAGCGCGGGGTCAAATAACGGGGTGGCGGTATGCCCAATAAGCTGCCAACCACCGGGCGAAGCCAGCGGATATACGCCGGTCTGCTCGCCACCAATCGCGACCGTCCCCGCCGGTACGCTCAGGCGCGGTTCAGCGCGGCGCGGCGTATGCAGCCGGGGAGATAATCCCCCCAGATACGGGAATCCGGGCTGGAATCCCAGGAACCAGACGACGTAATCCACCGAACTGTGCAGCTCAACCACCTGCTTTTCGGTGAGCCCGCAATGGTCTGCGACCACACCAAGATCCGGTCCCCCCGTACCGCCATAAACGACCGGGATCTCAATGGCACGCGATTCCGGCTCCAGCGCCTCGCTCTCTTCCCACCAGCGCTGTAAACGCTCGATGGCATCCAGCGCCAGCGTATGCGGACTACGCAGCACCACCGTGATGTTATTCATCCCCGGAATGGCTTCAACCACGTCCGGCAGATCGACCAGACGCTGGGTTAGCCGCCAGATACGCTTTTGCGTGGCAAGGGTCACCGGCGGCTCGAGCTCCAGAACCACTGCCGTTTCTCCCAGAAGATAACAACGCGCTCGCTGCACTCAGGCACCTCTCATCAGGCCGGATTAGGGATATCAATAAAGGTTACATCCAGATCGGTATTTTCCGTCAGCCACTCGCTGAGGGCCCGAATGCCGCCGCGCTCGGTGGCATGATGACCGGCCGCGTAGAAATGCAGCCCCTGTTCACGCGCCGAGTGAATGGTCTGCTCGGAAACCTCGCCGGTGATAAAGGCATCAACACCGAAACGCGCGGCGCTGTCGATAAAGCCCTGCCCGCCCCCGGTGCACCAGGCAACGCGTTTTACCAGGTCCGCGCCCGTATCGCCGCACCACAGCGGGCGACGCCCCAGGCGCGCTTCAATCCACGAGGCCAGCTCCAGTCCGGGAACCGGCATCGCCAGCTCGCCCCACGGCACCAGCGGCTCGATTTCGCCCATTACGGTTATCCCCAACAGCTGCGCAAGCTGAACGTTGTTGCCCAGTTCCGGGTGTGCGTCCAGCGGCAGGTGGTAACCGTACAGGTTGATGTCATTTGCCAGCAACGTTTTCAGGCGGTTGCGCTTCATGCCGCGAATAATCGGTGATTCGTTTTTCCAGAAGTAGCCGTGATGGACAATCACCGCATCGGCTTCCTGACGGACAGCCTCGTCCAGCAGCGCCTGGCTTGCCGTGACGCCGGTGATAATTTTCTGCACCGTTTCGCGCCCTTCTACCTGCAGGCCATTTGGGCCGTAGTCGCTAAAGGAGGCGGTATTGAGTTTTTCGTTAATCAGGCGTTCCAGTTCACTGTTTTTCATCTTTATGCTCTCAAACTTTTCGGGCGGCTTCGTACGCCGCCAGCGTGGCGGTGCGCGCCTGTTTATGGTCAACAATCGGGCGGGGATAATCGAGCTTTACGCCCTGTTTATCCGCCCATGCCCACGGGTCGTGGATCGCTTTCGCAGGAACGTTCCTGAGCGCGGGCAACCAGCGGCGGATAAAGTCGCCGTTGGCATCAAATTTTTGCCCCTGAGTGGTCGGATTAAAAATCCTGAAATAGGGAGCCGCATCGGTGCCGGTAGAGGCCGCCCACTGCCAGCCGCCGTTATTCGCAGCGAGATCGCCGTCGATCAGCTGAGAGATAAAATAGCGCTCTCCGATACGCCAGTCGATAAGCAGATCCTTCACCAGAAAGCTGGCGGTAATCATTCGCAGGCGGTTGTGCATCCACCCGGTTTCATTCAGCTGGCGCATGGCGGCATCAACAATCGGATAGCCCGTTTCCCCTTTTTGCCAGGCCTGTAAACGTGCCGCATCGTGCTGCCATTTTACGTTGTCGGTCCAGGGGATGAACGGACGATGCTTACAGAGATCGGGATGATACGTCATCAGATGGCGATAGAATTCACGCCAGATGAGTTCGTTCAGCCACACCGAACCCGCCCCACCGTCCATCGCCTGCGGCTGCTCGGCCAGAAGACGATGTAAACACTGGCGAGGAGAGAGTACGCCCAGCGCCAGGCTTGCCGATAAGCGGCTTGTCCCTTCAATCGCCGGGAAATCCCTGCGCGCGTCGTACTCTCCCGCGCCCTGTTTGCAAAACTGGCGCAGCTTCGCCATTGCTGCCTTCTCGTTTGCGGGGAACAGAAGCTCATCGAATGCCTGTTGGGGATAGTTAAACGTTAATTCAGGCAGCGTGGTTATAGCTTCCCCTCTGGCTGCGGGTGCGGGTACGCACTCCGGCAGCGCCTCTTTCAGACGTTTAACAAAAGCATTTTTAAACGGTGTGAACACTTTATACATTTCATGGCCGCCGGTTATGACGCTGCCCGGTGCCAGCATTACGCTGTCATCAAATCCTTCACAAACCACCTCGCCCAGAATGTTCTCCAGTTGGCGATCCCGCAGCCGTTCGTTCAGCTCGTACTGGTAGTTATAAAAAAGATGCGTGACGCCGTTCTGCTGACATACCTCCCGCAACATCTTAAGCTGCGCGGCAAAGTCACTGACCTCTTTGTAGATCAGCGGGATACCTTTTTCAGCCAGTGAGTGTTGCAGATCGTTCAGATGCGATTTGAGGTAAGCCGCCTGCCGCGGGGCCATATCATGCTGCTGCCACTGTTCAGGCGTAGCGATAAAAAGCGCCAGCACGCTGGCGTCATCGGAACGGCAGGCTGCCGCGAGTGCGAAGTTGTCATGTACGCGCAGGTCCGCGCGAAACCAAACCAGATGGGTGGGCATAAAACTCCAGGCAAATATCCATTATGTCCGTAAGGGCATGCCGTAAAAGGAAAAAGCATGCATTGAACTACTTTGCCATGAAGTGTAGACGGGATGAAATAAAAAAGGCCGCCCAAGGCGGCCTTACAGACTGATGACAAGGTGCATGCTGTGCATTTCGCCCGGCGGCGCTACGCTTGCAAGGGCCTACAATGAAACATGCAATGCATTGATCTCTTTGCCCTGTGTTTGCCGGGTAAGCGCAGCGTCACCCGGCAAGAAAGACGGCAAATATGTGCCTGTAAACCCTGACGAGGGGCTATCGCTCCCCCGGCGTTTTTTTCTGGGTGTCGTCTTAGTATCAGTAAAAATCGCAGGTCGCTTTCTCGGCCTGATCCATCCACACCGGCTTCTCGCTGGTTTTCGCCCAGACGCGGTGCAGATAGCTATAAAAACGTGCACGATCTTTCCAGAACAGCATCACCGGCAGAGCCAGCACGCCAGCCACTACGGCGAAAGCGCGGCGCATGAACACGATATGAGCCGGAAACTCTTTATAAAGATCCATATTTTTCTCCCCTATAGTTGGCCGGAAACGTCATCCGGAAAATTCAAAATCTGTGACCTGGCTAAAATAATATCGCTTTGTTTGTAATTTTACTACTCATCCGACCACTTATTTTCGTCCGTTTAGCCAAAATTTACATTCACGCCGTAATTAAGTTACAAAAAAGTTAACGAATTACTTATCAATAGTTAAATTGTGGGCTTTGCCATTTTTATACTTTTTTTACACCCGCCCTTCTCATTTTTGCGAAATCTTTGCGCCATAAATCCTACCGTTAGCACAACAACAAAAGTCACCCGGAGGTGGATTGTGAGTGCAGGTCTTATTGCCGGCATCGTGCTGGTGTTCCTGTTATTGGGTTATCTGGTTTATGCCCTGATTAATGCGGAGGCATTCTGATGGCTGCTCAGGCGTTTTTGCTTATTGCCAGTTTCTTAGTGGTGTTGTTCGTCCTGGCAAGGCCACTGGGCTCGGGGCTGGCACGGCTCATCAATAACGTTCCCCTGCCCGGCACGGGAAGCGTTGAAAAAGGGATCTGGCGCGTACTGGGTATAGACGATCGGGAGATGAACTGGCGTGACTATCTGATCGCCATTCTGCTGCTGAATATCGTTGGCCTCATCGCGCTTTTTGCCATGCTGATGTTGCAGGGTGTCCTGCCTTTGAATCCGCAGCAGTTACCGGGCCTGTCCTGGCATCTCGCGCTAAACACGGCGGTCAGTTTTGTCACCAACACCAACTGGCAGTCCTATGCCGGTGAAACCACGCTCAGCTACTTCAGCCAGATGGTCGGGTTAACCGTGCAGAACTTCCTCTCTGCCGCCAGCGGTATTGCGGTGATCTTCGCGCTAACGCGGGCGTTTGCGCGCCAGAAAGTGAGCACGCTGGGTAACGCGTGGGTGGATCTGACGCGCATTACGCTGTGGATCCTGCTGCCGATTGCGCTGCTGATCGCGCTGTTCTTCATTCAGCAGGGCACCCTGCAAAACCTGCTGCCTTACGCACCTTATACCTCGCTGGAAGGCGCAAAACAGCTCCTGCCGATGGGGCCAGTGGCGTCGCAGGAAGCCATCAAAATGCTCGGAACGAACGGTGGCGGCTTCTTCAATGCCAACTCGTCGCACCCGTTCGAAAACCCGACCGCCCTGACCAATTTTGTGCAGATGCTGGCGATTTTCCTGATCCCCGCCGCGCTCTGCTTTGCCTTTGGCGACGTGGTCAACGATCGCCGTCAGGGGCGTACCCTGCTCTGGACCATGTCGCTTATTTTCGTGGTCTGTGTTGCGCTGGTGATGTGGGCCGAATGGCAGGGTAATCCGCACTTCCTCTCACTGGGTGCAGATAGCGCAATCAACATGGAAGGTAAAGAGAGCCGCTTTGGCATTCTCGCCAGCAGCCTGTATGCGGTGGTCACCACGGCAGCGTCGTGCGGGGCCGTCAATGCCATGCATGATTCCTTTACGGCGCTGGGCGGCATGATCCCGATGTGGCTGATGCAGATTGGTGAGGTGGTGTTTGGCGGCGTGGGCTCCGGTCTTTACGGCATGCTGCTGTTCGTGCTGCTGGCGGTGTTTATTGCCGGTCTGATGATTGGCCGCACCCCGGAGTATCTGGGTAAAAAGATCGACGTTCGCGAAATGAAATTAACCGCGCTGGCAATTCTGGTCACCCCGGCCCTCGTGCTGCTCGGCACCGCGCTGGCGTTGATGACCGAGGCTGGACGCAGCGGCATCTTTAACCCTGGCATTCACGGTTTTAGCGAAGTGCTGTATGCCGTCTCCTCTGCCGCCAACAACAACGGCAGCGCCTTTGCAGGCCTAAGCGCCAACTCTCCATTCTGGAACTGTCTGCTGGCGTTCTGCATGTTTGTGGGTCGCTTCGGGATCATTGTGCCGGTCATGGCGATAGCCGGATCGCTGGTGAACAAAAAAATCCAACCGACCACCACCGGAACGTTACCGACCCACGGCGCGCTGTTTATCGGCCTGCTGACGGGCACCGTGTTGCTGGTCGGCGCCCTGACCTTTATCCCCGCCCTCGCGTTAGGCCCGGTCGCGGAATACCTCTCTTTACGCTGATTTTGCGGAGAAATTGTCATGAGTCGTAAACAACTGGCCCTGTTCGAACCGTCATTAGTTCGCCAGGCGCTCATGGATGCGGTGAAAAAGCTGAGCCCGCGCGTGCAGTGGCACAACCCGGTGATGTTTATCGTCTGGGCGGGAAGCGTCCTGACCACCGCCCTGGCGATTGCCATGGGAACGGGCCATATGCCGGGAAATGCGATGTTTACCGGCGCCATCAGCCTGTGGCTGTGGTTTACCGTGCTGTTCGCCAACTTTGCGGAAGCGCTGGCGGAAGGCCGGAGCAAAGCCCAGGCCAACAGCCTGAAAGGGGTGAAAAAGACCGCCTTCGCACGCAAGCTACGTGAACCGAAGTACGGTGCCCAGATGGACCACGTTCCGGCAGATGAACTGCGTAAAGGCGATGTGGTGCTGGTGGAAGCCGGTGACATCATCCCTTGCGACGGCGAAGTTATTGAAGGGGGCGCATCGGTGGATGAGAGCGCTATTACCGGCGAATCCGCGCCGGTGATCCGTGAGTCCGGCGGCGATTTCGCCTCCGTGACGGGCGGGACGCGCATTCTCTCCGACTGGCTGGTGATCCAGTGCAGCGTTAACCCGGGTGAAACCTTCCTCGACCGGATGATCGCCATGGTGGAAGGCGCACAGCGCCGTAAAACGCCAAACGAGATTGCCCTGACCATCCTGCTGGTGGCCCTGACCATTGTCTTCCTGCTGGCAACCGCGACGCTGTGGCCGTTCTCTGCCTATGGCGGTACCGCGGTCACCGTCACGGTGCTGGTGGCGCTGCTGGTTTGTCTGATCCCCACCACCATCGGCGGCCTGCTGTCGGCCATCGGCGTGGCCGGCATGAGCCGTATGCTCGGTGCCAACGTCATCGCCACCAGCGGGCGTGCGGTAGAAGCCGCCGGTGACGTGGATGTGTTGCTGCTGGATAAAACCGGCACCATTACCCTCGGTAACCGCCAGGCGTCGGATTTCTTACCCGCCCCGGGCGTGGATGAAAAAACGCTGGCGGATGCCGCCCAGCTCTCCTCGCTTGCCGATGAAACCCCGGAAGGCCGCAGCATTGTGATCCTCGCCAAGCAGCGCTTTAACCTGCGCCAGCGCGACGTTCAGAGCCTGCACGCCACGTTCGTGCCCTTCACGGCGCAAACCCGCATGAGCGGCATTAACATTCAGGATCGCATGATCCGTAAAGGCTCGGTTGACGCCATCCGCCGCCACATCGAGGCCAACAACGGCCACTTCCCGCCGGAAGTGGACAGCCTGGTCGAAAGCGTGGCCCGTCAGGGGGCGACGCCGCTGGTGGTGGCCGAAGGCGCGCGCGTGCTCGGGGTCATTGCCCTGAAGGACATCGTCAAAGGCGGCATCAAAGAGCGCTTTGCCCAGCTGCGTAAAATGGGGATCAAAACGGTGATGATCACCGGGGATAACCGTCTTACCGCCGCGGCGATTGCTGCCGAAGCGGGCGTGGATGATTTCCTTTCCGAAGCCACACCGGAAGCCAAGCTGGCACTGATTCGTCAGTATCAGGCGGAAGGCCGTCTGGTGGCGATGACCGGCGACGGGACCAACGATGCTCCTGCCCTCGCGCAGGCCGACGTGGCGGTGGCGATGAACTCCGGTACCCAGGCCGCAAAAGAGGCGGGCAACATGGTCGACCTCGACTCTAACCCGACCAAGCTGATTGAAGTGGTGCACATCGGCAAGCAGATGCTGATGACGCGCGGTTCGCTGACCACGTTCAGTATCGCCAACGACGTGGCGAAGTATTTCGCCATCATTCCGGCCGCGTTTGCTGCGACCTATCCGCAATTAAACGCCCTGAACGTGATGCACCTGCACTCTCCGGCCTCGGCCATTCTGAGCGCAGTGATTTTTAACGCCCTGATTATTGTCTTCCTGATCCCGCTGGCGCTGAAGGGCGTGAGCTATAAGCCGCTCACGGCGGCCGCCATGCTGCGCCGCAACCTGTGGATTTACGGCCTGGGCGGGCTGGTGGTGCCTTTCATCGGTATCAAGGCTATCGACCTGCTGTTGACCCTGTTCGGGCTGGTTTAAAAGGTGAATCAAATGACGATGTTACGCCCCGCTATACTTTTGTTTATTCTGCTGTCTCTCATTACCGGCGGGCTGTACCCGCTGGTAACCACCGCGCTGGGCCAGTGGTGGTTTAAGGATCAGGCCAACGGCTCGCTGATTATACAAAACGGCGAAAACCGCGGTTCACGCCTGATTGGTCAGAACTTTACGGATGCTCGCTACTTCCAGGGACGCCCTTCCGCCACTGCCGAAAGCCCGTATAATCCGATGGCATCCGGCGGCAGTAACCTGGCGGGCAGCAACCCCGAGCTGGACAAAGCCGTCGCTGAGCGCGTGGCAGCCCTGCGCGCCGCGAATCCGCAGGCCAGCCGTGACGTTCCCGTGGAGCTGGTAACCGCCTCGGCCAGCGGACTGGACTACAGCCTGACGCCAGCAGCCGTGGCATGGCAGATCCCGCGCGTCGCCGCTGCCCGTCAGCTGACCGTCGAACAGGTGAGCCAGTTGGTGGCAGAGCACACGCAAAAGCCGCTGGTCAGCTTCATCGGCATGCCCGTGGTAAATATTGTTGAGCTGAATCTGGCGCTGGACGCGCTAAGGAAAAACTAAATGACCGACGAGCCCATGCGCCCGGATCCGGACAGGCTGCTCGAACAAACAGCTGAAGCCCATCGCGGCAAACTGAAAATTTTCTTCGGCGCCTGCGCGGGCGTCGGGAAAACCTTCGCCATGCTGACGGAAGCCCAGCGGCTTCGGGCGCAGGGGCTCGATATTCTGATCGGCGTGGTTGAAACCCACGGACGTAAAGAGACGGCATCACTGCTGAAGGGGCTGGCTACCCAGCCGCCCCGCCGCATCAGCCATCGCGGTCGGTTAGTCACCGAATTCGATCTCGATGCCGCCCTCGCCCGCCGTCCCGCCCTTATCCTGATGGACGAACTGGCGCACAGCAATGCGCCAGGCTCACGCCATCCCAAACGCTGGCAGGATGTTGAAGAGCTGCTCGAGGCCGGCATTGATGTGTTCACCACGGTTAACGTTCAGCATCTTGAAAGCCTGAACGACGTGGTCAGCGGCGTGACCGGCATTCAGGTGCGCGAGACGGTGCCCGACCCGTTCTTTGATTCTGCCGATGAGGTGGTGCTGGTTGACCTGCCTCCTGACGATTTGCGCCAGCGCCTGCACGAAGGCAAAGTCTATATCGCCGGCCAGGCCGAGCGCGCCATCGAACATTTCTTCCGTAAAGGCAACCTGATTGCCCTGCGCGAGCTGGCCCTGCGCCGAACCGCCGACCGGGTGGACGATCAGATGCGCGCCTGGCGCGATTTACAGGGACAGGAACGCGTCTGGCACACGCGGGACGCCATCCTGCTGTGCGTGGGCCACGGCAGCGGCAATGAAAAGCTTGTCCGCACCGCCGCGCGCCTGGCGGCCAAATTTGGCAGCGTCTGGCATGCGGTGTATGTTGAAACGCCGCAGCTGCACGCGCTGCCCGAAAACCAGCGTCGTGCGATCCTGAGCTCGCTGCGCCTGGCGCAGGAGCTGGGCGCGGAAACCGCCACCCTTTCCGATCCGCAGGAAGATAAAGCCATTCTGCGCTACGCGCGCGAGCATAACCTGGGGAAAATCGTCATCGGCCGTCGTCAGCATCGGCGCTGGTTTAGCCGAGAATCCTTTGCCGACAAGCTGGCCCGTCGCGCGCCGGATCTGGATCTGGTGATCGTGGCGCTGGATGACAAACCTACCCCCTTACCCAATCGCGCGCCGGACAGCCGTACCTTCAGCGATAAATGGCGCATTCAGCTTCGCGGCTGTCTCGTCGCCGTCGTGCTCTGCGCCCTGATTACCGTGATTGCCAGCCAGTGGCTGATTGCGTTTGATGCCGCCAACCTGGTGATGATCTACCTTTTGGGCGTGGTGGTGGTGGCGCTCTTCTACGGGCGCTGGCCGTCGGTCCTGGCGACGGTGATCAACGTCATCAGCTTCGATCTGTTCTTTATTGCCCCCCGCGGGACGCTGGCCGTCTCGGACGTACAGTACATCCTCACCTTTGCCGTCATGCTCACCGTCGGGCTGGTGATCGGCAATTTGACGGCGGGCGTGCGCTATCAGGCGCGCATCGCCCGCTATCGCGAACAGCGCACGCGCCATCTCTATGAGATGTCGAAATCGCTGGCGGTGGGCCGCACGCCGCTGGATATCGTGCAGACCAGCGAGCAGTTTATCCGCTCGACGTTTCATGCCAGCAACCTGATTTTACTCCCGGACGAACACGGCAAGCTGCGCCCGCTGACCTCCGCCACAGGCATGACGCCCTGGGACGAAGCCATCGCGCGCTGGAGCTTTGACAAAGGCTTACCGGCGGGCGCAGGGACCGACACCCTCCCCGGCGTGCCCTACCAAATTCTGCCCCTGCGCAGCGCCGATAAAAATCAGGGGCTGGTCATCGTGGAGCCTTCTAACCTGCGCCAGCTGATGATCCCCGAACAGCAGCGTTTACTGGAGACGTTTACGCTGCTGGTTGCCAGCGCGCTGGAACGACTGGCCCTCACCGCCAGCGAGGAACAGGCCCGGCTGGCGAGCGAGCGTGAAAGCATTCGTAACTCGCTGCTGGCGGCGCTGTCTCACGATCTGCGTACCCCGCTCACCGTCCTGTTTGGTCAGTCAGAAATTCTGACGCTGGACCTGGCGGCGGAAGGCTCTAAACATGCACTCCAGGCCAGCGAGATCCGCCAGCACGTGCTGAATACCACGCGCCTGGTGAATAACCTGCTCGACATGGCGCGTATCCAGTCGGGCGGATTTAACCTCAAAAAAGAGTGGCTCACGCTGGAAGAGGTGGTGGGCAGCGCGCTGAAAATGCTCGAACCCGGCCTGGGCGGGCGACATATTGCGCTGAACATGCCCGAGCCCCTGACCTTAATTCATGTTGATGGTCCGCTGTTTGAACGGGTGCTGATCAACCTGCTGGAAAATGCCGCCAAATATGCGGGCGCCAGCGCGCAGATTGGGGTGGATGCGACGGTGGACGACGGCGCGCTTCGCCTTAACGTCTGGGATACCGGCCCGGGCATTCCTGCCGGGCAGGAGTTGGCTATTTTCGAGAAATTCGCGCGCGGCAATAAGGAGTCGGCCATTCCGGGCGTGGGGCTGGGGCTGGCCATTTGCCAGGCGATCATTGACGTCCACGGCGGGGCCATTTCCGCGGAGAATCGTCCGGAAGGCGGTGCGCGTTTTTGTGTTACACTTCCTCTGGAAACCCCGCCAGAACTTAATGAATTACCAGAGGATTTGTGATCAACGTTCTGATTGTTGAAGATGAGATCGCCATTAGCCGTTTTCTGCGCGCTGCGCTGGAAGGAGACGGTCTGCGCGTCCATGATGCAGGTACGCTTCAGCGGGGGTTAATTGAAGCCGCCACCCGCAAGCCGGACCTGGTGATCCTCGATCTGGGTCTCCCGGACGGTGACGGCATCGATTTTATTCGTGAAGTCCGTCAGTGGAGCCAGATGCCGATCCTCGTGCTCTCCGCCCGTACTGAAGAGACGGATAAAATCGCCGCGCTGGATGCCGGGGCGGATGACTACCTGATTAAACCGTTTGGCATCGGCGAGCTACAGGCTCGCCTGCGCGTGGCGCTGCGTCGCCACAGCGCCACCACGCCTGCCGATCCAACCTACACGTTTGGGGATATCCGGGTTGACCTGGCCGCGCGGCGCATTGTGCGCGGCGAAGAGGAAATTCACCTCACGCCCATCGAATTTCGCCTGCTCGCCGTGCTGCTCAACAATCACGGCAAGGTTCTCACCCAGCGCCAGCTGTTAAGTCAGGTGTGGGGGCCCAACGCCGTGGAACATAGTCACTATTTACGCATATATATGGGGCACCTTCGTCAGAAACTCGAAGTCGACCCCGCTCGCCCTCGCCATTTATTAACTGAAACCGGTATCGGTTATCGGTTTATGCTCTGAATAACTATTCATTTTATTTTTTAAATAAAATAAAAACCTCTCAGAAAATATTTCATAAATAATCCAATCGATATTTTTTGGGTTATTTATGCCCATTTAAAACATTTGCAATACATCCTGTTAACCCGATATCAACAAATCAGAATTTTGATCTGAGATATTCATCAAAAACGACTATTTATTTCTAAAATGATCGGTTAACGGTGATCTCCTTCACAGTTAATCGCGTTTTCCTGGATAAAATGACCGTGCTTTCAATTACTGAAAGGAAAATAAATCATGGAAAACAACAATCGTTTAATGCCCCATATAAGGCGGACAACACATATCATGATGTTTGCCCACCGAAACTGCTTTGACTTTCATCTCTTTAATGCCCGGTAGTCCTTCGACTTCTGGCGCACTCACTTACAGGTTATCCTGAAACCTCTTATTTTACAGGCCATTGCCTGTGAACGCGTGCGCTCATTCATTTTGATTCAGACCCATCCGCACCGGGCGGACTGAATTTCAATCATCAAAAAAGCAATGTACTGATTTTAATCAGCGGCCACCCTTTGCTTTTTTTCCGGAAAATTATCGATTTCTTTTTTGCAAGAAATCGAGGGACGCTTATTACCTAAAATAAAGAGAGAAAGATGAAAAGTTTAAAAATCGCAGCCAGCCGCGCCTGTCCTGATTGCTTTACCACCCAGCGTGAACTGGTGGATGTCCGGGCCTCGGATTATATCGACGTTGCCGCTATTGTGCTGGCGGTCAGTGATATTACCGACGGCATACTGGAAGAAATAGAAGCCACCGGATTTGGCATTCCTGTTTTTGTCGCGACGCATAAAGAAGAATTCATTCCGGCAGATTATTTATCGCGCATTCATGGCGTATTTGAGTATTCAGACACCAGCAACGACTTTTATGGACGACAGCTGGAGGCGGCTGCCCTGAAGTATGAAACCCAGCTGCGTCCGCCGTTTTTCCGCGCCCTTGTCGACTATGTAAAACAGGGCAACAGCGCGTTTGACTGCCCGGGGCATCAGGGCGGCCAGTTCTTCCGCCGCCATCCTGCCGGTAATCAGTTCGTTGATTTCTTTGGCGAGACGCTTTTCCGCGCCGATCTGTGCAACGCCGACGTGGCAATGGGCGATCTGCTGATCCACGAAGGCGCGCCGTGCATCGCACAGCAGCATGCGGCGAAGGTCTTTAATGCCGATAAGACCTATTTCGTGCTCAACGGTACCTCGTCATCCAACAAAGTGGTGCTGAACGCCCTGCTCACCCCGGGCGACCTGGTGCTGTTCGACCGTAATAACCACAAATCCAACCATCACGGTGCCCTCCTCCAGGCAGGCGCAACGCCGGTCTATCTGGAAACCGCGCGCAACCCGTACGGCTTTATCGGCGGCATTGACGCCCACTGTTTTGAAGAAAGCTATCTTCGCGAGCTGGTGGCAGAAGTCGCACCCGGCCGTGCACGCGATGCGCGTCCGTTCCGTCTGGCGGTGATCCAGCTGGGCACCTACGATGGCACCATCTACAACGCCCGCCAGGTGGTGGATAAGATTGGGCACCTGTGTGATTACATCCTGTTTGACTCGGCCTGGGTGGGTTACGAGCAGTTTATTCCAATGATGGCCGACTGCTCGCCGCTGCTGCTGGAGCTGAACGAAAACGACCCGGGGATTTTGGTTACCCAGTCGGTGCATAAACAGCAGGCCGGCTTCTCCCAGACCTCGCAAATTCACAAGAAAGACAGCCACATCAAAGGTCAGCAGCGCTATGTCCCGCATAAGCGGCTGAATAATGCCTTTATGATGCACGCCTCCACCAGCCCGTTCTATCCGCTGTTTGCCGCGCTGGACATCAACGCCCGTATGCATGAAGGCCAGAGCGGCCGCAACATGTGGATGGACTGCGTGGTGAACGGGATTGAGGCGCGAAAACTAATCCTGGAGAACTGCCGGTATCTGCGCCCCTTCGTGCCGGAGACGGTGGATGGCCGTCCGTGGGAAAGCTGGGACACGGCGGAGATTGCGACCGATCTGCGCTTCTTCCACTTCGTACCGGGTGAAAACTGGCACGCTTTTGAAGGCTACGCCGAGCATCAGTATTTTATTGACCCGTGCAAGCTTCTGCTGACCACGCCGGGCATTAACGCCCGCACCGGGGAGTATGACGACTTCGGCGTGCCTGCCACCATCCTCGCCAACTTCCTGCGTGAAAACGGCATCGTGCCGGAGAAATGCGATCTCAACTCGATCCTGTTCCTGCTCACGCCTGCGGAAGATATGGGCAAGCTGCAGCAGCTGGTGGCGCAGCTGGTGCGTTTCGAAAAACTGCTCGAGAGCGATGCTCCATTAAAAGAGGTGCTGCCTTCCATCTGCAGACAACATCCGGAACGTTACGCGGATTACACCCTGCGCCAGATATGCCAGGAGATGCATGACCTGTACGCCCGTCACAATGTCAAACAGCTGCAGAAAGAGATGTTCCGCAAGTCTCACTTCCCGCGCGTGATGATGAACCCGCAGGACGCGAACTACGCCTATCTGCGCGGAGAAGTGGAACTGGTCTCCCTGCGCGACGCGGAAGGCCGCATCGCCGCGGAAGGCGCCCTCCCTTATCCACCGGGAGTATTGTGCGTGGTTCCAGGGGAGGTCTGGGGCGGCTCTGTGCTGCGCTACTTCGCCGCGCTGGAAGAAGGCATCAACCTGCTGCCGGGCTTCGCGCCGGAGCTGCAGGGTGTGTACGTCGAAGAGTGCGAGGGCCGCAAACAGGTTCGCTGTAACGTCATCAAACAACCCGCCGCTCAGTCCGCGCTGCTGAAAGGAGAGAAATTATGAGTAAGTCCAATAAGATGGGCGTGGTGCAGCTGACCATCCTCACCATGGTGAACATGATGGGTTCAGGGATCATTATGCTGCCCACCAAGCTTGCCGAAGTAGGAACCATTTCAATTATCTCCTGGCTGGTGACCGCCGTCGGCTCGATGGCGCTGGCATGGGCGTTTGCCAAGTGCGGGATGTTCAGCCGCAAGTCAGGCGGCATGGGGGGCTACGCCGAGTATGCCTTTGGCAAGTCGGGCAACTTTATGGCCAACTATACCTACGGGGTGTCACTGCTGATCGCCAACGTGGCGATTGCCATCTCCGCCGTGGGCTACGGTACGGAGCTGTTTGGCGCGACGCTTAGCCCGGTACAGATTGGCCTGGCCACCATCGGCGTGCTGTGGATCTGCACCGTGGCTAACTTTGGCGGGGCGCGTATCACCGGACAGCTCTCCAGCATCACCGTCTGGGGCGTGATTATTCCAGTCGTCGGCTTGTGCATCATCGGCTGGTTCTGGTTCAGCCCGACCCTGTACGCCAACTCCTGGAACCCGCACCATGTGCCGTTCTTCAGCGCAGTCGGCTCTTCTATCGCCATGACGCTCTGGGCCTTCCTGGGCCTGGAATCCGCCTGCGCCAACGCAGAAGTGGTTGATAACCCTGAAAAGAACGTGCCGATTGCGGTCCTCGGCGGTACGCTGGGCGCAGCGGTGATCTATATCGTCTCGACAAACGTCATCGCGGGCATCGTTCCGAACATGGATCTGGCCAACTCCACGGCGCCGTTCGGGCTGGCCTTCGCGCAGATGTTCACGCCGGAAGTCGGGAAAGTGATTATGGGTCTGATGGTCATGTCATGCTGCGGTTCACTGCTTGGCTGGCAATTCACCATCGCACAGGTATTTAAATCTTCGGCTGATGAAGGTTACTTCCCAAAAATCTTCTCCCGCGTCACCAAAGCCGATGCACCGGTGCAGGGCATGCTGGCGATTGTTATCTTCCAGAGCGGATTGTCGCTGATGACCATTAGCCCGTCGCTGAACAGCCAGTTCAACGTGCTGGTCAACCTGGCGGTGGTGACGAACATCATTCCGTATATTCTGTCGATGGCGGCGCTGGTGATTATTCAGAAGGTTGCGAAGGTGGATCCGCGCAAGGCGCGTGCGGCCAATATCGTGGCGCTGATTGGCGCAATCTACAGCTTCTATGCGCTCTATTCCTCCGGACAGGAAGCGATGCTGTATGGTGCGATGGTGACCTTTATGGGCTGGACGCTGTACGGTCTGGTGTCACCACGGTTTGAATTGAAGAATAAGCACAGTTGAAAAAAAGCCCGGTGGCGCTAGCGCTTACCGGGCCTACGATCGTTGTTGTAGGCCGGGCAAACGCAGTGCCGCCCGGCACACAAACCGCACTTACGCGTTTTTCAGCACTTCGCTGACAATCTCTACCGCTTCTTTCTCAATCTGCTGACGATGCTCAGCGCCGAGGAAGCTTTCGCAATAGATTTTATACGCATCTTCCGTACCGGATGGACGCGCAGCGAACCAGCCGTTTTCGGTCATCACTTTCAGACCACCAATAGACGCACCGTTACCCGGTGCCGCCGTCAGACGCGCGGTGATCGGATCGCCCGCCAGGGTGCTTGCACTGACCATCTCCGGAGAGAGTTTGGACAGGGCCGCTTTCTGGGCAGACGTTGCGCTGGCCTGAATACGGTTATAGCTTGGCGCACCAAAGCGTGCTGCCAGGTCGTTGTAATGTTCCTGCGGGTTTTTACCGGTGACCGCGGTGATTTCCGCCGCCAGCAGGCACATGATGATGCCGTCTTTATCGGTTGACCACGGCGTGCCGTCGAAGCGCAGGAAAGAGGCCCCCGCGCTCTCTTCACCACCGAAGCCAAAGCTGCCGTCGTGCAGACCGTCAACAAACCATTTGAAGCCCACAGGTACTTCCACCAGCTTGCGGCCCAGCGCCTCGACCACGCGGTCGATCATCGCGGAGGACACCAGCGTTTTACCGACAGCCACCTCTTTGCCCCACTGCGGACGGTGCTGGAACAGGTAGTTGATCGCAACAGCCAGATAGTGGTTCGGGTTCATCAGCCCGGCAGGAGTGACGATACCGTGACGGTCGTAATCCGGGTCGTTCGCAAACGCCAGATCGAATTTATCACGCAGCGCCAGCAGGCCCGCCATCGCGCACTCGGAGGAGCAGTCCATACGGATCGCGCCGTCTTTGTCCAGGTGCATAAAACGGAAGGTCTGATCGACGTGATCGTTCACGATGGTCAGATCCAGCTTGTAGTGCTCGGCAATACGTTTCCAGTATTCAATACCGGAGCCGCCCAGCGGATCCACACCCAGCTTCAGGCCGGCTTTCTGGATGGCCGCCATATCGACGATCTCCGCCAGCCCTTCCACGAACGGCTGAACCAGATCCTGCTCTTTTACGTGGCCGGACGCCATGGCCGCATCCAGAGAGATGCGCTTCACGCCTTTCAGGCCGTCAGCCAGCAGGGCGTTCGCACGATCTTCCACCACTTTGGTGACGTTGGTGTCTGCCGGGCCACCGTTAGGCGGGTTGTATTTGATGCCGCCGTCTTCCGGCGGGTTGTGGGATGGCGTGATCACGATACCGTCAGCCAGCGCGCCACCTTTTTTGTTGTGCACCAGGATGGCGTTAGAGACCGCAGGCGTTGGGGTGAAGCCGTTGTTCTCCTGAACAATCACATCGACGCCGTTCGCAGTCAGAACTTCCAGCACGGAGATAAAGGCCGGTTCAGACAGCGCATGGGTATCTTTCCCCACGTAGCACGGACCGGTAACGCCATTTTTAGCGCGCTCTTCCGCAATGGCCTGAGCAATGGCCAGAATGTGCGGTTCGTTAAAGCTGTGGCGAGCCGCGCTGCCGCGGTGACCAGATGTACCAAACTTCACTGCGTGTTCTGCGTTGCCCACGACCGGCTTCAGCACGTAATACTGCGCGGTCAGCTGAGCGACGTTAATCAAATCGCTTTGTTGTGCAGGTTGGCCTGCACGGCTGTGATTTGCCATTACCGGGTCCTTCTGATGCAAGGGTTAAATTGTACCGCAAACCTTCTCAATCAATTCCGCCGGGAACTGCATGGACTGCATGATGTGTTCAATCATGCTGCACTTGCGGCCCGTATTGGTATTGGTGATCACCCAGTATGGGGTGCCAGGAACATGTTTGGGTTTGGTTTGATTGCCATTTTGCAGCAGCGTCTGCTCGTCGCCCGCGAAGTAGACGCGAGTACGACCGTGCAGCGACTCGGTCGCTTCAGCAAACGCTTTGTTATCCAGTGAATAAAGTGTAGACAGCACCAGCATAAAGCGGTTAACCGCCTTTTTTTGCTCCGCATATTCATCGGAAAGCAGCAGCTCGCGCATCGCGCGCACTTTATCTTTTGCCGGTGTCACGGCAGGTTTTGCTTGTGCAACAACGCTTGGCTGAGACACGACATCTTTGGTGACTGGGGTAGCAGGCTGTGAAGCGGCGGAAATTTTAAGCATGCGCCGTAAAATGTCGGACGCGCTCTCCCCGATATGCCGCGTCTGGCTGGCAATATACTGATAGAGTTCGTCATCAACTTCGATTGTTTTCATCTTAATCCAGTGCGATATCTTATCTGAATACAAGTCATTGGGATTATAAGGTCAAATCCCAACAGCGGATAGCGTCAAACCAGGTTGGCGGCAAAAGTCAGATTAAACTGGAACCTTGCAGCCGGGCGGCAGAATGGTCAACATGATACCCTAACCTGACATACGTAAAAAAAGAACTTTGCCATGAAATTGAATACCCGAGCGCAAACTGCACAATCGCCGAACAATAATTCTCCCATCGTACTGGTTCACGGGCTTTTTGGCAGCCTGGATAACCTGGGCGTGCTGGCGCGCGATCTGGTTACCGACCACGATATTCTTCAGGTTGATATGCGCAATCACGGTCTTTCCGGCCGTTCCGACGAGATGACCTACGCCGCGATGGCGCAGGATCTGCTGGATACGCTGGATGCCAACGACTTGCAAAAGGTGACCCTCATCGGGCATTCAATGGGCGGTAAAGCGGTGATGGCCCTGACGGCGCTGGCCCCGGAGCGTATTAACGGCCTGGTGGTGATTGATGTTGCGCCCGTGGATTACGACGTCCGCCGTCACGACGAAATTTTTGCCGCCATCAATGCGGTCACCGAGGCGGGTGCCGCGACGCGTCAGCAGGCAGCTACCGTCATGCGTGAGCATCTTGATGAAGAAGGCGTCGTCCAGTTCCTGCTGAAGTCGTTTGTTGACGGGCAATGGCGTTTTAACGTGCCGGTGCTCTGGAACCAGTACAACAATATTGTGGGCTGGCAAACCGTACCCGCCTGGCCACACCCTACCCTCTTTATTCGCGGCGGCAACTCCCCTTACGTTACCGACGCGTACCGCGACGCCATACTGGCGCAATTCCCGCAGGCTCGCGCCCACGTCATTGCCGGAGCCGGACACTGGGTGCATGCGGAAAAACCTGACGCCGTGCTGCGCGCCATTCGCCGCTATCTTGCTGATACTGCAAATTGATTAAAAAGAGAGCGACTGGAAGGCTGCGGGCTTCCAGTCGTTGGCGCGCCGTTTTTGGTGATGTATGATGGCGCGCTTATCGCCCGGGCATTAGCAGGGCGGCGTGTTTCCCCCGAAGTCTCAGAATCATGGCCAAAGAACAAACGGACCGTACGACACTAGATCTGTTCGCGAATGAGCGTCGCCCGGGACGACCGAAGACGAATCCGCTTTCGCGCGATGAACAGCTGCGTATCAATAAACGCAATCAGCTTAAACGCGATAAAAATCGTGGGCTTAAGCGTGTCGAACTGAAGCTCAACGCCGACGCGGTCGATGCGCTTAACGAGCTGGCCGACGCGCGAAATATTAGCCGCAGCGAGCTCATTGAAGAGATGTTGATCGCCCAGCTTGAGATGCTGCGCAGCCAGGCATAAGTCTGAAAATTCCCTTAATTACCCTTTTCATGTAGCACAGAGTGCAGTCCTGCGCGATAGCTGTTTCCGCAGGGTTGCCAGTTCTGCTATTATTGCCCTTATCCGTGGCCGAATTGCGCCACCATACTATTAAGTTTCAAGAGGTTATTTTACTCATGGCAATCATCGGCATTTTCTTTGGCAGTGATACCGGCAATACCGAAAATATCGCGAAAAACATTCAAAAACAGCTCGGTAAAGACGTTGCTGATGTGCATGACATCGCCAAGAGCAGCAAAGAAGATCTCGAAGGCTATGACATTCTGCTGCTGGGTATTCCGACCTGGTACTACGGCGAAGCCCAGTGCGACTGGGATGATTTCTTCCCGACGCTGGAAGAAGTGGACTTCAACGGTAAGCTGGTTGCCCTGTTTGGCTGTGGCGACCAGGAAGACTACGCCGAGTACTTCTGTGACGCGCTGGGTACCATCCGCGACATCATTGAGCCGAATGGCGCTGTGATCGTCGGCCACTGGCCAACCGCCGGTTACCACTTCGAAGCGTCCAAAGGCCTGGCCGATGACGACCATTTCGTGGGTCTGGCCATCGACGAAGACCGTCAGCCAGAACTGACTGCAGAGCGCGTCGAGAAATGGGTTAAGCAGATCCGTGAAGAACTGCACCTGGACGATATTCTCAACGCCTGATTTTTATCGCGGCGCAACGGCGGTTGCGCCCGCGCACCAGGTCAAACCGATTAAATTAATTGCTACAATCTTTTAACTTTTTCGCCCAGACCTGTACAATGTCTCCCTGATAAAATGTGGTTTTCCACCGAGCAAGTTTGTTGGTGATACCCCATTTTTATAAGCATATTTTGCCTGAGACTTGCAGTTTTCATTTAGCCATGGCAGTTCTATAATGAGACGCATTATCCCGGGTGCATTTTCTGTCACTTCCTACAGAAGTGAATCGTTTAGCAACAGGACAGATTCCGCATGACTGACAACAATACCGCATTAAAGAAGGCTGGCCTGAAAGTTACGCTTCCTCGGTTAAAAATCCTCGAAGTGCTTCAGGGTCCAGACAATCACCATGTCAGTGCGGAAGACCTTTATAAACGTCTTATCGACATGGGTGAAGAGATTGGGCTGGCTACCGTCTATCGCGTGCTGAACCAGTTTGATGACGCGGGCATTGTCACCCGTCATAATTTCGAAGGTGGTAAATCTGTCTTCGAACTGACCCAGCAGCAGCACCACGATCACCTGATCTGCCTCGACTGTGGCAAGGTCATTGAATTTAGCGATGACTCTATCGAAGCGCGCCAGCGTGAAATCGCCGCGCGTCACGGCATCCGTCTGACCAACCACAGCCTGTACCTTTATGGTCACTGCGCTGAAGGCGATTGCCGCGAAAATGAACATGCGCATGACGCAAAATAAGTGAGTGTTCATACTCTGAGCCAGCCGTAAGGTTGGCTTTTTTTTGCCAGAAAAAAGCCCGGTGGCACAGTGCCACCGGGCGTAAAGAAACTTATTTATTATTATTGCGTATCTCGTTCCAGATCTTATCGCAACGCTTCGCCACTTCCTGATCGTTACCGGTTTTACGTGCCTGGATACAGGCCTGGTAATCCATCACGCGGACATTCTCCTGCGTCGCGAACTGCTCGTGCGCTTTCTCTTTCTTCAGCACGTTCAGCACGCTCTGGCAGGCTTCAATTTTCTCCGGCGATCCTTCCGCAGTATTAATGCAGGCGCTGTAGGCCTCCTTGAGGCGGGAGTCCTCTTTCGGTGCCTGAGTCTGGGCACACGCCACCAGCCCCGATGCCAACAGCGCGACGATTACGATTTTTTTCATCATTTGCAGTCTCCGGTCCGGCGGGATCTAACCCGCCGGACGATTCATCAGAAGATGGTGAACGGTGCGATAACCATGAATTTCACGTCACGTTCATCCTGGAAGATGTTGCCGTAACCGCCCGCGTAGCTCGGGATATCGGAGTGGTTGTCGTACTGGGTGAAGTGCAGTTTGAACATCGTGCCTTTCGCGCGGCCATCCTGCAGGGTATAGATAGCATCCAGGCTGTAGGAAGACTCTTTCAGGCGATAGTTTGGATCGTAGTAAGCATCCGGTGTTGCCATGTCGGCAGGTTTTGCATCCCAGGCGTAAGCGTAAGAAGCGCCCACGGCCCAGCCCGGCAGGTTCCAGTTTTTCAGGTCATACATCGCGCCGAAGAAGACCGCTTTCTCACCGTCGGCGTTGAAGTCGGAGCGGTTATCCCACCAGATATCAAGACGACCGTTGGAGGAAGCATAGGTCGGGGTCATACGCTGCAGGAAGTAGCCCTGCTGCCCTTCTGCTTTCACCCATGTGCCTTCCAGACGCAAATCAACCTGACCGACCTTGTAGCCGAAGGTTAACGCCTGCAGCCACGCGGTGCCGTCGTAGATATCATTGACGCCACCGTTACTGACTTTGTCGCGCGTACCGTAGAACTGGTAGCTGGTACTCAGCGGGCTACCCGCAATATCAAACTTATAGCTGGCCTTGGCAAAGTATTGATCGATATACCCTTGCGCCTGGCCGAATGCCGCTTCGAGAACCAGATCGTTTTTGAAGTCGTATTTCGCACCCAGCGAGTGGAGGTAATCGACTTTGGTTTTCTTATCGTTCTGGTAGAACTTGTCCATTTCAATGTGCCACGGTGCTTTGTACTCGTTGGTCCACATATAGGAGAAGCTCAGCGCACCTGCGTCACCGTAGTCAAAGTTAGCCCCGGCTTCTGCACCCTGATAGGTACCCGGCATAAAGCTCCAGTGTGGGGCTAACAGCGTCTGGCCGGTTGGCTGAATATAGCCCCCACGCGCCCAGACCGGGCCGTATTTGAATTTCGCTGCGGCTTTGTAAAGGCTGATACCGCTCTTATCCCCGGACCAGTCTTCATCATAGGCTTTGTTGCTGGAGGAGAAGGCGATTTCGTTCGGGTGGCCGCTGTCGCCGTTTTCCGCCATTTCGATCGCGGTGAACGCGGCGATATCCAGACCGAACATATCCGCGGCGTAGCCTGACTGGAAGTCCAGGTTGGCGTTCCAGGTGGAGTGCGAGAGGTTGGTTTTGTATTTATCTTCAGTGACGTCTTTACGGTCACGCTCACGCTGCCAGTAATAAATACCGCCCGTGAGGGTAGAATCTTCGATGAAACCCGCTGCTTTTGCCTCTGGCGCAATCACCAGGCCCGACATTGCTGTCACACCGGCAATAGCCAGCGCCAGCGCACTACGTTTGCCACTGAGCGTACGCATAGATTATTCCTCTTTGACGAATTAAAACGCCTGAAACGGCGTAAATAAAAAAGACCAAATGGTCAGGGGTAGTGTTAAATACCCTCGAATTAACTACCGTCTTTAGGTTATTTTTCGCGACGCGAATTATCAATGCTTTTCAGCGGGCAAAAGTCAGGATTATGACGAAGTGCACATAATTGGTAGTGCTTTGTAACATTTACAGGAAGGCGAGGAATGACGGGAAATTCTCAGCTATTTCAGTGTCCAGGCGTGGGATCGGTTTCCTTTTTTATAACCCTTTTGAATTTCGTAATGGCACAAACTTTTTTTTAAAAAATAAGTAGCACCTCATTGACCTGTTATTTTCATGACGCCACTTTAACCCCTGGCTTAATACTCTGATCGTTAAATAAAAAAACGCCGCATAATGCGGCGTTTGTTTCTCATTGACCAGAGCAGCAATATTATTCGCCGATCTTCGTCCAGGTATCACGCAGACCCACGGTACGGTTAAATACCGGTTTTTCCGCCGTGCTGTGACGGCTGTCCAGGCAGAAGTACCCTTCACGTTCGAACTGGAACGCTTTGCCTGCTTCAGCCGCTTTCAGAGAAGGCTCCGCATAACCCTGCTTGATCACCAAAGATTCCGGGTTGATGGTCGCCAGGAAGTCTTCCGCCGCACCTGGGTTAGGCACGCTGAACAGGCGATCGTACAGACGAATCTCTACCGGCAGCGCGTGGGATGCGCTCACCCAGTGGATAACGCCTTTCACCTTGCGGCCATCCGCCGGATCTTTACTCAGCGTCTCAGCGTCATAAGAACAGAAGATGGTGGTGATATTCCCTTCCGCATCTTTTTCAACGCGCTCGGCTTTGATGACGTAAGCATTACGCAGACGCACTTCTTTACCCAGCACCAGACGCTTGTACTGCTTGTTGGCTTCTTCACGGAAGTCAGCGCGGTCAATCCAGATCTCGCCGCTGAACGGCACGTCGCGGCTTCCCATTTCCGGTTTGTTCGGATGGTTAGGCATGGAGACCAGCTCGCTCTCGCCCTGCGGATAGTTTTCGATAACCAGCTTCACCGGGTCGATAACAGCCATCGCGCGCGGGGCATTTTCATTGAGGTCTTCACGAATGCAGGATTCCAGAGACGCCATCTCAATGGTGTTGTCCTGCTTGGTCACGCCGATACGCTTGCAGAACTCACGGATTGACGCCGCGGTGTAGCCACGGCGGCGCAGACCAGAGATGGTTGGCATACGCGGGTCGTCCCAGCCCTCAACGTGCTTGTCGGTGACCAGCAGGTTCAGCTTACGCTTGGACATCACGGTGTATTCCAGATTCAGACGAGAGAACTCGTACTGACGCGGATGCACAGAAATGGTGATGTTATCCAGCACCCAGTCGTACAGACGACGGTTGTCCTGGAACTCCAGCGTACACAGCGAGTGGGTGATGCCTTCCAGCGCATCGCTGATGCAGTGGGTGAAGTCGTACATCGGGTAGATGCACCACTTGTTGCCGGTCTGGTGGTGTTCTGCGAACTTGATGCGGTACAGCACCGGATCGCGCATCACGATGAACGGAGACGCCATATCGATTTTGGCACGCAGGCACGCTTTGCCCTCTTCGAAGCCACCGGCACGCATTTTTTCAAACAGCGCCAGGTTCTCTTCCACGCTGCGATCGCGGAACGGGCTGTTTTTACCCGGTGCGGTCAGCGTACCGCGGTATTCACGGATCTCATCTGCAGACAGTTCGTCTACATACGCCAGACCTTTGTTGATGAGCTCTACCGCGTAGGCATACAGCTGATCAAAATAGTCAGAGGAGTAGCAGATATCGCCAGACCAGTTGAAGCCCAGCCATTGCACGTCATTTTTGATGGACTCAACGTATTCGATGTCTTCTTTTACTGGGTTGGTGTCATCGAAACGCAGGTTGCACTGTCCCTGGTAGTCTTGCGCAATGCCAAAGTTCAGGCAGATGGACTTCGCATGCCCGATATGCAGGTAGCCATTCGGCTCCGGCGGGAAACGGGTATGAATTGTGGTGTGCTTACCACTGGCCAGATCTTCATCGATGATCTGACGAATAAAGTTACTCGGGCGGGCTTCTGCCTCACTCATCGTGGATTCCTCAAAGCGTAAACAACGTATAACGGCATATGATCTTATAAGCCGGACGTAGTGACAACCCTTAGTTACGGAAAATACGTATCAGATGAAAATAATGGGGGCATTTGCTGCAAAAAAAAGCGGCGGAGGATATCCCCCGCCACTTAAGGCATGACTCTACTCAGGAGCGATTACTTGCCTTTAATCTCATACAGCGGGGTTTGACCCGCAACAACCTGACCTTTCGCCTGGATGACCAGACCGCTGAAGTCGTCAATGTTGCTGCAAACCACCGGGCTAATCATGGAACGCGCGTTGGCATTCAGGAAGTCCAGATCTATTTCCAGAATCGGCTGCCCGGCCACCACTTCAGCGCCCTCTTCCACCAGGCGAGTAAAGCCCTGACCATTCAGCGCAACGGTATCGATACCCATGTGGACAACGATCTCCGCACCCTTTTCGGTTTCGAGGCAGAACGCGTGGTTGGTGTTGAAGATTTTCACGATGGTACCGGCAGCAGGAGACACCACGGTTTTATCCGTTGGTTTCACCGCCACACCGTCACCGACCGCTTTGCTGGCGAACGCTTCGTCAGGTACCTGCTCAAGGTCAACGACATCACCCGTTACCGGAGAGACCAGCGCGGCCACCGTCACGGCGTTTGCCACAGCCTGCGGTTTCGCTACCGGGGCAGCCGTCGACGCAGGTGCGCTGTCGGTTGATGCCGCCGCGACCGGACCGCGGGCAACCACTTTCTTCATTTCGTCACCGATGGATTCCGCTTTGGCACCCACGATAACCTGGATAGTTTGTTTGTTCAGTTTAACCACGCCCGATGCACCAAGGCGTTTACACATTGCGTCGCTGACGCGCGCCGAGTCACCTACCGTCAGACGCAGACGGGTGATGCAGGCATCAATGGCTTTCAGGTTGTCAGTCCCCCCAACGGCAGCGATATAGCTGGTCGCCAGCTGGGTCAGACCCTCTTCGGTGTTGCTGTTGGCTTCGTTGGTGACCACTTCGTCTTTGGTGTCTTCGCGGCCCGGCGTTTTGAGGTTAAACATACGAATAACCGCAGTGAACAGCACGAAGTAGATGACGAAGAAGACCAGACCCATTACCACCAGCATCCAGACGTTCTTGCTTGCCGCCGGCAGGTTGTACATCAACACGTAGTCGATCGCGCCTGCAGAGAAGGAGAAGCCAGCATGGATGCCCAGCAGGGTCGCCACAAACAGGCTGATACCGGTCAGGACCGCATGCATGAGGTACAGCACCGGCGCCAGGAACATGAACAGGAATTCCAGCGGCTCGGTTACACCGGTCAGGAACGCGGTAATCGCAACGGACAGCAGCATGCCGCCAACCATTGGGCGACGCGCTTTTGGCGCAGCCAGGTACATTGCCAGCGCAGCGCCCGGCAGACCAAACATCATGATTGGGAAGAAGCCAGACATGAACATGCCTGCGGTGCCGTCACCCGCGTAGAAGCGGTTGATGTCGCCGTGGAATACGGTGCCCGCAGCATTGGTGAACTCACCAATCTGGAACCATGCGATAGTGTTCAGCACCTGATGCAGACCGGTTGGGATCAGCAGACGGTTGATAAAACCAAAGATACCTGAGCCAAGTGCACCCGCTGAAACAATCCACTCACCACCCGCATGGATCGCATGCTGTACCGGTGGCCAGACGTAGCCAAAGATAGCGGCCAGAACCAGACAGAAGAAACCTGTCGCGATCGGCACGAAACGTTTGCCGCCAAAGAAACTCAGGAAGTCTGGCAGCTTAATGTTTGCCCAGCGGTTGTACACAGCACCACCGACCAGACCGGTAATGATACCTGCCAGCACGCCCATGTTGATTTCTGGGTTAATGGTTACCATCGCTTTCGTCAGGATGAAATAACCGACTGCCCCTGCCAGCGCTGCGGCA
The DNA here is from genome assembly GCF_019584525.1 of Enterobacter sp. EC_50. Taxonomy (NCBI): domain Bacteria; kingdom Pseudomonadati; phylum Pseudomonadota; class Gammaproteobacteria; order Enterobacterales; family Enterobacteriaceae; genus Enterobacter; species Enterobacter sp. EC_50. The sequence goes on along the minus strand of NZ_VDAF01000003.1, from coordinate 112,973 downwards.
CCCGCGCTGTCTTTTGACCAGCTAGAGGCAACACCGATGGCGAAAATCAGCGCCAGGTTGTCAAAAATGGCACCGCCAGCCTGAGCAATAAACGGTACGTTAAGAAGATCGGGTTGCCCGAATCGCAGCAGCAGCGCTGCAACCGGTAGCACGGCGATAGGGAGCTGCAAAGCCCTACCGAGGCGCTGGAAAAAACCTAAAATATTCATCCTATTCCCCCTACGAGACCCATTTTCAGGCTCGCGCATAAACTATGTTTTTATTGTGTCACGAACGATAGATACCGTTGATAATTCACTGGCAGTCTGAGTGTGTGAAAAATTAATTCGTATCGCAAATTAAACACCTATTTTTTGTGATTTTTGTCACCAAATATCGTATTCAGCCCTCCCTTACACTGGCTAACAGTGAAAACTTATTTTATCATTCAAAAAATCAAGACGGATTGATCCGGCCTGAAAGTTTCCAGGTTACGCTTTAGTATCAGGTTCCGAAGCCATCCGCCCACTCTTCTACTTAAACTTTGAGGTGAACAATGAGACTGATTCCCCTGGCAACTGCAGAACAAGTTGGTAAATGGGCCGCTCGCCATATCGTAAACCGCATTAACGCGTTCAAACCGACCGCCGATCGTCCTTTCGTTCTGGGCCTTCCAACCGGCGGCACACCGCTGACCGCTTACAAGGCGCTGGTTGAGATGCATAAAGCAGGCCAGGTTAGCTTCAAACATGTTGTGACCTTCAATATGGATGAATACGTTGGCTTACCGAAAGACCACCCGGAAAGCTACCATAGCTTTATGCACCGCAATTTCTTTGATCACGTTGATATCCCAGCTGAAAATATTAACCTGCTGAATGGAAACGCGCCGGATATTGACGCAGAATGCCGTCAGTATGAAGAAAAAATCCGTTCCTACGGTAAAATCCACCTGTTCATGGGTGGTGTAGGTAATGATGGTCATATCGCGTTTAACGAACCGGCGTCCTCTCTGGCTTCCCGTACCCGTATTAAAACGCTGACCCATGACACGCGCGTGGCGAACTCCCGCTTCTTTGACGGTGACGTTAACCAGGTTCCAAAATACGCCCTGACCGTAGGCGTAGGCACCCTGCTGGATGCTGAAGAAGTGATGATTCTGGTGCTGGGCGGCGTGAAAGCGCAGGCGCTCCAGGCTGCTGTTGAAGGCAACGTTAACCATATGTGGACCATCAGCTGTCTGCAGCTGCATCCTAAATCCGTCATCGTCTGTGACGAACCGTCCACGATGGAGCTGAAGGTTAAAACGCTGAAATACTTCAACGAGTTAGAAGCCGAGAACATCAAAGGTCTGTAATTGAATAACCGCCTCTTTCTCAAGAGGCGGCCGCTTTTTTTAACCGGGGGTCGTTATGTACGCTTTAACCCACGGTCGGATTTATACCGGCCATGAAATTCTGGATGACCACGCGATTGTTATCGCGAATGGCCTGATTGAACGTGTTTGCCCGCTGGCAGAACTGCCGCCGGAGATTGAACAGCGCTCACTCAATGGAGCAGTAATCTCCCCCGGTTTCATCGACGTACAGCTCAACGGCTGCGGCGGTGTGCAATTCAATGATACCGCCGATGCGGTAACGGTCGAAACGCTGGAGATCATGCAGAAAGCAAACGAGAAATCGGGCTGCACCAGCTATCTGCCAACGCTCATCACCAGCAGTGATGACCTGATGAAGCAGGGTATCCGCGTGATGCGCGAATACCTGGCCAAACATCCGAATCAGGCGCTCGGTCTGCACCTGGAAGGGCCATGGCTGAACATGGTCAAGAAAGGAACGCATAACCCGGACTACGTGCGTAAACCTGATGCGGAGCTGGTTGACTACATGTGTGCCAACGCCGATGTGATCACCAAGGTGACGCTGGCACCGGAAATGACCGGCACGGACGTCATCAGCAAGCTGGCCGCCGCCGGAATTGTGGTTTCAGCGGGCCACTCAAATGCCACGCTGAAAGAAGCGAAAGCCGGTTTCCGTGCGGGCATTACCTTTGCGACGCACCTGTATAACGCCATGCCATACATCACAGGTCGTGAACCGGGTCTGGTTGGCGCGATTCTGGATGAGCCAGACGTTTACTGCGGCATTATCGCGGACGGCTTACACGTTGATTACACCAACATTCGCAACGCCAAGCGGCTGAAAGGTGACAAGCTCTGCCTGGTAACGGACGCTACCGCACCGGCAGGTGCAAATATTGAGCAGTTCATTTTTGCCGGTAAAACAATATACTACCGCAATGGACTGTGTGTGGATGAAAACGGTACGCTGAGCGGTTCCTCTTTGACCATGATTGAAGGGGTGCGTAACCTGGTTGAGCATTGCGGGATTGCGCTTGATGAAGTCCTGCGCATGGCCACCCTTTATCCTGCGCGCGCTATCGGCGTGGATAAACAGCTTGGCGGAATTGCACCAGGTATGGTTGCAAACCTGACGGCATTCACACACGATTATAAAATTATTAAGACCATCGTTAATGGTAACGAGGTCGTCACTGAGTAAGTAAAAGTATGACACCTGGCGGACAAGCTCAAATCGGTAATGTCGATCTCGTTAAACAGCTTAACAGCGCGGCGGTATATCGCCTGATTGACCAACACGGGCCAATCTCACGTATTCAGATAGCCGAACAAAGCCAGCTTGCTCCCGCCAGCGTGACAAAAATTACCCGCCAGCTCATTGAGCGCGGTTTGATCAAAGAAGTCGATCAGCAGGCCTCCACCGGGGGCCGCCGCGCTATCTCCATTATTACCGAAACCCGCAATTTTCAGGCAATTGGCGTCCGTCTGGGCCGTCATGACACCACGCTCACGCTGTACGATCTGAGCAGTAAAGCCATTGCGGAAGAGCACTATCCCCTTCCGGAACGCACCCAGGAGACGCTGGAGCATGCGCTGCTGAATACCATCGCGCAGTTTATTGAAAGCTGTCAGCGCAAGATCCGCGAACTCATCGCCATCTCGGTGATTCTGCCCGGTCTGGTCGACCCGGAAAGCGGCGTGATCCGCTATATGCCGCACATTCAGGTTGAAAACTGGGGGCTGGTCGACGCGCTGGAAAAGCGCTTTAAAGTGACCTGCTTTGTGGGCCACGATATTCGCTCTCTGGCGCTGGCAGAGCACTACTTTGGTGCGAGCCAGGACTGTGAAGACTCTATTCTGGTGCGCGTTCACCGCGGTACGGGCGCAGGCATTATCTCTAACGGCCGAATTTTTATCGGTCGCAACGGTAACGTCGGTGAGATCGGCCACATTCAGGTTGAACCGCTCGGGGAGCGCTGCCACTGCGGCAACTTTGGCTGCCTTGAAACCATTGCCGCCAACACCGCCATCGAGCAGCGCGTTCGCCATCTGCTTGAACAGGGGTACCAAAGCCGCGTCACGCTGGACGACTGCAAGATAGGCACCATCTGCAAAGCCGCCAATAAAGGCGACGCGCTGGCCTGTGAAGTGATCGAGCAGGTGGGGCGCCATCTGGGGAAAACCATCGCCATCGCCATTAACCTGTTTAACCCACAAAAAGTGGTGATCGCCGGTGAAATTGTGGAGGCGGAAAAGGTGCTGCTCCCCGCGATTGAAGGCTGTATTAACACCCAGGCGCTGAAAGCATTCCGCCAGAATCTTCCGGTGGTTCGTTCAAAGCTTGACCATCGTTCGGCGATTGGCGCGTTCGCGCTGGTCAAACGCGCCATGCTCAACGGAATTCTGCTGCAGCATTTGCTGGAAAGTTGATCGGACCTTATAGTAACGCCTTCTTTTTTTGATGTCGGACTGTCCATGACCATTAAGAATGTAATTTGTGATATCGACGGCGTGCTGATGCACGACAACGTTGCCGTGCCGGGTGCTGCGGAGTTTCTTCACCGCATCATCGACAAAGGAATGCCTCTGGTTCTTCTCACGAACTACCCTTCTCAGACCGGTCAGGATCTGGCAAACCGCTTTGCCACGGCGGGGGTCGACGTCCCGGACAGCGTGTTTTATACCTCGGCGATGGCCACGGCGGATTTTCTGAAGCGTCAGGAAGGAAAAAAAGCCTATGTGGTCGGTGAAGGCGCGCTGATCCATGAGCTGTATAAAGCGGGCTTTACCATCACCGACGTCAACCCGGACTTTGTGATTGTAGGTGAAACGCGTTCCTACAACTGGGAGATGATGCATAAGGCATCCTTCTTTGTGGCTAACGGCGCGCGCTTTATTGCGACCAACCCGGATACCCACGGTCGCGGTTTTTATCCGGCCTGCGGCGCGCTGTGTGCCGGTATCGAGAAGATCTCCGGGCGCAAGCCGTTCTATGTCGGCAAGCCCAGCCCGTGGATCATTCGCGCCGCGCTCAACAAGATGCAGGCCCACTCTGAAGAGACCGTGATTGTCGGCGACAACCTGCGCACCGATATTCTGGCCGGTTTCCAGGCCGGTCTGGAGACGATTCTGGTGCTCTCTGGGGTCTCTCAGCTTGATGACATTGACTCAATGCCGTTCCGCCCAAGCTGGATTTACCCCTCCGTCGATGAAATTGACATCATCTGATACCAAACCACGCCTCAGGGCGTGGTTTTTTATTTTCTCACCTGCAAAACATAACTACATCTAACGAAAAAGCACTTTCATTGCATAATCCTCAATAAAAGCGCTCATGACATACGCGTTTTTCACCGATCTGCAACCACCATTGCACTATTTCCGTTTTCGCCCGTAAAACGCTTGCGCGCCCTGCCCCTTTGCGGCATTTTCATAAGCAAGCAACATTACAAAGCAACAGGGTTAACGGAGAAGGTTATGTGTTCAATTTTTGGCGTACTGGATATTAAAACTGACGCGGGCGAACTGCGTAAAAAGGCACTCGAACTGTCCCGCCTGATGCGCCATCGCGGCCCGGACTGGTCAGGCGTTTACGCCAGTGACAAAGCAATTCTGGCTCACGAACGTCTGTCTATTGTTGACGTCAACGCCGGTGCACAGCCGCTGTATAACGAGAAAAAAACGCACGCGCTGGCTGTCAACGGTGAGATCTATAACCACCAGGCGCTGCGCGCCGAGTACGGCGACCGCTACGCGTTCCAGACCGGGTCCGACTGTGAAGTGATCCTGGCGCTGTATCAGGAGAAAGGTCCCGAGTTTCTGGACGACCTGCAGGGTATGTTTGCCTTCGCCCTGTACGACAGCGAAAAAGACGCCTACCTGATTGGCCGCGACCACATCGGTATTATCCCGCTGTACATGGGCCACGATGAACACGGCAACTTCTACGTTGCGTCTGAAATGAAAGCCCTGGTGCCGGTCTGCCGCACCATCAAAGAGTTCCCGGCAGGCAGCTACCTGTGGAGTAAAGACGGCGAGATCCGTCCGTACTACCAGCGCGACTGGTTCGACTACGACGCGGTAAAAGACAACGTGACGGACAAAGCCGAGCTGCGTCAGGCGCTGGAAGATTCCGTGAAAAGCCACCTGATGTCAGACGTACCTTACGGCGTGCTGCTCTCCGGCGGTCTGGACTCCTCCGTGATCTCCGCGATCACCAAGAAATTTGCGGCTCGTCGCGTGGAAGATCAGGAGCGCTCAGAAGCCTGGTGGCCACAGCTGCACTCCTTTGCCGTGGGCCTGGAAGGCGCGCCGGATCTGAAAGCCGCGCAGGAAGTGGCAAACCACCTCGGCACCGTGCACCATGAAATTCACTTCACCGTGCAGGAAGGCCTGGATGCGATCCGCGATGTGATCTATCACATTGAAACCTATGACGTTACGACAATTCGCGCCTCCACGCCGATGTACCTGATGTCGCGTAAGATCAAGGCGATGGGCATCAAAATGGTGCTCTCCGGTGAAGGTTCTGACGAAGTGTTTGGCGGCTACCTGTACTTCCACAAAGCGCCAAATGCCAAAGAGCTGCACGAAGAGACCGTGCGTAAACTCCAGGCGCTGCATATGTTTGACTGCGCGCGTGCCAACAAAGCGATGTCGGCATGGGGTGTCGAAGCGCGTGTACCGTTCCTGGATAAGAAATTCCTCGACGTGGCGATGCGCATCAACCCGCAGGATAAAATGTGCGGCAACGGTAAAATGGAAAAACATATCCTGCGTGAATGTTTTGAATCCTACCTGCCGGCGAGCGTAGCATGGCGTCAGAAAGAGCAGTTCTCCGATGGCGTAGGCTACAGCTGGATCGACACCCTGAAAGAGGTGGCGGCGAAACAGGTTTCTGACCAACAGCTGGAAACCGCAAGCTTCCGCTTCCCGTACAACACGCCGGGCTCGAAAGAAGCGTACCTCTACCGTGAAATTTTTGAAGAACTGTTCCCGGTACCGAGCGCTGCAGAGTGTGTGCCGGGTGGTCCATCCGTCGCCTGCTCGTCTGCCAAAGCGATTGAATGGGATGAATCGTTCAAATCCATGAACGATCCGTCAGGACGTGCGGTAGGCGTTCACCAGTCAGCCTACAAATAATCACGCATTTCATCATCAGGCCCTGCGGGGCCTGATTTTTTTTGCCCCGCTTTTGCACAGCTAAAACCGATTAATAACCAATAATTGCCGAATATTCGGTCACGCTGTTCGCAACCTAACCAAACAGTCACATTCCGGCTATTTTCGTTGAAAAAGGTGTTGACGCTGCAAGGGTCTATACGCATAATGCGCCCCGCAACGCCGATAAGGTAACGCGAAAAAAAGATGGCTACGTAGCTCAGTTGGTTAGAGCACATCACTCATAATGATGGGGTCACAGGTTCGAATCCCGTCGTAGCCACCATCTTTTTTTGCGGGAGTGGCGAAATTGGTAGACGCACCAGATTTAGGTTCTGGCGCCGCAAGGTGTGCGAGTTCAAGTCTCGCCTCCCGCACCATTCCCGGGTAAGCGTTGCACGGATGGGGTATCGCCAAGCGGTAAGGCACCGGTTTTTGATACCGGCATTCCCTGGTTCGAATCCAGGTACCCCAGCCATATTTCTTCGATTTTGCGGTTCTCCGCGGTATTGGGGTATCGCCAAGCGGTAAGGCACCGGTTTTTGATACCGGCATTCCCTGGTTCGAATCCAGGTACCCCAGCCATCGAAGATTGCAGTACTGGCTACGTAGCTCAGTTGGTTAGAGCACATCACTCATAATGATGGGGTCACAGGTTCGAATCCCGTCGTAGCCACCAAATTGAGATTATCGATCGATTTCGGTAATGAGAAAAAATTGTTGGGGTATCGCCAAGCGGTAAGGCACCGGATTCTGATTCCGGCATTCCGAGGTTCGAATCCTCGTACCCCAGCCAATTTATAAAGTCGTTAAGCAGCTTGTTTAACGCAATTGGGGTGTCGCCAAGCGGTAAGGCTCTGGTTTCTGATACCAGCATTCCGGGGTTCGAATCCCTGCACCCCAGCCACTTAAAACAAAATAGCCCGCTCTGCGGGCTTTTTTGTTTTTGTACAGAATTGTGCGGCCTGATGCCCTCACCCTGGCCCTCTCCCACGGGGAGAGGGAAAAAAGTTTAGAGTCCGAGAGCGTACTTCAGGGCCTGACGCTTCAGGCCACCGGAACGTTCCGCGGCCATCAGGCCTATATTACGCAGAATACGCACTGGCGCTACGTCATTGCTGAACCCCGCATAGAACAGATCCATCCCCGACTGCATGATGAAGTTATCCGCCATACGTCGCGTCTGATAACGCTTTAGCACCTGATGGCTGGCCCAGTTTTCCGCGTGTCCGCGGGCGCTGCCCAGGACATCCAGTAAGGCATCGACGTCACGATACCCCAGGTTCACGCCCTGCCCAGCCAGCGGATGAATGGTGTGTGCCGCATCCCCCACCAGCGCTAAGCCTGCGCGGGCATACTGCAACGCATGACGACGCGTGAGTGGGAACGCCCCGGCGGCGACCGGCGTGACGTGCCCCAGACGGCTCGGGAAGTGCAGCAGGATCTCGCGCTGCAGCTGTTCCATGTTCATCCCCTGCAGCTGACGAATGCGCGCCGGTTTGTCGTACCACACCAGCGACGCCCAGTTATCAAACAGCGGTAAAAAGGCATGCGGGCCGTTCGGCGTAAAGTGCTGCCAGGTGCTTTCGCCCGGCCCATTCTCACACTCGGCGGTAATCAGCATACAGGACTGTTCATACTGCCAGGCATGAACCCCGATCCCCGCCATCTGTCTGACCTGCGAGTTAGCGCCGTCCGCCCCGATGACCAGCTTCACGGCCAGCTCATCGCCGTTGTCGAGCGTCAGTAGATAGCCACGCTCGTGAGGATGCAGCGCCTTAAGCGACGCTGGCACGCGCAGCGTCACCTTCGGATGCGCCTCCAGCGCCTGCCAGAGCGCCCGCTGGAGCACGTTGTTTTCCACCATATAGCCCAGGCGCGGCAGCTTTAGCTCAGCGGCATCAAACGCGACGTGGGCATTTTCCCACTCCCAGGTTTCGAGGCGGCTGTAAGGGTGCGCGCGCATCGCCTGCACTGCCTCCCAGACGCCCAGCCCGCGCAGCAGATCGACGGATGCCGCGCTGATCGCAGAAATGCGCACGTCCGGTTTGCTGGCGGGATCGTAGGCTGGCGGAGCCGCCTGTTCGATTACCGTTACCTCAAATCCCTGCTGCGCCAGCCCCAGCGCCAGCGCGCCGCCGACCATACCGCCGCCGACAACGGCAACTTCGGTGTGTTGGAGTGTCATGGTCAATTTTCCTTATTGGAGAATCCCTTAAGTTTACCGGATTTTTGCGGTCCTGAGACACATAACCTTCATACTGGTCACAACCCCACCAAAGCATTACAATACGCGGCTTGCAATCCTGAGCTGAGCAAGTCGATGACTAAAAAACTCCATATAAAAACCTGGGGCTGTCAGATGAACGAATACGATTCATCCAAGATGGCCGATCTGCTGGATACCACCCACGGATACCAGCTGACTGAAAATGCGAAAGAAGCCGATGTGCTGCTGCTGAACACCTGTTCAATTCGTGAAAAAGCGCAGGAAAAAGTCTTTCACGTGTTAGGCCGCTGGAAACTTCTCAAACGAAAAAATCCGGACCTGATCATCGGCGTGGGCGGCTGCGTCGCGTCGCAGGAAGGCAAGCTGATCCGCCAGAGAGCCCCGTATGTGGACATTGTCTTTGGCCCTCAGACCCTGCACCGTCTGCCTGAGATGATCAATCAGGTTCGTGGCAACCGTAGCCCGGTCGTTGACGTCAGCTTCCCGGAAATCGAAAAATTTGACCGTCTGCCGGAGCCGCGTGCCGATGGCCCGACCGCCTTCGTCTCCATCATGGAAGGCTGCAACAAATACTGCACGTACTGCGTGGTGCCGTACACCCGTGGTGAAGAGGTCAGCCGCCCGGCAGATGACATTCTGTTTGAAATCGCGCAGCTTGCCGCGCAGGGTGTGCGCGAAGTGAACCTGCTGGGCCAGAATGTTAACGCCTGGCGCGGTGAGAACTACGACGGCACGACCGGCAGCTTTGCTGAGCTGCTGCGTCTGGTGGCCGCGATTGACGGCATCGACCGCATTCGCTTTACCACCAGCCATCCGATGGAATTTACCGATGACATCATTGACGTTTATCGCGATACGCCAGAGCTGGTGAGCTTCCTGCACCTGCCGATTCAGTGTGGCTCTGACCGCGTGCTGAACCTGATGGGCCGCCCCCATACGGTGTTGGAGTACAAATCCACCATCCGCAAGCTGCGTGAAGCACGTCCGGATATCCAGATTAGCTCCGACTTTATCGTCGGCTTCCCTGGCGAAACCGCAGAAGACTTCGAGCGCACCATGAAGCTCATCGGCGAAGTGAACTTTGACGTCAGCTACAGCTTCATCTTCTCTGCACGTCCAGGAACACCGGCGGCCGATATGGTTGACGATGTACCGGAAGAAGAGAAAAAGCAGCGTCTGTATATTCTTCAGGAGCGCATCAACCAGCAGGCTAACGCCTGGAGCCGCCGCATGCTCGGTACCGTACAGCGCATTCTGGTGGAAGGCACTTCCCGCAAGAGCATTATGGAACTCTCCGGTCGTACGGAAAATAACCGCGTGGTGAACTTTGAAGGCACCCCGGATATGATCGGTAAGTTTGTGGACGTCGAGATTGTCGAGGTGCTGACCAACTCGCTGCGCGCGAAAGTGGTCCGCACCGAAGACGAAATGGGCCTGCGTATCGCAGAGTCACCGGAATCCGTGATCTCGCGTACCCGCAAAGAAAACGATTCTGGCGTTGGGATTTACCAGCCATAATCCTTCAGGCCTGCCGCTTTGGCAGGCCTTGTATTTCCTCTCATCGCCCCCAATATCTTCCGCAACGCTTGCGCCTTTATTCTGTGGCGTGAATAATTTCGGTAATGACCGTTTTATTCCGCCGTGTGGCAGCGGGTCAGTTAATCAATCAAAGAGGAACAGTTTGAACATAGATACGCGTGAAATTAGCCTTGAGCCAGCAGACAACGCTCGCCTGCTGAGCCTGTGCGGGCCGTTTGATGACAACATCAAACAACTGGAGCGACGTCTGGGTATCGAAATCAATCGTCGCGATAATCATTTCAAACTCACCGGACGCCCTATCTGCGTCAACGCCGCTGCGGACATTCTGCGTAGCCTGTATGTCGACACCTCCCCCATGCGCGGCGAAATTCAGGATATCGAACCGGAGCAGATTCACCTCGCCATTAAAGAGGCGCGCGTGCTTGAGCAGAGCGCGGAGAGCGTGCCGGACTATGGCAAGGCAATCAACATTAAGACCAAGCGTGGCGTCATCAAGCCGCGTACGCCAAACCAGGCGCAGTATATCGCCAATATTCTCGACCACGACATCACCTTCGGCGTGGGGCCGGCGGGTACGGGTAAAACCTATCTGGCCGTTGCCGCGGCGGTCGATGCGCTGGAGCGTCAGGAAATCCGGCGTATCCTGCTGACCCGCCCTGCCGTTGAAGCCGGTGAAAAACTGGGCTTCCTGCCTGGCGATCTGAGCCAGAAGGTCGACCCGTATCTCCGTCCTTTATACGATGCGCTGTTCGAAATGCTGGGCTTTGAGAAGGTCGAGAAGCTCATTGAGCGTAACGTGATCGAAGTGGCCCCGCTCGCCTACATGCGCGGCCGTACGCTGAACGATGCGTTCATCATTCTCGATGAGAGCCAGAACACCACCATCGAACAGATGAAAATGTTCCTGACGCGTATTGGCTTTAACTCGAAAGCGGTGATTACCGGCGACGTCACGCAGATCGATCTGCCGCGCAGCACCAAATCGGGCCTGCGCCACGCCATCGAAGTGCTGGCCGAGGTCGATGAAATCAGCTTTAACTTCTTCCACAGTGAAGACGTGGTACGCCACCCGGTGGTCGCGCGTATCGTTAACGCTTATGAAGCCTGGGAAGAGGCAGATCAGAAGCGTAAGGCCGAACTGGCCGCAGAACGTAAGCGCGAAGCGCAGGAGCAAGAACAGAAATGAGTCAGGTGATCCTCGATTTACAGCTGGCCTGTGAAGACAATTCCGGCATGCCAGATGAGGCACAGTTTCAGAAATGGCTGGATGCCGTTATCCCGCAGTTTCAGGAAGAATCAGAAGTCACGATTCGCCTGGTGGATGAAGCAGAAAGCCATGAGCTTAACCTGACCTATCGCGGGAAAGATAAGCCGACCAACGTGCTCTCTTTCCCGTTCGAAGCCCCGCCGGGCATCGAGATGCCGCTGTTGGGCGATCTGATCATCTGCCGCCAGGTGGTTGAACAGGAAGCCAAAGAGCAGCAGAAACCCCTTGAAGCCCACTGGGCGCACATGGTGGTACACGGCAGCCTGCATCTGCTCGGCTACGATCATATTGAAGACGACGAAGCGGAAGAGATGGAGTCCCTCGAGACAGAGATAATGCTTGCTCTGGGCTATGAGGATCCGTACATTGCCGAGAAAGAATAGTCAGTCACCGGACTGACTCCCCTGCCGCCACGAAAGGACATCGCGTGGCGGTAAACATTGAACTAACAAGAGAACCCTTAACAAACGCCATGAGCGACGACAATTCACACAGTAGCGACACGACAACCAGTAAAAAGGGATTTTTCTCCCTCATTCTGAACCAGCTTTTCCACGGCGAACCGAAAAACCGTGATGAACTGCTGGAGCTGATTCGTGATTCCGGGCAAAACGACCTTATCGACGAAGATACGCGCGAAATGCTCGAAGGGGTTATGGACATCGCCGACCAGCGCGTTCGCGATATCATGATTCCCCGCTCGCAGATGATCACCCTGAAACGTAACCAGACGCTGGACGAGTGTCTCGATGTCATCATCGAATCCGCCCACTCGCGTTTCCCGGTCATCAGCGAAGACAAAGATCACATCGAAGGGATTTTGATGGCGAAAGATCTGCTGCCGTTTATGCGCAGCGATGCCGAAGCCTTCAGCATGGAAAAAGTGTTACGCCAGGCCGTGGTTGTGCCGGAAAGTAAACGTGTGGATCGGATGCTGAAAGAGTTTCGCTCTCAGCGTTACCACATGGCGATTGTTATTGATGAATTTGGTGGCGTCTCCGGTCTGGTCACGATCGAGGATATCCTTGAGCTGATCGTGGGCGAAATCGAAGATGAGTACGACGAAGAAGAGGATATCGACTTCCGTCAGCTCAGCCGCCACACCTGGACCGTGCGGGCGCTGGCCTCCATTGAGGACTTCAACGACGCCTTCGGGACCCACTTCAGCGATGAAGAGGTCGATACCATTGGCGGGCTGGTGATGCAGGCCTTTGGCCACCTCCCGGCGCGCGGAGAGACCGTTGACATCGACGGTTACCAGTTCAAAGTAGCCATGGCCGACAGCCGACGTATTATACAGGTTCACGTCAGAACGCCGGACGACTCACCGGTGCCAAAACTGGAAGATTAATGTAAATGGCATTTGCCCCATTGCTTGAACGCCAGCGCGTCCGTTTGCTGCTGGCGCTGTTACTCGGAGCCAGCGGTACGCTGGCTTTTTCTCCTTACGACATCTGGCCTGCGGCCATTCTCTCCCTGATGGGGCTTCAGGGTTTGACCCTGAATCGTCGTCCGGTGCAGGCTGCCGCTATCGGCTACTTCTGGGGACTGGGGCTGTTTGGCTCAGGGATTAACTGGGTCTACGTCAGCATCGCCCAGTTTGGCGGTATGCCGGGCCCGGTAAACGTCTTCCTGGTGGTACTGCTCGCCGCGTATCTCTCGCTCTATACCGGTCTGTTCGCCGGCATCCTTTCTCGCCTGTGGCCCAAAACCACCTGGCTGCGCGTTGCCATTGCCGCGCCGGTGGTCTGGCAGATCACGGAATTCCTGCGCGGCTGGGTGCTGACCGGCTTCCCGTGGCTGCAGTTCGGCTACAGTCAGATTGACGGCCCGCTGAAAGGCCTGGCGCCGGTCATGGGCGTTGAGGCCATTAACTTCCTGCTGATGGTCGTTAGCGGCCTGCTGGTATTAGCGCTGGTTTCACGATGCTGGAAACCGCTGGCTGTGGCGCTGGTGCTGTTCGCCCTGCCCTTCCCGCTGCGCTATATCCAGTGGTTCACGCCGGAGCCCGCGCGCGCCATGCAGGTCTCCATGGTGCAGGGGAATATCCCGCAGTCGATGAAGTGGGACGAGAAAGAACTGCTGAATACGCTGAAGATCTACGCCAACGCCACCGAAAAGGTGATGGGTAAATCGCAGCTGATTATCTGGCCGGAGTCTGCTATTCCCGATCTGGAGATCAACCAGCAGCCGTTCCTCAACATGATGAACGACCTGCTGCTCTCGCGTGGCAGTACGCTGATCACCGGGATTGTCGATGCGCGTCTGAATCAGCAGAACCGCTACGACACCTACAACACCATCATTACGCTCGGCAAAGACAGCGAATACAGCTACCACTCCACTGACCGGTACAACAAGAACCACCTGGTGCCGTTTGGTGAATTTGTGCCGCTGGAGTCAATTCTTCGCCCGCTGGCCCCGTTCTTCGATCTGCCGATGTCCTCCTTCAGCCGCGGACCGTACGTTCAGCCTCAGCTGCATGCGCACGGCGCAGCCCTGACGGCGGCCATCTGCTACGAAATTATCTTAGGCGAGCAGGTGCGCGATAACTTCCGCCCGGATACGGACTATTTGCTGACCATCTCTAACGATGCCTGGTTTGGTAAATCAATCGGCCCGTGGCAGCACTTCCAGATGGCACGCATGCGCTCCCTGGAGCTGGCCCGTCCGCTGCTGCGCAGCACCAACAACGGCATCACCGCCGTGATTGGTCCGCAGGGTGAAATCCAGGCCATGATCCCACAGTTCACCCGAGAAGTGCTGACCACCAACGTCACTCCTACCACCGGGCTGACGCCGTACGCCCGCACCGGCAACTGGCCGCTGTGGATCCTGACCGCGCTGTTCGGCTTTGGCGCGGTGCTGATGAGCCTGCGCCAGCGTCGTCGATAATCCCTCCTCTTCCTGCCGGGTGGCGCTAACGCTTACCCGGCCTACTGTTTCGCTTTTGTAGGTCGGGTAAGCGTTAGCGCCACCCGACAATTCTCTCCAGACTTCAATTCTGGCACGCCTATTGCTTTGTTTATTCAGGTAAACGCAGTTTGGCTTAATGTGCAACTTTGTCGCACCAGCGTAGATCATCGGTAGCACCGAAACGGTGCAACGGGAGATATTTGCCTCTGAATGGTGCGGCGTGCTTCGCAAAAATAAACAATAACGCAGCAAAATCTTTACATTAAGCCAGACTAAATGTTAACAAGCTTGCATAACACTGCACTCGCATTGCGCGAGATATAACAACATCACAATGGGTATCAATGCGTCGCTGGCGCTGATAAAAAAGGAGTTGGGTATGCAATTACGTAAACTGGCCACAGCAATGCTGGTTATGGGGATGTCCGCAGGCGTGGTTCACGCTGAAGACGCTCCGGCAGCAGGCAGCACTCTCGACAAGATTGCCAAAAACGGCGTTATCGTGGTCGGCCACCGTGAATCTTCTGTCCCGTTCTCTTACTACGACAACACGCAAAAAGTCGTGGGCTATTCACAGGATTACTCCAACGCCATCGTTGAAGCTGTGAAGAAAAAGCTGAACAAACCTGACCTGCAGGTGAAGCTGATCCCCATCACTTCACAGAACCGTATTCCGCTGCTGCAAAACGGCACCTTTGACTTCGAGTGTGGCTCCACCACCAACAACCTCGAGCGTCAGAAGCAGGCTGCCTTCTCCGACACCATCTTTGTTGTGGGCACCCGCCTGCTGACGAAGAAAGGCGGTGAGATCAAAGACTTCGCTGACCTGAAAGGGAAAGCGGTCGTTGTCACCTCCGGGACCACGTCTGAAGTGCTGCTGCACAAGCTGAACGACGAGAAGAAAATGGATATGCGCATCATCAGCGCGAAAGACCATGGCGACTCCTTCCGTACCCTGGAAAGCGGTCGTGCCGTCGCGTTTATGATGGACGACGCCCTGCTGGCAGGCGAGCGTGCGAAAGCGAAGAAACCAGACAACTGGGATATCGTCGGTACCGCGCAGTCGAAAGAAGCCTACGGCTGTATGCTGCGTAAAGACGATCCGCAGTTCAAAAAGCTGATCGATGACACCATCGCCCAGGTGCAGACCTCAGGCGAAGCGGAAAAATGGTTCGACAAATGGTTCAAGAACCCGATTCCACCAAAAAACCTGAACATGAATTTTGAACTGTCAGACGACATGAAAGCGCTGTTCAAATCTCCAAATGACAAGGCTCTTAACTAATTAGAACAACAGGGGCGGGATCTCCTGCCCTCTCGATTGTCGGGAAGCATGGACAGACTATACGTTGAGTGGTCGTTCCCCACTCAGCGCGAAAAATGAGCTTCTCACCAATCTTCGAGGGTAGCGCTGCTACCCTTTTTTTTCTGGAGTTTATTATGTCAATCGACTGGAACTGGGGCATATTCCTGCAACAAGCCCCGTTCGGCAACACCACCTATCTTGGCTGGCTGTGGAGCGGCTTTCAGGTCACCGTGGCATTATCGATAACGGCGTGGATCATCGCGTTTCTTGTCGGTTCTCTGTTCGGTATTCTGCGCACCGTCCCTAACCGTTTTCTTTCAACACTCGGCACCCTGTACGTGGAACTGTTCCGTAACGTTCCGCTGATCGTGCAATTCTTTACCTGGTATCTGGTTATCCCGGAACTGCTGCCGGAAAATATTGGCATGTGGTTCAAGTCGGAACTGGATCCGAATGTGCAGTTCTTTGTCTCCTCCATGATGTGTCTGGGGCTGTTTACCGCTGCGCGCGTTTGTGAGCAGGTGCGTGCCGCCATTCAGTCATTACCCCGCGGACAAAAAAATGCGGGTCTGGCGATGGGGTTAACCCTGCCACAGACCTACCGCTACGTGCTGCTGCCTAACGCCTACCGCGTCATCGTTCCGCCGATGACCTCCGAGATGATGAACCTGGTGAAAAACTCGGCCATCGCCTCGACCATCGGCCTGGTCGATATGGCCGCGCAGGCGGGCAAGCTGCTGGATTACTCCGCTCACGCGTGGGAATCCTTCACCGCGATCACGCTCGCCTACGTTCTGATTAACGCTTTCATCATGCTGGTGATGAACCTGGTTGAACGCAAAATTCGCCTGCCGGGCAACATGGGGGGCAAATAATGTACGAATTTGACTGGAGTTCTATCGTTCCATCCATGCCTTACCTGCTTGATGGACTGATGATTACCTTAAAAATCACCGTCATTGCCATTATCGTCGGTATCGTCTGGGGCACCCTGCTGGCCGTCATGCGCCTGTCGAGCTTTAAGCCGCTCGCCTGGTTTGCGACCGCCTACGTTAACGTGTTCCGTTCCATCCCGCTGGTAATGGTGCTGCTGTGGTTTTACCTGATCGTGCCCGGCTTCCTGCAAAACGTGCTGGGGCTGTCGCCAAAAACCGATATCCGTCTGATCTCGGCGATGGTGGCGTTCTCAATGTTTGAGGCCGCTTACTACTCGGAGATTATCCGTGCAGGCATTCAGAGTATCTCCCGCGGGCAATCCAGCGCCGCGCTGGCGCTGGGGATGACGCACTGGCAGTCCATGCAGCTCATTATTCTGCCGCAGGCGTTTCGCGCCATGGTTCCGCTCCTGCTGACCCAGGGAATTGTGCTGTTCCAAGATACGTCCCTGGTCTACGTGCTGAGCCTGGCAGACTTCTTCCGTACCGCGTCCACCATCGGTGAGCGTGATGGTACGCAGGTTGAGATGGTGCTCTTTGCGGGAGCGGTCTATTTTGTGATTAGTTTAAGCGCGTCGCTGTTGGTCAGCTGGCTGAAGAAAAGGACGGTACAATGATTTCCCTGAAAAATGTTTCGAAATGGTATGGGCACTTTCAGGTGCTGACCGACTGCTCCACCGAAGTGAAAAAAGGCGACGTGGTAGTGGTGTGCGGACCGTCCGGTTCCGGTAAATCGACGCTGATCAAAACCGTTAACGGACTGGAGCCGGTCCAGCAGGGTGAGATCGTCGTCAACGGCACCAAAGTCAACGACAAGAAAACCAATCTTGCCCAGCTTCGCTCTCACGTTGGTATGGTGTTCCAGCATTTTGAGCTGTTCCCTCACCTCTCCATTATTGAGAACCTGACGCTGGCCCAGGTGAAAGTGCTCAAGCGTGATAAAAAAGCGTCGCGCGAGAAAGGCCTGAAGCTCCTGGAACGCGTTGGCCTCTCTGCGCATGCCGATAAGTTCCCGGCGCAGCTTTCCGGCGGCCAACAGCAGCGTGTGGCGATCGCCCGCGCGCTGTGCATGGATCCGGTTGCCATGCTGTTTGATGAGCCCACGTCGGCGCTCGATCCGGAGATGATCAACGAAGTGCTGGACGTAATGGTCGAACTGGCGCACGAAGGGATGACCATGATGGTGGTGACCCACGAAATGGGCTTCGCCCGCAAGGTGGCCAACCGCGTGATCTTCATGGACGAAGGGAAAATTGTTGAAGATTCCCCGAAAGAGGAATTCTTCGCCAACCCGAAATCGGAACGTGCGAAAGATTTCCTCGCCAAAATCCTGCACTAACCTTCTCAGTGCGCAATCTGCGGATTGCGCACTGCCTCACGCTTTCGCTCACTTCTTCTCGTCGGTGCCCCATTGCAGCGTTAACCTTGTCACAAAATAACGCTATGAATGGAGAACGCTATGGCACAACCTATAATTTTCGATTGCGACCCGGGTCATGATGACGCGATCGCGCTCGTCCTTGCACTTGCCTCCCCCGAGCTCGACGTCAAAGCCGTCACCTCTTCTGCCGGAAACCAGACGCCGGATAAAACCCTGCGTAACGTTTTGCGCATGCTGACGCTGCTCAAGCGCACGGATATTCCTGTCGCCGGCGGCGCCCTCAAGCCCCTGATGCGTGAATTAATTATTGCGGATAACGTGCATGGCGAAAGCGGGCTGGACGGTCCGGCGCTGCCGGAACCTGGCTTCACGCCGCAAAGCTGCACCGCCGTGGAGCTGATGGCAAAGGTGCTGCGCGAGAGCGCGGAACCCGTCACCCTGGTGGCAACGGGACCGCAAACCAACGTCGCGCTGCTGCTGAACAGCCATCCTGAACTGCACAGCAAAATCGCTCGTATCGTCATCATGGGCGGGGCTATGGGCCTGGGAAACTGGACGCCTTCCGCAGAGTTCAACATTTTTGTCGATCCGGAAGCAGCGGAAATCGTCTTCCAGTCGGGCCTGCCAGTTGTGATGGCAGGGCTGGACGTGACGCATCGCGCGCAGATTATGGCAGACGACATTGAGCGCTTCCGCTCCGTTGGCAATCCGGTCGCGACAACCGTGGCTGAGCTGCTCGACTTCTTTATGGAGTATCACAAAGCCGAGAAATGGGGATTCCACGGTGCGCCGCTGCACGATCCGTGCACCATTGCCTGGCTGTTAAAGCCGGAGATGTTTACCACGGTCCACAGGTGGGTTGGCGTCGAAACTCAGGGGAAATACACCCAGGGGATGACGGTGGTGGACTACTACTCGCTGACGGGAAATAAGCCGAATACCACGGTGATGGTGGATATTGACCGTGAGGCGTTTGTGGATTTGCTGGCGGAGAGGCTGGCTTACTATAATGCGTAGTGCGGCCTGATGCCCTCTCCCACGGGGAGAGGGCGCAAACCTGCGCTTTTACCTAGGGTTCAAACGGCCGACGCTGGAACTGATCGTGGCCGCATTTCGGACACAGCGACAGGACCTCCGGCGTATACACTGCAATATGATAGTGGCAATTCTCGCACACCAGATTTCCCAGCCCGACCACTTCACCGCTGTGGTACACACCGTGGTGGTTTAAATCCTGAAAGACTTCACGCCACTCCAGCTGCGTTTTATCCGTGATATCGGCCAGCTCCTGCCACAGGCTCTCTTTGATCACCCGCATGAAAACGCTGTCCGTGACCTCCTCCTGGCTTTCCTGGTAGCTGCGCGCGAACTCTTCCAGATCGCGACGCACGGCGCGGGTCACCTCTTCCACTTCGGTTCGCGTTAACTCACCCGTTTGCGACACGCGGGCACGCGCCTGCTCCACCAGCGCGTCGATATCACGCTCGCCGTTACGCAGCCGTTCCGTCAGTGTCGCCACCAGTTCGCGGTAAAATTGAGCAACCTTGTTCATCATTTTGCCTCCCGGGTAAGTAACTATTTCTAATAATAGACCTTATTTCAGCGCCGCTTTGTCAGGTGAAGCACAGACCCGGTAAATTCCTGCAAAGCGCATTTGTGCGAAAGGCTGTTTTGACGCGGGCGTTTGGGCTATGCTATGCGGATCTGAATTACCACATCCATTGGCTACATTTGTAGCTGTATTGAACACAGGACCACTGGCTGCCATGCAAGAGCAATACCGCCCGGAAGAGATAGAATCAAAAGTCCAGCAACACTGGGACGAGAAGCGCACCTTTGAAGTAACCGAAGACGAGAGCAAAGAGAAGTATTACTGCCTGTCGATGCTTCCCTATCCTTCTGGTCGACTACACATGGGCCACGTGCGTAACTACACCATTGGTGATGTGATTGCGCGCTACCAGCGCATGCTGGGCAAAAACGTTCTGCAACCCATCGGTTGGGATGCGTTCGGTCTGCCTGCGGAAGGCGCGGCGGTCAAAAACAATACGGCGCCGGCACCGTGGACGTACGACAACATCGCGTACATGAAAAACCAGCTCAAAATGCTGGGCTTTGGCTATGACTGGAGCCGCGAGCTGGCAACCTGTACCCCGGAATACTACCGCTGGGAACAGAAATTCTTCACCGAGCTGTACAAAAAAGGCCTGGTGTACAAGAAGACCTCTGCCGTTAACTGGTGCCCGAATGACCAGACCGTTCTCGCGAACGAACAGGTTATCGATGGCTGCTGCTGGCGCTGTGATACTAAAGTAGAGCGTAAAGAGATCCCGCAGTGGTTTATTAAAATCACCGCTTACGCTGATGAGCTGCTGAACGATCTGGATAATCTGGACCACTGGCCAGATACCGTTAAGACCATGCAGCGCAACTGGATCGGCCGTTCTGAAGGCGTGGAAATTACCTTCAACGTTGAGAACTACGACCAGACCCTGACCGTCTACACCACCCGTCCGGACACCTTCATGGGCGCGACCTACCTGGCCGTGGCCGCAGGTCACCCGCTGGCGCAGAAAGCGGCAGAAAACAATCCGGAACTGGCTACCTTCATCGACGAGTGCCGCAACACGAAAGTGGCCGAAGCCGATATGGCAACGATGGAGAAAAAAGGGGTTGATACCGGCTTTAAAGCCATTCACCCGCTGACGGGCGAAGCGATCCCTGTCTGGGCCGCCAACTTCGTTCTGATGGAATACGGTACAGGCGCCGTGATGGCCGTTCCGGGTCACGACCAGCGCGACTATGAATTTGCCACTAAATATGGCCTGACCATCAAGCCTGTTATTCTGACGGCTGACGGTTCTGAACCAGACCTGTCCGAACAAGCGCTGACCGAAAAAGGGACCTTGTTCAACTCCGGCGAGTTCAACGGTCTGAGCTTCGAAGAGGGCTTCAACGCTATCGCCGACAAGCTGGCCTCCCTTGGCGTGGGCGAGCGTAAAGTTAACTTCCGTTTGCGCGACTGGGGCGTTTCCCGTCAGCGTTACTGGGGTGCGCCAATTCCAATGGTGACGCTGGAAGATGGCACCGTGATGCCAACGCCGGAAGATCAGCTGCCGGTGATCCTGCCGGAAGACGTGGTCATGGACGGTATCACCAGCCCGATCAAAGCCGATCCTGAGTGGGCAAAAACCACCGTCAACGGTCAGCCCGCGCTGCGCGAAACCGACACCTTTGACACCTTTATGGAGTCGTCCTGGTACTATGCTCGCTACACCTGTCCGCAGTATCAGGACGGCATGCTGGATTCCAAAGCAGCGAACTACTGGCTGCCGGTAGATATCTACATCGGTGGTATCGAACACGCCATCATGCACCTGCTCTACTTCCGCTTCTTCCACAAGCTGATGCGCGATGCGGGCATGGTGAACTCTGACGAACCTGCAAAACAGCTGCTGTGCCAGGGCATGGTGCTGGCGGATGCCTTCTATTACGTCGGAGCGAACGGCGAGCGTAACTGGGTATCTCCGGTTGACGCGATCGTTGAGCGCGACGAGAAGGGCCGTATCGTGAAGGCGAAAGACGCTGAAGGTCACGAGCTGGTCTACACCGGCATGAGCAAAATGTCCAAGTCGAAAAACAACGGTATCGACCCGCAGGTGATGGTTGAGCGTTATGGTGCGGATACCGTGCGTCTGTTCATGATGTTTGCCTCTCCGGCTGACATGACGCTGGAGTGGCAGGAATCTGGCGTTGAAGGCGCAAACCGCTTCCTGAAACGCGTCTGGAAGCTGGTTTACGAGCACACTTCACTGGGCGATGCCCCGGCGCTGAACGCGGATGCCCTGACTGAAGATCAGCAGGCGCTGCGTCGTGATGTTCATAAAACCATTGCGAAAGTGACCGATGATATTGGTCGTCGTCAGACCTTCAATACCGCAATTGCGGCTATTATGGAACTGATGAACAAGCTGGCGAAAGCACCGCAGGACGGCGAGCAGGATCGTGCCTTAATGCGTGAAGCGCTGCTGGCCGTCGTTCGCATGCTGAACCCGTTCACGCCGCACGTTAGCTTTACCCTGTGGCAGGAGCTGAAAGGCGAAGGCGATATCGACAACGCGCCGTGGCCGCAGGCTGACGAAGCCGCGATGGTGGAAAACACCACGCTGGTCGTGGTCCAGGTAAACGGCAAAGTCCGCGGTAAAATTACCGTGGCGGTCGATGCAACCGAAGAACAGGTTCGCGAGCGCGCGGGTCAGGAACCACTGGTCGCTAAATATCTTGAGGGCGTTACCGTACGTAAAGTGATCTACGTACCGGGTAAACTGCTGAATCTGGTCGTTGGCTAAGCGCGGGAGGAAACGTGCGACAACTGGCAACAATACTCTTATCTCTGGCGGTGCTTGTCACCGCTGGCTGCGGCTGGCACCTGCGCAATACCACGGCGGTGCCTGCTCAGATGAAAACCATGATCTTTGATTCCGGGGATCCGAACGGTCCACTCAGCCGGGCAATTCGCAATCAGCTGCGTCTGAACGGCGTTGAGCTTGTTGAGAAACAGACGCTGCGTCAGGATGTACCGTCTCTGCGTGTGACAGGAAGTGGTCTGTCGAGAGACACTGCGTCTATCTTCCAGGATGGCCGTACCGCAGAGTATCAAATGGTGTTGACGGTCAACGCGGCAGTTCTGATCCCGGGTAAAGACATCTATCCGATCAGCACGAAAGTGTACCGTTCGTTCTTCGATAACCCGCAGACGGCGCTGGCAAAAGATGCCGAACAGCAGATTATCATCAACGAAATGTATGACAAGGCGGCGGAACAGCTGATCCGTAAACTGCCAAGTATTGCAGCGTCAACCAAACAAGGATCTGACATTGTTGATAAACCGGTTGATGGCACGCTTCCTGCTGCTAACTCTCTGGGTAAATGATGATCAGGCTGTATCCTGAACAACTCCGCGCGCAGCTCAATGAAGGGCTGCGCGCGGCGTATCTGCTTCTTGGAAACGATCCGTTATTACTTCAGGAAAGCCTGGATGCCGTGCGGCATGCCGCCGCCGCGCAGGGCTTTGATGAACACCACACCGTCCAGCTGGATAACAATACCGACTGGAACGCCCTCTTCTCGCTTTGTCAGGCGATGAGCCTGTTCGCATCGCGCCAGACGATTCAGATCCTGCTGCCGGAAAACGGGCCTAACGCGGCGATGAACGAGCAGCTCGCTACGCTGGTCAGCCTCTTACACAGCGATCTGATCCTGATTGTGCGTGGCAACAAGCTGACCAAAGCGCAGGAAAACGCGGCATGGTTTACCCAACTCGCGCCCCACGCGGTGTTGGTCACCTGTCAGACGCCTGAGCAGGCGCATCTGCCTAAATGGGTCGCCGCGAGAGCGAAGCAGCACAACCTTCAGCTGGATGATGCGGCGAACCAGCTGCTCTGCTACTGCTATGAAGGTAACCTGCTGGCCCTGGCGCAGGCGCTGGACAGACTCTCCCTGCTCTGGCCGGACGGCAAGCTGACCTTGCCGCGCGTCGAGCAGGCCGTTAACGACGCGGCGCACTTCACGCCGTTCCACTGGGTGGACGCGCTGCTGTCGGCAAAAAGTAAACGCGCCCTGCATATTCTGCAGCAGCTGCGCCTCGAAGGCAGCGAACCGGTCATTCTGCTGCGTACGCTGCAGCGCGAACTGCTGCTGCTGATTACGCTCAAGCGTCAGTCTGCCCATACGCCTTTGCGTTCGCTGTTTGATAAACACCGGGTGTGGCAAAATCGCCGGGCTTTGACTTCCGAGGCCATCAACCGTCTGAGTCATGAACAGCTTCGCCAGGCGGTACAGCTTCTGATGCGCGCCGAACTCACGTTAAAACAAGATTACGGCCAGTCGGTCTGGGCGGAGCTGGAAAGCCTTTCCCTGCTGCTCTGCCACAAGGCGCTGGCAGACGTTTTTATTGATGGATAGTATGCACTCTTTACAGGCCCTGTATGGCGGCACCTTCGACCCGGTACACAACGGGCATCTGAAGCCGGTTGAAATTCTGGCGAATCTGATCGGCCTTCAGCGCGTCACCATCATGCCGAATAATGTCCCGCCCCATCGTCCACAGCCTGAGGCGACCAGCGAGCAGCGAAAAGAGATGCTTGCCCTGGCCATCGCAGATAAGCCGCTCTTCCGGCTTGACGAGCGTGAGCTGCGTCGCGATACGCCCTCCTGGACCTCGCAGACGCTTCAGGAATGGCGCGCAGAACAAGGTCCAGACCAGCCGCTGGCTTTTATCATCGGACAGGACTCCCTGCTGAACTTCCCCACATGGCATAAATATGAAACCATCCTGGAGAACAGCCACCTGCTCGTCTGCCGCCGTCCTGGCTATCCGCTGACCATGCGCGAAGCGCAGTACCAGCAGTGGCTGGAAGATCATCTCACCGCCAATGTTGAAGATCTTCACACTCAGCCTGCCGGGAAGATTTATCTGGCCGAAACGCCGTGGTTCGATATCTCTGCAACCCTCATTCGCGAGCGCTTACAGCAGGGTTTAGCGTGTGACGATCTGCTCCCCGCACCGGTGCTGGCCTATATCCATACGCATGGTTTGTATCAGAAAAGCGCAGATGAATAGCCGGAGGGCATAAAAAGCGGCTTATTGTTTATCCTGCCTTGACAGGGTAAGCCATACTGTTATTCTCCGCTGCCAGACTTTCCCGCCGATGATTGCTTTACAGAAATTGTTTTACAAAAATGGCGATGCAATCTCAGGCAGAGGGTGGGATGATACCCGCCTTCAAAAGCCCGACCGGAGACTTTTGTCCCGATACAGGCATGAGTTCAGGTATACTGTCTGGCTACGAATTCAACGTTTTACAATCTCATTCACCCCAGGGGGAAAACTTGCAGGGTAAAGCACTCCAGGATTTTGTTATTGACAAAATTGATGACCTGAAAGGTCAGGACATCATCGCTATCGACGTTAAAGGTAAATCCAGTATTACCGACTGCATGATCATCTGCACCGGTACGTCCACACGTCATGTTGTTTCAATTGCCGATCACGTGGTACAGGAATCACGTGCTGCAGGGCTGTTGCCGCTCGGTGTTGAAGGTGAAGCGACGGCTGACTGGGTGGTTGTCGATCTCGGCGATGTGATTGTCCACGTCATGCAGGAAGAGAGCCGTCGCCTGTATGAGCTGGAAAAACTCTGGGGTTAATGCGTGAAGTTGCAGCTGGTCGCCGTCGGCACCAAAATGCCGGACTGGGTACAAACCGGTTTTACTGAATATCTGCGTCGTTTTCCAAAAGACATGCCGTTCGAACTGGTGGAAATCCCCGCAGGTAAGCGCGGCAAGAACGCCGATATCAAACGTATTCTCGATAAAGAGGGCGAACTGATGCTGGCTGCCGCTGGCAAAAACCGCATCGTCACCCTCGATATTCCAGGAAAACCCTGGGATACGCCGCAGCTGGCGCACGAACTGGAGCGCTGGAAGCAGGATGGCCGTGACGTCAGTCTGTTGATTGGCGGACCCGAAGGGTTATCCCCTGCCTGCAAAGCGGCAGCAGAACAAAGTTGGTCCCTCTCCGCGCTGACGCTTCCCCACCCGCTCGTTCGGGTACTGGTGGCAGAAAGCCTGTATCGCGCGTGGAGCATTACTACCAACCACCCCTATCACCGCGAGTAATGACTGACCAGGGTAGATTAAGCAGCGGATGAAACTACAGAATTCTTTTCGCGACTATACGGCTGAGTCCGCGCTGTTTGTGCGCCGGGCGCTGGTCGCCTTCACCGGGATTTTGCTGCTTACCGGCGTGCTGATCGCCAACCTTTATAATCTGCAAATTGTCCGTTTTACCGACTACCAGACGCGTTCCAACGAAAACCGTATCAAGCTGGTGCCTATCGCGCCCAGCCGCGGCATTATTTACGATCGCAACGGCACCCCGCTGGCGTTAAACCGCACCATCTATCAAATCGAGATGATGCCGGAAAAAGTCGATAACGTTCAGGATACGCTGGAAGCGCTGAAAAGCGTTGTCGACCTTAACGACGACGATATCGCCGCCTTCAAAAAAGAGCGCGCCCGCTCACACCGATTCACCTCCATCCCGGTTAAAACCAACCTGACGGAAGTCCAGGTGGCCCGCTTTGCGGTGAATCAGTACCGTTTCCCCGGCGTGGAAGTAAAGGGGTACAAGCGTCGCTACTACCCCTACGGCTCCGCGCTGACGCATGTGATTGGCTACGTCTCCAAGATTAACGACAAAGACGTCGACCGCCTCGATAAAGACGGCAAGCTGGCGAACTACGCCGCAACGCACGACATCGGTAAGCTCGGTATTGAACGCTACTACGAAGATGTCCTGCACGGGCAAACCGGCTATGAAGAGGTTGAGGTTAACAACCGCGGCCGCGTGATTCGCCAGCTTAAAGAAGTGCCGCCTCAGGCGGGGCATGACGTCTATCTGACCCTCGACCTTAAGCTGCAGCAGTATATTGAAACCCTGCTGGCGGGCAGCCGTGCAGCCGTTGTGGTCACCGACCCCCGAACCGGCGGCATCCTGGCGATGGTCTCCATGCCAAGCTATGACCCGAACCTGTTTGTTGACGGCATTTCCAGTAAAGACTACTCCGGTCTGCTGAATGACCCCAACACGCCGCTGGTGAACCGCGCGACGCAAGGGGTTTACCCGCCGGCATCCACGGTTAAACCGTACGTGGCGGTCTCTGCACTGAGTGCTGGCGTCATCAACCGCAATACCAGCCTGTTTGACCCAGGCTGGTGGCAGTTGCCCGGTTCAGAAAAGCGCTATCGCGACTGGAAAAAATGGGGCCACGGTCATCTGAACGTCACCAAATCGCTGGAGGAGTCTGCGGATACCTTCTTCTATCAGGTGGCGTATGACATGGGGATCGACCGCCTGTCTGAGTGGATGAGCAAATTCGGCTACGGACACTACACCGGCGTTGACCTTGCGGAAGAACGCTCCGGCAACATGCCGACGCGCGAATGGAAGCTGAAGCGCTTTAAAAAACCGTGGTATCAGGGCGACACCATTCCGGTGGGTATCGGTCAGGGTTACTGGACGGCAACGCCGCTTCAGATGAACAAAGCCATGATGATCCTCATCAATGACGGCGTGGTGAAAGTGCCTCACCTGCTGCAGAGTACGGTTGAAGACGGCAAAAAAGTGCCGTGGAACCAGCCGCACGAAGCGCCGGTGGGTGACATTCATTCCGGCTTCTGGGAAATCGCGAAAGACGGTATGTACGGCGTGGCAAACCGCCCGAACGGTACCGCACACAAGTATTTCGCCGGTACGCCGTACAAAGTGGCGGCGAAGTCCGGTACTGCGCAGGTCTTTGGCCTGAAAGCCAACGAAACCTATAACGCGCACCGCATTGCCGAACGTCTGCGTGACCACAAGCTGATGACGGCGTTTGCCCCTTATGACAACCCGCAGGTCGCGGTGGCGATGATTCTGGAGAACGGCGGTGCCGGGCCTGCAGTAGGGACCATCATGCGCCAGATCCTTGACCACATTATGCTGGGTGATAACAACACCGAACTGCCGGCTGAAAACCCGGCCGCCGCTGCGGCGGAGGACCAATAATCATGACGGATAATCCAAATAAAAAATCGCTGTGGGACAAAATCCACATCGACCCAGCCATGCTGCTGATCCTGCTGGCTCTGCTGGTTTACAGCGCGCTGGTTATCTGGAGCGCCAGCGGCCAGGACATCGGGATGATGGAGCGTAAAATCGGCCAGATCGCCATGGGCCTGATCATTATGGTGGTGATGGCGCAGATCCCGCCGCGCGTCTACGAAGGCTGGGCGCCCTACCTCTACATTTTCTGTATTATTTTGCTGGTTGCGGTCGATGCCTTTGGCGCCATTTCAAAAGGGGCGCAGCGCTGGCTGGATTTGGGTATTGTCCGCTTCCAGCCCTCGGAGATTGCCAAAATCGCCGTTCCACTGATGGTGGCACGCTTTATCAACCGCGACGTCTGTCCGCCGTCGCTGAAGAATACCGCCATCGCGCTGGTGCTGATTTTCCTGCCAACGCTGCTGGTTGCGGCACAGCCTGACCTGGGTACCTCTATCCTCATCGCCCTCTCCGGCCTGTTTGTCCTGTTCCTGTCGGGCCTGAGCTGGCGCCTGATTGGTATCGCGGTGGTGCTGATTGCGGCGTTCATCCCTATTCTCTGGTTCTTCCTGATGCACGATTACCAGCGCCAGCGCGTCATGATGCTGCTCGATCCGGAAACCGATCCGCTGGGCGCGGGCTATCATATTATTCAGTCCAAGATTGCGATTGGCTCCGGCGGCCTGCGCGGTAAAGGCTGGCTGCACGGCACGCAGTCGCAGCTGGAATTTTTACCGGAACGCCACACCGACTTTATCTTTGCCGTCCTGGCGGAAGAGCTGGGGCTGGTGGGCATCTTAATACTCCTGGCCCTATACGTTCTGCTGATCATGCGGGGATTGTGGATTGCAGCACGCGCGCAAACGACCTTTGGTCGCGTCATGGCTGGCGGGTTGATGCTGATTTTATTCGTTTATGTCTTCGTAAATATTGGTATGGTGAGTGGTATTCTGCCGGTGGTAGGCGTACCGCTGCCGCTGGTGAGTTACGGAGGCTCGGCACTGATCGTGTTGATGGCCGGGTTTGGTATCGTGATGTCGATCCATACTCACAGAAAAATGTTGTCAAAAAGCGTATAAAAATAAGGGGATCGGAATGCGTAAGCAGTGGCTGGGGATCTGCATTGCGGCAAGTTTACTTGCGGCCTGTACTAGTGATGATGGTCAGCAACAGGCAACCGTCGCGCCGCCGCAGCCTGCGGTGTGTAATGGCCCGATCGTAGAAATCAGCGGCGCCGATCCCGTTTATGAACCGCTGAATGCCAGTGCCAATCAGGATTACGAGCGCGACGGCAAAAGCTATAAAATTGTTCAGGATCCTTCCCGTTTCAGCCAGGCGGGCTTTGCCGCCATTTATGATGCCGAGCCTGGCAGTAACCTGACGGCCTCCGGAGAGACGTTCGACCCCATGCAGCTGACGGCGGCACATCCGACGCTGCCGATCCCGAGCTATGCCCGTATCACCAACCTGGCAAACGGCCGCATGATCGTCGTGCGTATCAACGACCGCGGCCCGTACGGTAATGACCGGGTGATCTCCCTGTCGCGCGCGTCTGCCGATCGCCTGAATACCTCGAACAACACCAAAGTCCGTATTGACCCAATTATCGTGGCGCAGGATGGCTCCCTCTCCGGGCCGGGTACCGCGTGTACGACGGTGGCGAAACAGACCTATGCCCTTCCCGACCGCCCCAATCTTGACGGGGGAATGGGCAGCGTCTCTTCTCCGGCCGAGCCTGCTCAGCCGGGGGGAGAAATACGCCCAATCAGCAACGACACGCTGCAAAGCGACGATTCAACGGGCGCACCGGTAAAGAGCAGCGGTTTTCTTGGCGCACCGACGACCTTAGCCTCGGGCGTGCTGGAAGGCAGTGAACCTACCCCAGCCCCCGCTCCCGTTGCTGCACCAGCGACCCAGTCGGCTCCCGTAACGGCGCCCGCGGCCACGCAAAGTGCCGCGGTGGCGGCTCCAACAGCGGCCAGCGGCAGCTATGTGGTTCAGGTCGGTGCTGTGAGCGATCAGGCCCGGGCTAAACAGTATCAGCAGCGTCTGAGCCAGCAGTTTGGCGTACCGGGACGCGTTGAGCAGAACGGTGCGGTCTGGCGCATTCAGATGGGGCCGTTTGCCAGCAAATCGCAGGCAGCCTCCCTGCAGCAGCGTCTGCAGAATGAAGCTCAGCTTCAGTCATTTATCGCTGTTGCGAAATAATTAACCGGCGGTATCCGAATTGTCAGTTTGTGTAAAACACATTCACAAACTCATGCTTAAAGTCGGATGCCTGCCTGAATAGCATTTGCTATAGTAAGGCACTTTTTTTAATTCCATCACGGATGTCGTAGTTCTGACCATGAAGACCACTTTTTCTGCTCGTTTTGTGCAGCGCATGGCGCTGACCACGGCCCTTTGCGCGGCTGCGCTCTCTGCAGCTCACGCCGATGACCTGAATATCAAGACCATGATCCCTGGCGTTCCGCAAATCGACGCGGAATCCTACATCCTGATCGATTACAACTCTGGCAAAGTGCTGGCAGAACAGAATGCCGATGCCCGCCGTGACCCGGCCAGCCTGACCAAAATGATGACCAGCTACGTTATCGGCCAGGCGATGAAGGCAGGTAAATTCAAAGAAACGGATCTGGTCACCATCGGTAACGATGCGTGGGCAACCGGGAACCCGGTCTTTAAGGGCTCCTCTCTGATGTTCCTGAAACCGGGTATGCAGGTTCCTGTTTCCCAGCTGATTCGCGGTATCAACCTGCAGTCGGGTAACGATGCCTGCGTAGCGATGGCCGATTTCGCCGCCGGTAGTCAGGATGCCTTCGTAGGCCTGATGAACAGCTACGTGAACGCGCTGGGTCTGAAAAACAGCCATTTCCAGACCGTACACGGCCTGGACGCAGACGGTCAGTACAGCTCGGCACGTGACATGGCGTTGATTGGTCAGGCGCTGATCCGCGATGTTCCTAATGAGTACTCTATCTATAAAGAGAAAGAGTTCACCTTCAACGGTATCCGTCAGACCAACCGTAACGGCCTGCTGTGGGATAACAGCCTGAACGTTGACGGCATCAAAACCGGTCACACCGACAAAGCGGGCTACAACCTGGTCGCCTCCGCCACTGAAGGCCAGATGCGTCTGATCTCTGCCGTGATGGGTGGCCGCACCTTTAAAGGCCGTGAAACAGAAAGCAAGAAGCTGCTGACCTGGGGCTTCCGTTTCTTCGAAACCGTGAATCCACTGAAAGCAGGCAAAGAGTTTGCGTCTGAACCCGTCTGGTTCGGCGACAACGACCGTGCTTCTCTCGGCGTTGATAAAGACCTCTACCTGACTATTCCGCGCGGTCGTATGAAGGATCTGAAAGCCAGCTACGTCCTGAACAGCACCGAGCTGCACGCCCCGCTGCAGAAAAATCAGGTCGTGGGCACAATCAACTTCCAGCTGGATGGCAAAACGATCGATCAGCGCCCGCTGGTGGTCCTGCAAGAAATTCCTGAAGGCAATTTCTTCGGCAAAATCATTGATTATATTAAATTGATGTTCCACCACTGGTTTGGTTAAAAATCGAACACTTGAAAGTGTGATTTTGATCCCCATATACTAAGTATCCTGATAACTCCCACCTGACGTGGGAGTTATTATTTTTTGACGTTACGCCGGAGCTGACATGAAAACCAAACTTAACGAACTGCTTGAATTCCCTACCCCATTTACCTACAAAGTAATGGGTCTGGCGAAACCTGAGCTGGTTGATCAGGTGGTTGAAGTGGTACAGCGCCATGCGCCGGGTGACTACTCTCCGTCAGTAAAACCAAGCAGCAAGGGCAACTACCACTCGGTTTCTATTACCATCACTGCGACACACATTGAGCAGGTTGAGACGCTGTACGAAGAGCTCGGCAATATCGAAATCGTTCGTATGGTGCTGTAGTCCCTTTGCGGTTACCCGGTTGCCGGGTAACCCCTCTCCCCGCTGTGATATACTCCCGCATACCTTTTGTCCCTCGTCTTCGGAGACGCAGTTTTGTATCAGGATAAAATTCTGGTCCGTCACCTCGGGCTGCAACCTTACGAGCCTGTCTCCCAGGCTATGCATGACTTCACCGATTCACGCGATGACACTACCCCCGATGAGATCTGGCTGGTCGAACACCTGCCGGTCTTTACGCAGGGTCAGGCGGGAAAAGCAGAACATTTATTAATGACGGGCGATATTCCGGTTATCCAGAGCGATCGCGGCGGTCAGGTCACGTACCATGGTCCCGGGCAGCAGGTAATGTACGTCCTGCTCAATCTGAAGCGCAGAAAGCTCGGCGTGCGTGAACTGGTTACCTTACTGGAACAGACAGTCGTCAATACGCTGGCGGAATACGGGATTGACGCGCATCCGCGAGCCGATGCGCCTGGGGTCTACGTTGGGGAAATGAAGATCTGTTCTCTGGGGCTGCGTATTCGTAAAGGCTGCTCATTCCATGGCCTGGCCTTGAATATTAATATGGATCTCGCGCCTTTCCAGCGCATAAACCCCTGCGGCTACGCCGGCATGGAAATGACGCAAATGCGCCAGTGGGTAGAAACCGCTACGCCAGACACGATTCGTCCCGTGCTTTTGAAGAACGTGTTAGCACTACTTAACAATCCCCCACACGAATATATCCCTGCTTAATATATCGTACAACAGGGCTCGCTAATTTGACGGGCCACTGTCTATTTACCGTTTTTGCACTTTACAATAATCCATAGATTCTATATTTTCGAAGCGCCCGAATATTACCGATACATATTATTTAGCCTCCAGCATGCACGGCAAACACGGCATAAGTAACGTGAGCAATTATCACACAAGTGTTTGCTTTTGATAAACAAATGAAACAAAACCAACACTTTACGAATCTCTACAAGCATAATAAATAAATTCAACTATCATTCATATTGTGAATGTATACGGAGTGAAAGCGTGGAGTATAATAATTTACCAGCCAAACGACTGAATGAACCTGGTGGCGAAGACAAGCCGCAAATTTTTCGGACTTTACGTAATATTGATCTCAATTTACTGACTATTTTTGAGGCAGTATATGTCCATAAGGGTATCGTTAACGCTGCGAAAATTCTTAATCTCACGCCATCAGCAATAAGCCAGTCCATCCAAAAGCTACGCGCTATATTTCCTGACCCGTTATTTATTCGTAAGGGCCAGGGGGTAACGCCGACGGCCTACGCCACGCATCTCCATGAGTACATCAGCCAGGGGCTGGAGTCGATTCTGGGCGCACTGGATTTAACCGGGAGCTATGATAAGCAGAGAACCATCACCATCGGCTGTTCCCCTTCGGTGGGTGTGCTGGTGATGCCAGCGATCTTCCAGGCCGTAAAAGAGCATGCTCCGCAGCTCCTGCTTCGCAATGTGCCTCTCCATGAACCTGACGTTCAGCTTGCCCAGTTCCAGACGGACCTGATTATTGAAAGCGGCAGCTTCAGTGCCAGAGCGCTGGGGCAAAATGTGCTCTATGCGGATAACCTGGTATTGGTTTGCCGTCAGCAGCATCCTGCCCTTAGCGAGCCGCTGACCATCGAAAACCTGCGCAACTACGACCACTCGTCTTTCATGACTGAAGGGCAGTCCAACCATGGCCTTCGTCAGCGTATTGATGAAATTTTCCCGGAACGTCAGATCAGCTTCAGCAGTTACAATATGTTCACCACTGCATCCCTGATAGGCAGCAGCGATATGCTGTGCATCATGCCATCGCGCCTGTACAGCCTGCTCCGGAAATGCTGGCCGCTGGACAGTATCCCCCTCAGCCAGCTTAATGCGGAATCTATTGAAATTTCACTGCATTACAACAAGCTGAGCTTGCGCGATCCGGTTCTGGAAAACGTCATCCGCATTATCCGTCAGGCCTTCTGACAGGTTGAGCCAGCATAAGCCCCTGCGACAGGCAGGGCAAAAGGCACAAAACAACAACTATTTTACAAATAGGCGATCTGGCAGGCTGCTTTAACGACCGTTTCAATGATATACTGCCTGTCGTTCGTTCAAAAATAGTTGATAAATACAACATTCCCTTGAATTGAAACGCTTTCCTTCGATATTCGCAACTGGAACACGCACGCTATGAGTAAACCCATTGTGATGGAACGCGGTGTTAAATACCGCGATGCCGATAAAATGGCCCTTATCCCGGTTAAAAACGTGGCTACAGAGCGCGAGGCGCTGTTAAGAAAACCGGAATGGATGAAAATCAAACTTCCGGCCGACTCTTCGCGTATCCAGGGGATCAAAGCGGCGATGCGCAAGAATGGCCTTCACTCCGTTTGTGAAGAAGCCTCTTGTCCGAACCTTGCTGAATGTTTCAATCACGGTACCGCGACGTTTATGATTCTGGGTGCTATCTGTACCCGCCGCTGCCCGTTCTGCGATGTTGCTCATGGCCGTCCGGTCGCGCCTGATGCTAACGAACCCCAGAAGCTGGCGCAGACCATCGCCGACATGGCGCTGCGTTACGTGGTTATCACGTCCGTTGACCGTGACGATCTGCGCGACGGCGGAGCACAGCACTTCGCTGACTGTATTACGGCCATTCGCGAGAAAAGCCCAAACATCAAAATCGAGACGCTGGTGCCAGACTTCCGCGGCCGTATGGACCGTGCGCTGGATATCCTGACCGCGACGCCGCCAGATGTGTTTAACCACAACCTGGAAAACGTACCGCGTCTCTATCGTCAGGTGCGCCCGGGCGCTGACTATAACTGGTCTCTGAAACTGCTGGAACGCTTCAAAGAAGCGCATCCGCATATTCCGACCAAGTCAGGTCTGATGGTAGGTCTGGGTGAAACTAACGATGAAATCATCGAGGTGATGCGCGATCTTCGCCGCCACGGTGTAACCATGCTGACTCTGGGCCAGTATCTGCAGCCAAGCCGTCACCACCTGCCGGTACAGCGCTACGTGAGCCCGGACGAGTTTGATGAAATGAAGGCCGAAGCGCTGGCGATGGGCTTTACTCACGCCGCATGCGGCCCGTTTGTTCGCTCCTCCTACCATGCAGATATGCAGGCAAAAGGCGAAGAAGTTAAATAATGCTGTAATATTCATTTACAGTAATACAAAAAAACCGGCCTCATGAGCCGGTTTTTTTTCGCAAGCCCTCAGGCGTTGCCGTCACTCTTTGTGAGAAAGCTTATCTGCCGGGACGTCATCCTCAGCGCTTTTCTTCGCGGCTGTATCATCGTCGTTCATCGCTTTCTTAAAGCCTTTGATGGCAGCCCCCAGGTCACCACCCAGCGTGCGTAACTTCTTGGTACCAAACAGCAGGACGACCAGTGCGGCAACCACCAGCAGTTTGGTAATACTAATCTCACCCATAGATACCTTCTTTACTTAAAACAGGCTGCATTCAGCGCCAAAACCTGACTGTATTAACGGTCATTTAGCGCGTGCACACAATAGCAATCTGTAACAAGGTGAATCAAGCATTGTTGAAAAAAACATCACAATAATTGCGGTGGCGCAAACCGACGATTGCGAAGAACAGGTAATTGCTGACGTGCAAGCGCAATTCTGTCTATGTTTATCTCTGCCACCAGCAAATCCGGGGCTTCCGCAGCGGCGGCAATCGTCACACCCAGCGGATCGACCACCCTGCTTTGCCCGATGTTCTTCGTTCCGCATTCTCCTGCAGCAACGACATAGCAGGTGGTATCCAGCGCGCGTGCCGCCAGCAGCGTTGCCCAGTGATGTTCTTTTAACGGCCCTTTAACCCACGCGGCAGGCAGAACCAGCACGTCCGCCCCCTGTAGCGCCAGATGGAGTGCCAGCTCCGGAAAACGCAGGTCATAGCAGGTCATCAGCCCAACCTTTAATCCGTCAATCTCCAGCAGCGGCGGAACACGGTCTCCTGGGTCGACGCGCCGTGATTCCTGAATGCTGAAGGCATCATAAAGATGGAGCTTGGCGTAACGTGCGACTATGGCTCCGCCGCGAATCGCCACCAGCGTATTCACCGCCCGACCCGGCGTAGCGGGAACATGGATTGTTAAGATCGTCGTCATCGTATTGCCCACGCTCTGGGCGAGCAATTGCTGTAAAAATTCACCGTCCAGCGGCTGCGCGGACTTCACGGATAAATCCGGGTCATTATCATCCCTGGCCAGCAGCGCCTCAGGAAGCACCAGCAGCGACGCGCCTTTCTGTTGGGCCTGCATCATCAGATTGACGCATTTTATCGCGTTAGCCTGCCAGTCAGGCGTGACCGCAAATTGCCCTACCGCAACATACATATTTGTCCCCTCATCATAAACGGCGTTAAACTCGCTTCTCTTACACATCAAATAGCAGGTATTTAGCGTGTTACAACTACTTTTAGCCGTTTTTATTGGTGGGGGAACGGGTAGCGTTGCGCGATGGTTTCTCAGTATGCGGTTTAACCCCCTGCATCAGGCGATTCCCATGGGGACGCTGGCTGCAAACCTGATAGGTGCCTTTATCATTGGCATGGGGCTGGCCTGGTTTAACCGAATGACACACATTGACCCAATGTGGAAAGTCCTGATTACCACCGGATTCTGCGGCGGGTTAACCACCTTCTCAACCTTTTCTGCGGAAACGGTTTTTCTCTTTCAGGAAGGCCGTATCGGCTGGGCGCTGATGAATATGGCGATCAATATGCTCGGCTCCTTTGCGATGACGGGGATCGCATTTTGGTTATTTTCTTCCGCAAGCGCGCATTAACAGCCGAACCGTTAATGTTGGCTTAATTTTTCTCTGTCACTCTGGATGCAGTACTGAACGAGGGTGACAGAATGAAACAGAGTCTGATGAGCGCAGGCATGGTGTTGTTAAGCGTGCTGATCGTGGCCAGCTTCCTGAAAATGTATCTGCTTGGCTGATTCAAAACGAAAAAAACCCGCTCAGTGAGCGGGTTTTGAAATTCTTGCTGACGCGTCTGGATTACAGAGCGATTACGTTAGCAGCAGAAGGGCCTTTGGCACCGTTAGTGATTTCGAACTCTACACGCTGACCTTCAGCCAGAGTTTTGAAACCATTAGACTGGATTGCAGAGAAGTGTACGAACACGTCTTTGCTGCCATCTTCAGGAGTAATGAAACCGAATCCTTTGGACTCATTAAACCACTTAACGTTACCTTTAATCTTAGACATCAAAATTACCTTTACATTAAAAAACGACACAAATGCTGTGTCGGTTACCAGTACATCAATTGTGAGACCTTTTGTCCAGCGGATCTTTGATAAAAAGTGACTAAAGTCGCGTTAATTTTCACTGGCAGATTTTTATCGTTTATGAATCAACGGCTGCGCGTTTTATCACCAACAGGTAAAGTTTTTTCAGTTAAAACTGAAAACGCATCCAGGCGAAGTAAACGTTACCGTTGTTGTACGTGCCCGGGATGTAGGTCATCTGGAACGTTGCGGGGCCGTAACCGATAGAGGCCAACGGCAGCAGCACCGGGATCGGAATGTAGTTCCAGTTGTCACGTGCGGTGACCCCTGCGGTATAGCCCAACCCGACATGGAAGTTCTCGTCGGCTAGCGGGCGCCAGGTTTTCTCCCAGCCTTAGCCCCCAATCGGCTCCCATTTATTAAAAGAGTCTTTAAAGGCCATCAGATAGATGCCATGCCAGTTTCCCTTATCATCCCAGCGCGACTGACCGAAACCAGCGCCCCACGGACGCTCGTTATATTTATCGGTTTTCTCTTTGTCGTAAGCAAAACGCGCATGCCACGTTATTGCCGGAACATAGAGATCATAATGTTCGGGCGCCGTCCAGGTCTGAGAGACATTATCCGTAAAGGTTGAGAACCACCCTTTATCCGTCGCGTTGTCCTCTGCCTGTGCAACAGAAGAAAACGTTAACTGCCCAAAAATAAACAATAAAATTGAGAAAAATGTATTACGTACGATCACAATGCAATTACCATTCTTAGTATTCGAGGCAAAGTTTACCATAAAGTAGTTGAATCAAGGCTTAACGACATCAGCGTTATTCCTAATTATTCGGCCTTTTTCCGGGAATATTCTCAATAAACTGGACCGCAAGTCTGAATAAGCACATTCAGAGTGAGCCTTTAACCTGTTTAGCCTTGTAAATCAGCAACATGCTGAATTACACAAAATATTAACAATCTGTTATCATTGTAAGGACATATTGCGCTATTTCTGGCGGTCAAGACTCTCATGGCGTAAATGTAAGAGCCATGGCAAAAACACGGTTGTTCTGCTCTCTAGTCGTCTGTTTATTGATTTTAATCAGCAAGAACAGGCCATTTATTCGGCACATTTTCATCCTTCTTATTTTTATTGATTTTTTGTGCTCCATTGCAGCAGAGATACAGGGGAAATCATGCTTACGTTATTCGAACTCCTTATTGGGGTCGTCGTCATTGTCGGTGTCGCACGCTACATCATTAAAGGCTATTCGGCCACGGGCGTATTATTTGTTGGCGGTTTAACGCTGCTGATTATCAGCGCCATAATGGGACATCAGGTATTACCTGCCAGTGCAACCAGTACGGGTTACACCGCCACTGATATTGTTGAATACATTAAGATATTACTCATGAGCCGCGGCGGCGACCTGGGTATGATGATCATGATGCTGTGCGGTTTTGCCGCCTACATGACCCATATCGGTGCCAACGACATGGTCGTTAAGCTTGCCTCAAAACCGCTGCAGTACATCAACTCACCCTATCTGCTGATGGTCGCCGCCTATTTTCTCGCCTGCCTGATGTCGCTGGCCGTGTCGTCGGCAACCGGACTTGGCGTACTGCTCATGGCCACCCTGTTCCCGGTCATGGTGAACGTCGGTATCAGCCGCGGCGCGGCAGCAGCCATTTGCGCGTCTCCGGCAGCCATTATTCTCTCCCCGACCTCCGGCGACGTTGTGCTGGCGGCAAAGGCTGCGGAGATGTCGCTCATCGATTTCGCCTTTAAAACCACGCTGCCAATCTCTATTGTCGCCATTGTGGGAATGGGAATCGCGCATTTCTTCTGGCAGCGCTATCTGGATAAGAAAGAAAACATCAGCCACGAGATGATGGACGTGAGTGAGATCACCACCACCGCACCCGCGTTTTATGCCATTCTGCCCTTCACGCCGATTATCGGAGTGCTGATTTTTGACGGCAAATGGGGCCCGCAGCTGCACATCATCACCATTCTGGTGATCTGCATGCTGCTGGCTGCCGTGCTGGAGTTTGTGCGCGGTTTCAACACGCAAAAGGTGTTCTCTGGTCTGGAAGTCGCCTATCGCGGTATGGCGGATGCCTTCGCTGGCGTGGTGATGCTGCTGGTGGCAGCGGGCGTTTTTGCTCAGGGTCTGAGCACCATCGGCTTTATCCAGAGCCTGATCTCTATCGCCACCTCGTTCGGCTCGGCCAGTATTATCCTGATGCTGGTCCTGGTGGTACTCACCATGCTGGCGGCCATGACCACCGGTTCCGGCAATGCGCCTTTCTACGCTTTCGTGGAGATGATCCCGAAACTGGCCCACTCCTCCGGTATTAACCCGGCCTATCTCTCCATTCCCATGCTGCAGGCGTCAAACCTGGGCCGTACCATTTCCCCGGTATCGGGCGTGGTCGTCGCCGTTGCCGGGATGGCAAAAATCTCGCCATTTGAAGTGGTAAAACGCACCTCAGTGCCCGTTATGGTTGGGCTGATTATCGTGATTATCGCCACGGAAGTGCTGGTGCCCGGCGCAGCCTAAGCTAAATTCCTGATATCCAGAAAGCGCCTGCGGGCGCTTTTTGTGCTTTAATAACCCCCAGAAATCAATCACGCTCATTCGATCAGGAAATCATATGTTCAGGAAGGATATCGTTATCCCGTCTGGGGCAATCGCGCTTGCCCTCTGTGTTTTCTCCACGCAGGCAGAACCGCTCAAGGCAACCCAGTATGGCGATTTCGATCGCTATGTGCTGGCCCTGTCCTGGCAAACCGGGTTTTGCCAGAGCATGGTCGAGCGCAACCGCAATGAACCTGACGAATGTCGCCTGCAAAAAGAGCGCGAAAATAAAGCCGATTTTCTGACCGTTCACGGGCTATGGCCCGGCCTGCCGAAATCCATTGCCGCACGCGGGGTGGATGAACGTCGATGGATGCGTTTTGGCTGCTCCACGCGCCCCATTCCGAACATGCCGGAAGTGAAGGCCAGCCGCAAATGCGATGCCGCCGAAACCGGACTGTCGCTTTCCGCTGCCGCAAAGCTCAACGACGTGATGCCGGGTGCGGGCGGTAATTCCTGCCTGGAGCGTTATGAATACGCCAAACATGGCGTCTGC
Organism: Enterobacter sp. EC_50; assembly: GCF_019584525.1. Taxonomy (NCBI): domain Bacteria; kingdom Pseudomonadati; phylum Pseudomonadota; class Gammaproteobacteria; order Enterobacterales; family Enterobacteriaceae; genus Enterobacter; species Enterobacter sp. EC_50. Next base: position 72,946 of record NZ_VDAF01000003.1, on the reverse strand, counting down.
TTTGGTTTCGATCCGGATGCCTATTTCGGCACGATGGTGCGGATGAATCAGGAAGTTAAAAACAGTGCGGTCGGTAAATTCCTTGCCAATAACTACGGAAAACCCGTCAATCGCAGCGACTTTGACAGTGCCGTGGCCAAAAGCTGGGGCAAGGAGAACGTCAGAGCGTTCAAGCTGACCTGCAACGGCAATCCGGCTTATCTGACCGAGATGCAGATTTCGCTGAAGGCTGACGCCATTAACAACCCGCTTTCTGCGGCCTCATTTGCCCCGCAGCCACATCCGGGTAACTGCGGAAAACAATTCGTGATTGATAAAGCCGGTTACTGATCCGCGCCCGGGCGCACCATATCAAACCGGTTTTCATCGCTGATGCCATAGTATGCCGTCGGCCCACCCGCACGCAGGATGGGCTGCGCTTTCGCCGTCTGGTATATCCCCTCTTCCAGCAGCGTTTCGGCAATATGGATACCGACCACTTCCCCCAGCACCAGCCACGTGTCCACCGGCGTACCGTCGGCTCCGGTAAGCTGAATGCACTGGGACAGTCGACATTCAAAATTCACCGGGCTTTCTGCAACGCGGGGGGCGTTAACCAGCTGGCTGGCCGCTGGCGTGAGCCCGGCAAAGCTAAATTCATCCCGATCGTGGGGAAGCATCGCAGAGGTTTGATTCATCGCCTGTGCGAGATCGCGCGTTGCCAGGTTCCAGACAAACTCCCCGGTTTCCGTAATATTACGCACGCTGTCCTTCCAGCCGTTGCTGGAAAAGCCGATGATCGGCGGGCGGTAGTTAAAGCAGTTGAAGAAACTGTACGGTGCAAGGTTCAGCTGACCGGCCTTGTCGCAAGAGGAGATCCAGCCTATCGGACGTGGACCAATAATGGCGTTCAGCGGGTCATGCGGCAGGCCGTGCCCCTGAGACGGTTGATAGAAGTACATAATTCTCTCTCGTTGGTGGGCAACGCCCGGGTTCAGGACACTCAGCGTAACGTATTCCGTCAGGAATGAAGACTGAATAAATTTCAGCGAAAATTCATATGGCCCATGAATGTGACTTTCATCACTTCAAACTTGCGCGCTCAGCCAGTATCATCGGGAGAGTTAAACCCTCGCTGCCAGACGGCGAGGGTTTTCTTTTGGATCAGTTTCTGCGTTAGACGCAGCATTAACGACATGGAGTAAAAAATGTCCAGACCTACCATTATCATCAATGAGCTCGACGCAGAACGTATCGACAGGCTGCTGGAAAAAGCGGAGTTCGCCTCGCTCCCCGTGGCCGACGCCCTGAATGAAGAGCTCGACCGGGCACAGATGTGCACGCCTGAGACGATGCCGCATGACGTGGTCACCATGAACAGCCAGGTGAAATTCCGCAACCTGACCACCGGTGAAGAGTTGACCCGTACGCTGGTTTACCCGGCTCAGATGACCGACAGCAGCACACAGCTTTCTGTTCTGGCCCCTGTAGGTGCCGCACTGCTGGGGCTGCGTACGGGGGATACGATCCACTGGGAATTACCGGGTGGGGCGTCAACCCATCTGGAAGTGCTGGAGCTGCTCTACCAGCCAGAAGCCGCGGGCGATTACCTGCGTTAATCTCTTCTGAATAAGCGCCTACCCGCTTTGCACAGAGGATGCAGCCGCATCCTCTTTCCGCAAATTCACCCAATTTTCCTATACCGCGCAAAATGGCCTTAATCCACGCTTAACCTGTTTTGGTGCCGCGGGGACGGTCATGAGTGAGATAGGCGTTATCACACTTATCTTTCTGATTTTTGTGGCGATTATCGTCACGGCCGTGCTCTATCTTGAACGCCACTGGTAAGCGAACATTCTCAGGCAACCCCGCCCGGGAAGGCATTCACCAGCCCTTTAACGGTCTGCTCTGCGGCTTCGGGGGTCTCTGCGCCCGGAACCAGAATCACCTTCCGGCACTCCTCCTCCCGTTTTTCGAAAATCTTATAGGCGCGTTCCGCATCCGCAAGGGGGAGATAATGGGTCACGATCTCTTCCGGCGTAAGCAGCCCTTTTTCGATCAGCGGTAACAGTTCACCCAGCCAGGCATGGACGTGCGTCTGGCCCATCTTAAACGTCAGCCCCTTATCAAAGGCATCGCCAAACAGGAAGCCATGGATAAACCCTGCGTATACGCCGGGTACGCTGACCACCCCGCCGCGACGCACGGCAGCAATGCACTGACGCAACGCTTTGCCGCTGCTGCCTTCGATTTTAAGATTGCTGAGGATCGTTTCCGTGGTGCTGCCTTTCGCTTCAAACCCGACCGCATCAATCACGGCGTCAACGCCGCGCTGGCCCGCGGTCTGCTCGATGATTTTTTCCGCCGCGTCGTTGTCATCATCGAAGTTGATGGGGATAGCGCCATAGCGCGCCTCGGCAAATCGCAACCGGTAGGGATGGTGATCGATAACAAAGATCTGCTCAGCCCCCAGCAGCCGCGCACAGGCGATGGTCAGTAGCCCCACCGGCCCGGCGCCGAAAACGGCTACGCTTGAGCCTTTTTCAATCTGCGCATTTTTTGCCGCCTGCCAGGCCGTGGGTAAAATGTCGGACAGGAACAGCGCTTTATCATCAGAAAGAAGCTGCGGGACTTTAAACGGCCCGACGTTACCCTTCGGCACGCGAACGTATTCCGCCTGCCCGCCCGGCACGCCGCCGTAGAGGTGGCTATAGCCAAACAGCGCCGCAGGCGCGGGAATTTGCTTTTTGTTCAGTGCGGCACCCTGCCCGGCGTTGGTATTCTCACAGGCCGCATACTGCTGGAGGCGACAGAAGAAACAGTCCCCGCAGGCGATAACAAAGGGGATCACCACGCGATCGCCCTTTTGCAAATTCTTCACCTCTGCGCCGCACTCGACGATTTCCCCCATAAACTCATGGCCAAAAATATCGCCGTGCTGCACCTTTGGGATCTTTCCGCGGTAGAGATGCAAATCGGAGCCGCAGATAGCCGTGGCCGTGACGCGCAGAATAATATCGTCGGGCTGTTCGATGATGGGGTCGGGGACATTCTCGACGCGAACATGGTGTGGACCGTGATACGTAAGTGCTTTCATGCGACCTCCGAAAGGTTCCGGGTAAGTGTATAAGGGTAGCTACCCCTGAAGGTCTGCCTGTGAATACGGGTCTTTTGAGATTTATCCTGGCAAGATAAGAAAACTGACGGAGCGCTTACAGAAACCATGACTATTTTGTGGTTGAATGAGTACAGCGTTTATAAACAAGGAGAAACGGGTATGTATCAGAGAATCATTATGCCGGTTGATGTTTTTGAAATGGAGCTGAGCGACAAGGCCGTACGCCACGCGGAGTTTCTGGCGCAGCAGGACGGTGTCATCCATCTGCTACACGTGCTGCCAGGCTCCGCCAGCCTGAGCCTGCACCGCTTTGCCGCCGATGTGCGTCGCTTCGAGGAACATTTGCAGCACGAAGCGGAAAATCGCCTTCAAACCATGGTCAGCCACTTCAGCATCGACCCTTCACGGATCAAAACACACGTCAGATTCGGCAGCGTACGCGATGCGGTCAATGAACTGGCGACCGAACTGAAGGCAGACGTGGTGGTTATCGGTTCGCGTAACCCGTCTATTACCACGCATCTGCTGGGCTCTAACGCCTCCAGCGTCATCCGCCACACCCATATACCGGTGATGGTCGTCAGATAAAAAAAAGAGGCCACCTTTCGGTGGCCTCTCGCTATTGCAGGTGTAGCCTTACTTTCTTTTCTTATGCGGTTTTGGTGCGAATCAGGTAGTCGAACGAACTCAGAGACGCCTTCGCCCCTTCGCCCGTGGCGATAATAATCTGTTTGTACGGCACGGTGGTGCAGTCGCCGGCCGCAAACACGCCCTTCACGCTGGTTTCACACTTGGCATCGATGATGATTTCGCCCATGCGGTTGCGCTCAATCGCGCCTTCCAGCCAGGTGGTGTTTGGCAGCAGACCAATCTGCACGAAGATCCCTGAAAGCTGCACGCTGTGCACGTCGCCGCTCACGCGGTCGCGGTATTCCAGACCGGTCACCTTGCTGCCGTCGCCCTTCACTTCCGTGGTCTGCGCGTTCAGCACGATGTCGACGTTTTTCAGGCTACGCACTTTATCCTGCAGAACCTGGTCGGCCTTCATGTCTGGCGCGAACTCCAGCAGGGTTACGTGTTCAACAATCCCCGCCAGGTCGATCGCCGCTTCCACGCCGGAGTTTCCGCCGCCGATCACCGCCACGCGCTTACCTTTAAACAGCGGGCCGTCGCAGTGCGGGCAATAGGTCACGCCTTTGGTGCGATACTGATCTTCACCCGGGACGTTCATGTTGCGCCATTTCGCGCCGGTGGCAATGATGATGCTGCGCGCTTTCAGCACCGCGCCGGAGGCGGTTTCAATCTGGTGTAACCCCCCCTCAACCGCAGCAGGTACCAGCCTGCTGGCGCTCTGGCTGTCGATCACATCCACGTCGTAATCGCTGACGTGCGCCTTCAGCGCGCCGGCCAGCTTCTGGCCTTCGGTTTTCGGCACGGAGATATAGTTTTCAATGTCCACGGTATCCAGTACCTGGCCACCAAAACGTTCGCCCATCAGACCGGTACGGATCCCTTTACGTGCGGAGTACACTGCCGCCGCCGCCCCCGCAGGGCCGGAACCGACAATCAGCACGTCATAGGCATCACGTTTGTTCAGCGCTTCTGCGGCACGTTTTTCGGCACCGGTATCCACTTTGGCGACGATTTCCGTCAGCGTCATACGGCCCTGGCCGAATTCCTGACCGTTCAGATACACCGCCGGAACGCCCATCACGTTGCGATCGGTGATCTCATTCTGGAACGTACCGCCGTCAATCGCCGTGTGTTTGATGCGCGGGTTGAGGACCGACATCAGGTTCAGCGCCTGCACCACGTCAGGACAGTTGTGGCAGGAGAGCGAGTAATAGGTTTCAAACTCAAAATCACCGTCAATGTCGCGGATCTGCTCCAGCAGCGCCTGCGCCTCTTTCGACGGATGACCGCCGGTCCACAGCAGCGCCAGCACCAGCGAGGTAAATTCATGCCCCAGCGGCGAGCCGGCAAAACGCGGCCCCAGCTCAGAGCCTGGGTTAGTGATCAGGAAAGACGGCTTACGGACGTTAAGCGAGTTATCCTCTTTGAAGGTCACTTTTGGTGACAGTTCAGCGATCTCTGCCAGCAGTTCCTTGATCTCTGCCGATTTCGCGCTGTCGTCCAGCGTGGCAATCAGCTCAACGGGTTTGGTCAGTTTCTCAAGGTAGGCCTTGAGCTGGGTTTTCATCGTGGTGTCGAGCATGGTTCTTCCCTCTCTTAAAACGTCATCATGCAAGCTGCCTTATACGGGCGGCCTGAATGCAACTTGCATCATGGTGCTGGAATGAAATGGGCGCGGGTGCGCCCATTGATTGCCGGGTGGCTCGTCGTTTACCCGGCCTACGATACTGTAGGCCTGTGCAAGCGCAGCGCCGCCAGGCTTTACAGACTTAGATCTTGCCGACCAGGTCTAAAGATGGCGCCAGCGTTGCTTCGCCTTCTTTCCATTTAGCCGGGCACACTTCGCCTGGGTGAGAAGCGACATACTGCGCTGCTTTTACTTTACGCAGCAGGTCAGACGCATCACGGCCGATACCTTCAGCGGTAACTTCGATAGCCTGGATAATGCCCTGCGGGTCAACAACGAAGGTCGCACGGTCAGCCAGGCCTTCATCTTCACGCATGTTGTCGAAGTTACGGGTCAGGGCGCCAGTCGGGTCACCGATCATCGCGTATTTGATTTTGGCGATGGTTTCAGAGCTGCTGTGCCATGCTTTGTGGGTGAAGTGGGTATCGGTAGACACAGAGTAAACGTCTACGCCCAGCTTCTGCAGTTCGTCGTAATGGTCAGCCACGTCGCCCAGTTCGGTCGGGCAAACGAAGGTGAAGTCAGCCGGATAGAAGAAGAAGACGCTCCAGCGACCTTCGGTATCTTTCTCGGTTACTTCGATGAACTCACCGTTTTTGAACGCCTGGTTTTTGAAAGGTTTAATTTTAGTGTTAATCAAAGACATCTGTACTTCCTCCGTGTTTTCGTTGAGATGTAAGGTAACCAACTTTATCCATCGGGGCTAATGCGTATGCTTTATCAAATCAATCAGCCAAACCTTACAACGCCAACAAGACAACCTTGTGAACGGAACTAACGGAAAGCCTGAACGTAAAAAGGCCGCCCTGGTGGGCGGCCCTGATACCTGAACTTTCCACAGGAACTTTCAGTGCCAGCCTGGGCTGGCGTTGCGTTGCGCTCTACATACCTTATTTCAGGCCGTAACAGCGGTTTGATTACAGCACCGGTTTTCAGTTTGGGCAATGCGTCACGCCGGCATTCCGCCCTATGGCTGTGATAGGTTTTACCGAATAGCCTCCGCGTCTGCCTGACTCAACGAGAGGCTTAATAATGAGAATGAGTTGCAATAAGTGGTCTACCTGGTGGCCAGAACGAAAGTGACAATAATGAGTCACAGCGAATGTATAACCAATAATGGTTATTTGAGAACAACGCCGCAAGTTTTAAAGATAAAAATATCTTAATAACGGCTGAAGTTCTATTTCAATAATCCAGCCTCGTGATATATTAAGCTCGTATTTAAAACAAATTAAGTAGGTTAATCACAAGGATTGTAAATGATTAACTTCGAACTATAGTTATCAGTAATGTGATGACAACAACACACTCAGGATGATTTATGGCAAATCTTTACGACCTTAAAAAATTCGATCTTAATCTGTTAGTCATTTTTGAGTGCATTTATCAGCACCTTAGCATTAGCAAGGCAGCGGAAACACTCTACATCACGCCCTCAGCAGTGAGCCAGTCCCTGCAACGCCTGCGCGCGCAACTGAATGACCCGCTTTTTATTCGTTCGGGTAAAGGCATTACCCCGACGACAGTGGGGATCAATTTGCATCACCATCTGGAAGAAAACCTTAATAGCATTGAGCAAACCATTAATATCCTGAATAACGCGCAGATCAAAAAGAGCTTTGTCATCTACTGCCCGCAGATTGTGGCCCATGGGCGCTTCGGCGGCCTGCTAAGCTCTCTGCTTGCCGAAGGGAATTACGACATAGAACATAATGATGTGGTCTTATCCCCTGAGTCAGCCGAGGATTTGCTCGCCTACCGCAAGGCCGATCTGGTGTTTAGCTTTGCTCCGGTTAACAGTCGCTCTATCGTCTGTACCCGCTTTATGAAGTTTTCAATACAGGTGGCGTGCAGCAAAGATCACCCCCGCCTCGGCGATAGCGCAACGCTCGAGGAACTCAGCCAGGAAAAATTCACGCTGATGCGCAGTCAGGAGAATGGCATAAAAGAGTTCCAGCTGCAGTCAAACATTCTCCTTCCGGAACGCAACGTCTGTTTCCGCAGTGACTCACTGCTTTCGATTATGAATATTATTGGCGTGAGTGATTTAATAGGCTTTGTACCAACAATATTGTTTGAACGATATAAAGACCATCTCAACCTGAAGAGCATTTCCTTGCCTTTTGAGACTCCGCAATTAGATGTTTATATGCTTTACAATCGCTCAGCGCTAAACAGCAGCGTGTTTTCGAAATTCATTGAAAAAATCGAAGCAGAATAATTTTCGATATTTCCTGAGGGCTTTTTAATTACATTTTGGCAACAAATTCGATAATGGAAGATCTTATTATTCCGGTTTCTCCTTAATATCTTTACTATTCATGGTTAATCAGCGTAAATAAAAGCCCCCGACAGTCATACTCAGGAAGAGATTGAACATGTCACTGTATAAATATCCCCTGCAGCTTAACGTGCTGGAGGCCGCGCAGGAGCGCATCGGCTGGACGTTCGCCACCTTTTCCCGCATCTGCGTCTCCTTCTCTGGCGGCAAAGACTCCACCGTCATGCTGCATCTCACCGCGCAAATGGCCCGGGCGCAAAAACGAAAAATCAGCGTGCTTTTTATTGACTGGGAAGCACAGTTCTCCTGCACCATTGAGCACGTTAATGCGCTGCGCGAAGGCTACCGGGACGTCATCGAGCACTTTTACTGGGTGGCGCTTCCGCTGACCACGCAAAATTCCCTCTCACAGTATCAGCCTGAATGGCAATGCTGGGCGCCGGACGTGCGCTGGGTGCGCCAGCCACCGGAAGGCGCCATCACCGCTGCGGATTATTTTGATTTTTACCAGACGGGAATGACCTTTGAAGCCTTTGTCCGCTCGTTTTCCGACTGGTTTGCCCTGCACCGTCCGGCAGCCATGCTGGTGGGCATTCGCGCCGATGAATCCTACAACCGATTTTTGACCATCGCCAACAACCGCAAGCATCGCTTCGCGGATGATAAGCCCTGGACAACCACCGCGCCCGGCGGGCACGCGTGGTACGTCTATCCTCTTTACGACTGGAAAACCGCAGACATCTGGACATGGTTTGCAAAATCCGGAAGCAGCTATAACCCGCTCTACAACCTCATGTTTCAGGCGGGCGTCCCGCCGCGCTATATGCGCATCTGCGAGCCCTTCGGCCCGGAACAGCGCCAGGGACTCTGGCTCTATCACGTTCTCGAGCCCGAGCGCTGGGCCGCCATGTGCGAGCGCGTCAGCGGCGTGCGCAGCGGCGGCTTCTACGCCGGGCAGGACAACCACTTTTATGGCCACCGGAAAATCCTCAAACCCGATCACCTCGGCTGGCGCGACTACGCCATGCTCCTGCTGAACAGCATGCCGCAAAACACGGCTGAGCATTACCGCAATAAAATCGCGATCTATCTGCACTGGTATCAGAAGAGAGGCATGCCGGATATCCCCGAGACGCAGGACGGCGATATCGGCGCCAAAGACATCCCCTCATGGCGCCGTATTTGTAAGGTATTACTTAATAATGACTACTGGTGCAGGGCGCTGTCGTTCAGCCCGAATAAACCTAAACATTATCAGCGCTACAGCGAACGAGTGAAGGCGAAGCGCAAGGAATGGGGCATTTTATGCGACAAAGAATAATTACCGAGATCGAAACGTACCTTCAGTCACTTTGCGAGGAGGATCGGATTACTGCCATCAATGCCTTTCGCGAAGCGATCCATAAAAACAGCCCTTTTCGCGAGCAACCGATAGACTGCGTTCTCTGGATCAAACAGGACGCGATTATCGCTAACGACTACAACCCCAATAACGTTGCCCCTCCGGAAAAACGGCTGCTCAGCAAGTCGCTCGAACTCGATGGATTCACCCAACCTATTGTTGTGACGGAAAGTGAAGCCCATCACTACGAAATTGTGGATGGCTTTCATCGCCACGAAATCGGCAAAAATCGGGCGGCGTTGAAGCGTCAGCTCAGAGGATATCTCCCCGTCACCTGCCTGCGCCAGCACCGGCAGGATAAACATGACCGTATGGCCGCCACGATTCGCCACAATCGGGCGCGGGGTCGGCATCAAATCAACGCCATGTCAGATATCGTGCGCGAACTGGCACAGCTCGGCTGGAATGATGAGCGAATAGGCAAAGAGCTGGGCATGGACAGCGATGAGGTGCTGCGCCTCAAGCAAATCAACGGTCTGCTGGAGCTGTTTGCAGACCGCCGTTACTCAGAAGCGTGGACGGTGAAATAATCAGAGCGTGTTCAAACGCTCCGCCGCCGCCAGCAGCGTCGATTCCTGCTTCGCAAAGCACAGGCGGATCAGCCTGTGCGGGAAGGGATCGGCGCAGAACACCGACAATGGAATGGCGGCCACGCCGATCTCTTTCGTCAGCCACTGGCAAAAGCTAACGTCGTCCAGATCGGAAATCGCGCTGTAGTCGGCGAGCAGGAAATAGGTTCCTTCAGACGGCAAAATTTCCAGGCGGCTTTGGCTCAGCGCCGCCACAAACAGATCCCGACGTTCACGATAGAAGTGCGGCAGCTCGCGGTAATGCGCGGGTTCCGCGCGCAGCATATCCGCCAGCGCCAGCTGAGCCGGCGTGTTCACGGCAAACGTCAGGTACTGATGCACTTTGCGCAGCTCAGCGCTGATGGCCGCCGGGGCCACGCAGTATCCTACCTTCCAGCCGGTCATATGGTAGGTCTTACCAAACGAAGAGACGGCGATTGCACGCTCGCGAAGCTGCGGATGGGCCAGCACGCTGGCATGCCCTTCCTCAGCAAAGCAGATGTGCTCGTAGACTTCATCGCTCAGGACGTAAATTTCCCGTTCGGCGATAGCCTGCCACAGCGCGGCAAAATCGGCTTTTTGCCACACCGTCGCCGACGGGTTATGCGGCGTATTCAGGATCACCAGACGGGTTTTGTCACTCAGCAGCGCAGCAAACGCCTGCCAGTCAGGGCGGAAATGCGGCGGCTGGAGCGCCACGCGTTTCACCACGCCGCCGGAGAGTTCAACCGCAGGCGCATAGCTGTCGTAGCTCGGATCAAAGCAGATGACTTCATCCCCCGCGCGCACCAGCGCGGTGATGGCCGCATACAGCGCTTCGGTCGCCCCTGCCGTCACCGTGATATCACTGTTCGCATCAGGCTTATGGCCATACAGCTCCGCCGTTTTGTCGGCAATCGCTTCCCGCAGCGCCTGCACGCCCGTCATCGGCGCATACTGATTCGCCCCCTGCGCCACGTGATACGCCAGACGCGCCTGCAGATAAGCCGGGCCGTCGAAATCCGGGAACCCCTGAGAAAGGTTAATGGCGTTGTGCTGCTGCGCCAGGGCGCTCATCTGCGTAAAGATGGTGGTACCGAGGTTGGGAAGTTTACTTTGCGGAATCAAGGCGTTAATGCTCATTGTGTTGTGCCTGCTTGTAATACTTATGTTGCTGCCACTATAACACGATGTTAGTCTTTGGCAATCAAGACGCTTAGACGTCTATACCCTAAATAATTCGAGTTGCAGGAAGGCGGCAAGGGAACGAATCCCCGGGAGCGTACATAAGTACGTGACTGGGGTGAGTGAGTGCAGCCAACGCACCTGCAACTTGAAGTATGACGGGTATAAACCATATGAATATTCCTGGCCGAGAGGGTAAAAGGAAAATGACAGACAACCTGCAACTCACGCATCTGGTCGACGCCTGCCGCTGGATCGGTGCCAAAGGCTGGGCGCCCGCTACCGGCGGTAACATGTCGGTGCGTCAGGACGAACATCTCTGCTGGCTCAGCGAATCCGGCAAGGACAAAGGTAGCCTCACAACCGATGACTTTCTGCAGGTGGAGATCGCCACCAACCGCGCGCCGTCCGGTCGCAAACCGTCGGCGGAGACCGGTCTGCACACGCTGATTTATCGCCTGTTCCCGGAAGCCAACGCCGTGCTGCACGTTCACACGGTTAACGCCACGGTGCTGTCGCGTCTGGTCAAAGAGGCCGAGCTCACCATCAGCGGCTTTGAGATGCAAAAATCCCTCACCGGACAAACCACGCATCTGGACACGGTGGCTATCCCGGTCTTTGATAACGACCAGGATATCGACGCCCTCGCCTCACGCATCGCTCATTACGCCCAGGAACGGCCGCTTAATTATGGTTTTCTTCTGCGCGGTCATGGCTTAACCTGCTGGGGACGCGACGTGGCCGAAGCCCGGCGTCATCTGGAAGGATTAGAGTTCTTATTTGAATGCGAAATGCGTTTACGACAACTGGAGAGAGTATGATTCGCGCGATTGTGACGGATATTGAAGGGACCACCAGCGATATTCGTTTTGTCCATGATGTTTTGTTCCCCTACGCGCGTGAGCGACTGGCGGCCTTCGTGACCGCGCAGCAGTACGCCGAGCCGGTCAAATCCATTCTGGACAACCTGCGTGATGAAATCGCTAACCCACACGCCAGCGTCAGCGAACTTATCGACGCCCTGTTTGCCTTTATGGATGAAGACCGTAAATCCACGGCGCTTAAAGCGCTGCAGGGGATCATCTGGCACGACGGCTACGTTAACGGCGACTTTACCGGCCATCTCTATCCGGACGTGCTCCCGGCGCTGGAAAAATGGAAAGCGCAAGGGATTGATCTCTATGTTTATTCCTCTGGCTCCGTCGCCGCGCAGAAACTGTTATTTGGCTACAGCGACGAAGGTGATATTACTCATTTGTTCAGCGGCTATTTCGACACCCACATCGGCGCCAAGCGCGAGGTGCAGTCTTATCAGAACATTGCGGCACAAACGGGCATAGCCCCGTCGCAGATCCTCTTCCTCTCCGATATTCATCAGGAGCTGGACGCGGCTGAACAGGCAGGTTTTCGTACCCTGCAGCTGATTCGCGGTGATGATGACGGCGCAAGCCACCACCATCAGGTCCACCAGTTTGACGAGATTAACCCGGAGCAGATCCCTTCATGAGCGCATTGACCATTTATTCCGACAAAGACGCCAGTCAGCACCAGTGGCACAGCACCGACGCCGCCGAGATTGCCCAACAGCTCAACGCGAAAGGCGTGCGGTTTGAACGCTGGGCGGCGGATCGCGATTTAGGACACGATCCCGCGCCTGAAGCCGTGATCGCGGCGTATCAACATGCGATCGACAAACTGGTGGCAGAGAAGGGTTACCAGAGCTGGGACGTGATCAGCCTGCGCGCCGACAATCCGCAGAAAGACGCGCTGCGCGCGAAGTTCCTGAACGAACACACCCACGGCGAAGACGAAGTACGTTTTTTCGTGGAAGGCGCGGGCTTGTTCTGCCTGCACATCGGCGATGAGGTATATCAGGTCTTGTGCGAGAAAAACGACCTGATCTCCGTGCCCGCGGGCACGCCGCACTGGTTTGATATGGGCTCAGAGCCGAACTTTACGGCGATTCGTATTTTCGATAACCCGGAAGGCTGGGTTGCCCAGTTTACCGGCGATGCAATTGCGGATGCGTATCCACGCCTGGCCTGATCTTTTCTCCCTCTCCCTGTGGGAGAGGGTCGTGGTAAGGGCACCAGCGCGCACTACGCGTTAAGCCCTTTCACATACTCCACCAACTGATCCAGCACAATCCCCCACCCTTCGTGAAATCCCATCTGTTCATGCTGCTCGCGGATTTCCTTCGTGGGGTGGCGCGCAATCGCCGTATAGCGGGTTTTCCCCTCCCCGGCGTCTTCCAGCAGCAAAATTGCCGTCATAAACGGCTTCTCGGCCGGTTTCCAGCCTTCGGTATAGCCGTCGGTAAAGACCAGCTTTTTCGCCGGGTCGATTTCAAGAAACACGCCCCGGTTATCCATCCGCTGACCGTCCACCTCAAACACGGTGTTGAACCGCCCGCCCACGCGGAGATCGAGATCGCAGTCGGTCACCTTATGCGGTGCAGGGATGAAGAAGTGTTTGATGTGTTCGGGCGTGGTCCAGCAGAGCCACAAGAGGTCGCGCGGTGCATCCACCACGCGTTCCAGTTTTAAGTCTGTTTCAGGGTCGAGCGTCACGATGTTGTCCTCTTAAGGGAGCCCCTTAAAGGATAGCCGGACTCAGGCAAATTTCCCTTCCGCAACCTCTTCCGGCGTGACCACGCCCGTATCCAGCACCCAGCCGCTAATCAGCGAGGCTGGGGTCACGTCAAACGCCGGATTATAGACCTTCGCGTTTTCCGGCGCCCACTGCACCGCGCCAAAGCTTCCGGCGACGCCCGTCACCTCGCTGGCGGCGCGCTGCTCAATCGGGATCGCGTCGCCGTTCGGGCAGTCCGGATCGAGGGTCGTTTGCGGGGCGGCCACGTAGAACGGAATGCCGTGGAATTTTGCCAGCACCGCCAGGGAATAGGTGCCGATTTTGTTCGCCACGTCGCCGTTAGCCGCAATGCGGTCTGCGCCCACCCACACGGCGTCCACCTGCCCTTTCGCCATCAGGCTGGCGGCCATGGCGTCGGTAATCAGCTGATACGGCACGCCCAGCTCGCCCAGCTCCCAGGCGGTTAATCTACCGCCCTGCAGCAGGGGGCGGGTTTCATCCACCCAGACGTTGCTGACGTTACCCTCCTGGTGCGCGCGAGCAATGACCCCAAGCGCCGTACCGACCCCCGCCGTTGCCAGCCCGCCGGTGTTGCAGTGGGTCAGCAGACGGCTGCCGGGCTTCACCAGCGGGCTGCCCGCGCTGGCAATCGCATCGCAAAGTCGTTTGTCTTCGTCAATCAGGCGCAGCGCTTCGGCCACCAGCGCCGGAACAAAATCTTCCTGCCAGAGCGCCCGCTTCATGCGGTCCAGGTTGTTCATCAGGTTCACCGCCGTCGGGCGGGACGCGCGCAGGGTTTCCAGCGCAACCGCCAGCTCGTCGCGGCTTTTGCCGTTTTCCGCCAGCAGCGCCAGCAGCAGGCTTGCAGAGAGACCAATCAGCGGCGCGCCGCGCACCCGCAGGGCGTGAATATGCCCCACCAGCGCCTCTACCGTTGAGGCATCCAGCCAGCGTTTCTCCTGCGGAAGGGCCTGCTGGTCGAGAATAAAGAGCTGATTATCCGCTACCCGCAGGCTAGTCGTCTGTAATGTCTGCATGTCGTTAATTCCCTGTTGCGTTGTTGTAGCACATTGTGTCAGGATGAAATCCAGATGTATAGACGTCTACATGTCTTTATTAGCAAACCCGTGAGGAGCAGGCCATGTCGCAATACCGTACCTTTACCGCTCAGGACGCCGTGGAATATGCCAGGCAGTTTGGCGGCCTTGACGATCCTTCATCGCTGGTGGAGGCGCAGGAGGTAGGCGACGGCAACCTCAATCTGGTGTTCAAAATCTTCGACAGCGCGGGCGTGAGCCGCATCATCGTTAAGCAGGCGCTGCCCTACGTGCGCTGCGTCGGCGAGTCCTGGCCGCTGACGCTGGATCGCGCCCGTCTGGAGGCGCAAACGCTGGTCGAGCACTACCGGCACAGCCCGCAGCACACCGTGAAAATCCACCACTTTGACCCGGAACTGGCGGTAATGGTGATGGAAGATCTCTCCAGCCATCGCATCTGGCGCGGCGAGCTGATCAAAAATAATTATTACCCGCAGGCGGCGCGTCAGCTGGGTGAATACCTCGCGCACGCGCTGTTCCACACCAGCGATTTCTTCCTGCATCCGCACGAGAAGAAAGCGCAGGTGGCGAAATTCATCAACCCGGAGATGTGCGAGATCACCGAAGATCTGTTCTTCAACGATCCGTACCAGATCCACGAACGCAACAGCTACCCGGCCGAGCTGGAAAATGACGTCGCCGCGCTACGCGACGACGCCCAGCTGAAAATTGCCGTGGCCTCCCTCAAGCACCGCTTCTTTTCTCAGGCTGAAGCCCTGCTGCACGGAGACATCCACAGCGGCTCGATTTTTGTGGCCGACGGCAGCCTGAAGGCCATCGACGCTGAGTTCGGCTATTTTGGCCCGATGGGCTTTGATATCGGCACCGCCATCGGCAACCTGCTGCTCAACTTCTGCGGCCTGCCGGGGCATCTGGGCATTCGCGATGCCGCCGCCGCGCGCGAGCAGCGCCTGACCGATATTCAGGAGCTGTGGAACACCTTCGCGGAACGCTTCCAGGTGCTGGCGCACGAGAAAACGCGCGACGCGGCGCTCAGCGCGCCGGGCTATGCCTCCGCGTTCCTGAAAAAGGTCTGGCATGACGCCATCGGCTTCTGCGGCACCGAACTCATTCGCCGCAGCGTCGGGCTTTCCCACGTCGCGGATATCGACACCATTCAGGACGAGGCGATGCGCCATGAATGCCTGCGCCACGCGATAACGCTCGGCAAGGCGCTGATCGTGATTGCCGATCGTATCGACAGCGCGGAAGATCTGGTGGCACGAGTGCGGCAGTACAGCTGAGAACGTTTGCCCGGTAGCGCTGCGCTTACCGGGCCTACGGGTGCAAAATGTAGGCCGGGTAAGGCAAAGCCGCCACCCGGCAAAAACTCACCCCAGATACTCAATCACCGACAGCCCGCCGTTATAGTCCGTGCTGTAGATAATTCCCTGCGCATCCACAAACACGTCGCACGACTGGATCACCTGCGGGCGATTCGGGCGGGTATCCATCATTTTCGCCGGCGCGGCGGGCACCAGCGCCCCCGTTTCAACCGGCCGATACGGATTAGAGATGTCATACGCGCGCACGCCCGCATTCTGCCAGGTGGCAAAAATCAGCGTGGAGCTGACAAAGCTCCCCGGCCGGTTCTCGTGCAGGTTGTGCGGGCCAAAATGCGCCCCTTTCGCCACGTAGTCGATTTCATCCGGCTGCGGGAAGGTAGAGATACTGACCGGGTTCGACGGCTCGCGGATATCAAACAGCCAGATCAGCTTCTCGCCGTCTTCCTGGTTATCGAGCACCGCTTCGTCCAGCACCACCAGCAGATCGCGGTCCGGCAGCGGCAGCGCGGTGTGCGTGCCGCCGCCAAACGGCGGACTCCAGTTACGGTGGCTAATGAGCTTAGGCTGGGTGCGATCCTTAACGTCCAGCAGCGTCAGGCCGCCGTCGCGCCAGCTGCCGTACGCGGTATCGCCGGCAATAATCGCATGGTGGAGCGCGTAGCGTTTACCTTCCGGCCAGTTAGGCTTCTCCCCTTCTGCCTGATTCATCCCCGGCAGCCACCAGCGCCCTGCCACCTCAGGCTTACGCGGGTCGGCCAGGTCAATCGTCAGAAAGATGTAGTCGGTAAAGCCGTCAATAAGCGCCGACACGTACGCCCAGCGGCCACCGACGTACCAGATGCGGTGAATACCGATGCCGCTCAGCGACAGAAAGCCGATTTCGCGCGGCCTGTCCGGCGTGGAGATATCAAACACGCGCAGCCCGGCGCTCCAGCCTTTGTCCTGCACGTCGCTGACGGTCTCGCCCACCTGCCGGGTGTAGTAGACCTTCTCGTCTGCAAAACGCGCATCGGCAAACAGATCCCGGGCGTTGATGACCAGCAGCAGGTCATCATGCGCCTGGAGGTGCACGTTCCAGGTGCCGGGCGGCGCGGGAACATAGCCTGCGGGTTTCGGGTTTTTCGGGTCGCGCACGTCCACTATCGAAAAGCCCTGCGACACCATATGGCCGATCCAGGCGAAACCGCGGTGCACCATCAGCTGCACGCCGTCCGGGCGACCGCCCTGATCGCTATGGCCAATCAGCCGCATATTGCGGCTGTATTCGGGAGGGGGTAAATGAGTCACCTTGAGCTCCTTTCGCCGGGTGGCGGCTGCGCCTTACCCGGCCTACCAAACCGTAGGCCCGGTAAGCGCAGCGCCACCGGGCATTATTTTGACCTGGCTTCCAGCGTCGCAAACCACGGCGCAATGAAATCTTCCGTCTGGCCCCAGCCTGGAATGATTTTCCCCAGCGACGCTACGTTCACCGCGCCCGGCTGAGCGGTCAGCAGGGCCTGCGGGATGGCCGCGGCTTTAAAATCGTAGGTGGCCGGGGTCGGTTCACCGGCAATTTTATTGGCCACCAGACGCACGTTGGTGGCCCCAATCAGCTTAGGATCCACCGCCACGCTCACCTTCCACGGGCTGCCCGGCTCGCGCATCAGCTGTAGATCCTGGTTGGAGATGTCGATGCTGTAGAGCTTGATCTCGGTGCGGCCGTTCTCTTTCAGCGCCTTATAGGCGCCCTGGCTGAAGGCGTCCCAGGTGCCCCAGATGGCGTCGATTTTACCTTTCGGGTATTTCGCCAGGATCGCGCCCACCTTGTTGGCGGTGTCACCCTGCACGTCAGACGAGACCGCGCCGATAGACTCCAGCTCTTTGATCTCCGGATACTGCTTTTGCAGCGCTTTATAGGCCGCCTGACGACGCTCCATCGGCGGGAAACCCGCCACCCACAGCTTGACGATATTGGCTTTGCCGTTGAAATCTTTCGCCAACTGGCCGAAGGAGAGATTGGTCAGGGAGGCATCATCCTGCTGGGTAACGGTCACGCCCGGGATCTCGCCGTTCACCGCGGTGTCAAATACCGCGACTTTGATCCCGGCATCCACCGCTTTCTTCACCAGCGCGGTCGCATACGGATCGCGCCCCTGGGAGAGAATAATCCCGTCATATTTCTGGCTGATGGCCTGGTTCACAAAGTCCTGGAATTTGGCATCGTCCCCGTTGCTTAAAAAGGTGCTGACCTTAAAGCCGAGCTTCTTGCCTTCCTGAATCGCTCCGGCAATAAACTGCGTGGTGTTGTCGTCTGAGCCGAGGTTACGGATCACCGCGATGCGGATCGGGCCGTCGTGGTTAGCAATGGCTGGTGGAAGCGGTGCCGGCGTGGCCGCAAAGCCAGGCAGAGCAGTGAATAACCCTAATGCCACCAAAGAGCGTGCAATCTTTTTCATTTTTTATCCCGTTGTGTTGTCAGCGTTTTTGTATGTAGGTAATCGCCAGCGCTACCGCGAGCACCAGACCTTTTATAATGTCCATGGCGTAATACGGCACCGAGAGCATCACCAGCCCGTTCGACAGCACGCCAAGAATGATTGCTCCGACCAGGGTTCCCAGCGCGTTCGGCTTGCCGGAGCCGGCCAGCGAGAAGCCGATCCACGCCGCCGCCACCGCATCCATCAGGTAGCCGCCGCCCGCATTGACCTGCGACGAACCGATGCGCGAGGCCAGCAAAATCCCACCCAGGCCCGCCAGCAGAGAGGCAATCACGTAGGCCGCGACCTTGTAACGGGTAGTGCGGATGCCGGAAAGGCGAGCCGCTTCCGGGTTACCGCCGATGGCGTACATCCGACGGCCGTGGGTGGTCAATGACAGGCCCAGCTGCGCCAGAATGGTCACCGCCAGCATGATGATCACGATGGTTGGCACCTGCCCCAGCAGGCTGAACGCCGCCGGAATGGTCCCTTCCGCCATGTCACCGCTCGGCAGCACCATGTTCTCGGTGATCGACCCGCCGTAGCTGTAAGTCATCGCCACGCCCTGAATCACAAACAGGCTGGCCAGCGTCGCGAGCATGTCCGGAATGCGCAGGATAACGATCAGAAAGGCGTTAAACAGCCCCACCAGCGTGCAGAGCGCAAGGGTGATAAGAATCGACTCGGTAGTACCGAAGCCGTGCCAGACGAAAAGGGAAATCACCAGCGCGTTCGCCAGCGACGCGGTAGACCCCACGGAGAGATCGAACCCGCCGATGGTCAGCGAGATCGACACGCCGATGGCAATCACCGTCACGATGGCAATCGAACGCAGAATATTGATGATGTTGTTCGGATCGAGGAAGCTGTCCGACGCCAGGCCAAAGACGGCCACCAGCGCGACGACGGTTAACAGCATGCCCCACTTGTAGAGAAATTCGAAAATCTGCTGACGGCCAGACGCCGTCGCGTTTACTGAAAGGGCCTTGCTCACGACGCCGTTCCTCCGGTTGAATAATAAAGTAGTGTCTCTTCACGGGCCTCGGCCCCGGCGATTTCCGCCACGATGCGCCCGTCCCACAGCACGCAGATGCGGTCGCATAGCCCGACCAGTTCGGCAAATTCGCCCGA
The DNA here is from genome assembly GCF_019584525.1 of Enterobacter sp. EC_50. Lineage (NCBI taxonomy): Bacteria > Pseudomonadati > Pseudomonadota > Gammaproteobacteria > Enterobacterales > Enterobacteriaceae > Enterobacter > Enterobacter sp. EC_50. Next base: position 53,551 of record NZ_VDAF01000003.1, on the reverse strand, counting down.
GGCGTAAATCACCCCTTTGCCCTCGCGCGCCAGGCCGTCAATCAGCTGGAACAGATCGGTTTTGGCCTTCACGTCCACGCCTTTGGTCGGCTCGTCGAAGATCAGCACGCTCGCGTCATTGCGCAGCCATTTGCCGATGGCGATCTTCTGCTGATTGCCGCCGGAGAGACGTCGCAAAACCTGCCCGGGTCCGCGGGCGCGCACGCCAACGCGGGCGATCACCTCCTCCGCCCAGCGCCACGCCTGACGATGGCCGAACAGGCTCCAGCGCGAAAAGCTGTTATCGGCGCACACGGCAAGATTCATGCTCACAGTCTCGTCGATAAAAATGCCCTCTTTGCGCCGCTCTTCCGGCACCAGCGCCAGGCCGCGCAGCACCGAGTCCGCCGGGTCGCGCGGTTTCCAGTCCTGATGGTTCAGCTCGCCGTTCGCGACGCGGCTTTTACTGGCGCCAAACAGCGCCTTACAGAGTTCGGTTTTGCCCGCGCCCGCCAGCCCGGCAATGCCGAGAATTTCGCCCTTGCGCAGGTGCAGCGAGATATCTTTCAGCAGCGCGTCGTCGTGCAGCCCTTCAACCCGCAGCAGCGTTTCGTCGCCGTGCGGCGGCCGCGCGGGCGGGTAGATATCGCTCAGCACGTGGCCGAGCATCTTCTCGACGATCGCTTCGCCGCTCAGATCGGCCATCGGGCCGGACTCAATCAGCTTGCCGTCGCGGAGCACCGTCAGGGTGTCGCAGATGGCCTTCAGCTCGTGAATGCGGTGTGAGATAAACACCACGCCGATGCCCTGCTGCTTTAACCGTCTCACCACCGCAAACAGGCGCTCGCTCTCGTGCGCGTCCAGCGGCGCGGTGGGCTCATCAAGAATGAGAAAACGGCAGTGGTGTGACAGCGCACGCGCCAGCAAAATCTGCTGCTTTTCGGCAAGCGTGCAGCTGTCGATGGAGCGGCGAACGTCCAGAGAAACATCCAGCTGCGCCAGCGCCTGTCTCGCCTGCTGGCGGATGGCGCGCCAGCTGAAGCGATGCCCCGGCTGCGCCAGCTGGTCGAGCATGATGTTCTCGGCGATGCTCAACCCCGGGATCAGCGCCACGTCCACCTCCTGCTGCACGAGGTGGATCCCCAGCCGTTTGGCGTCCAGCGGCTCGCGGATGCTTACCGGCTGGTTATTGATGGAGATTTCACCCTCATAGTGGTCGTGCGTCCCGCACAGCACCGCCATCAGCGTCGATTTCCCCGCGCCGTTGGCGCCGGTCAGCGCATGTACCGATCCGCCGGTTAAGGTGAAGTTCACGCGCGACAGCGCCTGAAAGCCGGAAAAGGCCAGGCTGATACCGCGCATCTCAAGGCGACTGGAAACCATCCGCGTAAATCCTTCATAACTCTTCTGATTTATCGAATTTTTCACAGCTCCGGTTGACTGACAACGACGGAAAAGGCATAAGTTAAAGCGAAATATTATTAGCCATCCGGATGTCCAGACATAACATCGGGTTAGCGCTTGCTAAAAAAGGACAACACCATGAGCAACACCGATATCCGCGTCGTGCCTGGCCCGGCGAACTACTTCTCCCATCCCGGAAGCCTTGCGCGTCTGAATGACTTCTTTACCCCGGAGCAGCTTTCCCGCGCGGTGTGGATTTACGGCGAGCGCGCTATCGACGGCGCGCGCCCGTTCCTGCCGGAGAGCTTTCACGCGCCGGGGGCGAAACGCCTGCTGTTTAAAGGCCACTGCAGCGAGCGCGACGTCACTCATCTGGTGAACGAATCCGGCAGTGACGCCAGCGTGGTGATTGGCGTCGGCGGCGGTGCGGTGCTGGATACCGTCAAGGCCGTGGCGCGTCGTCTGGGCGTGCCGTTCGTGGGTATCCCCACCATTGCCGCCACCTGCGCGGCGTGGACGCCACTCTCCGTCTGGTACAACGATGCCGGTCAGGCGCTGCAGTTTGAGATCTTCGATGACGCCAACTTCCTGGTGCTGGTGGAGCCGCAGATCGTTCTCAACGCCCCGGCCGAATACCTGCTGGCGGGTATCGGCGATACGCTGGCGAAGTGGTACGAAGCGGTAGTGCTTGCTCCGCAGCCTGAAAACCTGCCGCTGACCGTGCGGCTGGGCATCAACGGCGCGCTGGCGATCCGCGACGTTCTGCTGGAGCACAGTGAGGAAGCGCTGGCCGACCAGCAGCGCGGCGAACAGACGCAGGTCTTTCGGGACGTGGTGGATGCAATAATCGCCGGCGGCGGGATGGTCGGCGGTCTGGGTGAACGCTATACCCGCGTGGCGGCGGCGCATGCGGTGCACAACGGTTTAACCGTGCTGCCGCAGACGGAAAAATACCTGCACGGCACCAAGGTGGCCTACGGCATTCTGGTCCAGAGCGCCCTGCTCGGCCAGGACGACGTGCTGGCGCAGCTGGTGGCGGCGTACCGGCGCTTTAACCTGCCGACCACGCTTCGCGCGCTGGACGTCGATATTCACAACCGAGACGAGCTGGATAAGGTTATAGCCCACACCCTGCGTCCGGTGGAGTCAATTCACTCTCTGCCGGTGACGTTAACGCCCGACGTTCTGCGCGCCGCGTTTGAGAAGGTGGAATCCTTCAGCCGTTAATCGCGCCGACAGGCTATACCTAATGATGATTCTCACCACTCTCGTCACGAGGTCATCATGCAGATCGATTTAACAGGTAAAAAGGCGCTGGTTACCGGCGCCAGCCGTGGATTGGGTCGGGCTATCGCGCTGTCGCTGGCACGCGCCGGTGCCGATGTGGTTATTACGTATGAAAAATCCGCCGATAAAGCCCAGGCGGTCGCCGATGAAATTAAGGCGCTTGGGCGGCACGGCGAAGCGATTCAGGCCGACAGCGCCAGCGCGCAGGCGATTCAGGATGCCGTCACCCATGCAGCGCGTTCCCTTGGCGGGCTGGACATTCTGGTCAACAACGCGGGTATCGCGCGCGGCGGCCCGCTGGAGTCCATGACCCTGGCGGACATCGACGCGCTGATCAACGTCAACATTCGCGGCGTGGTGATCGCCATTCAGGAAGCGCTGGTGCACATGTCCGACGGCGGGCGCATCATCAACATCGGCAGCTGTCTGGCGAACCGCGTGGCGATGCCGGGTATTGCCGTTTACTCGATGACCAAGTCAGCCCTCAACTCCCTCACCCGCGGCCTGGCGCGCGATCTGGGGCCGCGCGGCATTACCGTTAACCTGGTGCATCCCGGACCGACCAACAGCGATATGAACCCGGAAGACGGCGAACAGGCGGAAGCCCAGCGCCAGATGATCGCGGTCGGCCACTACGGCCAGCCGGAAGATATCGCGGCGGCGGTCACCTTCCTCGCCAGCCCGGCTGCCGGGCAGATCTCCGGCACAGGGCTGGATGTCGACGGCGGGTTGAACGCCTGATCGCACCTTTTCTGCAAGCCTCTGTCGCCCGGCAGAGGCCTTGTCGAGCCGCCTCGATGTTTCGCTTTTTACCGCTTACTTCCGTTTTATGTCCGCTCTACAGTACCTCATAAGAAATTCGGAATTTATCTAATAGTCTTATTATTTCCTTATAATTTGTGCGGGCGTACAGTGGAGGTACGGATGAAGATTGTCTGGTCTAATGGTGCAAAAAAGGCTTTTTCCAGAATTGACGAGCGGTATCAACGCCGCATTGAGGTAAAGCTTGCCGAACTAGATGACCGCTCGGCACCCCGGCCCGATATCAAAAAAATATCGGCGACAGAAAATCATTTCCGGCTACGCGTTGGCGATTACCGCATCATCTATACGCTTCGGGACGATCCCGATAACCATTGTTATGTTTTAGCCGTCAAGCGCAGAACTTCAACGACTTACCTGCATGAGGAGAAAGCCACCTATGGCTGTTCAGCTAATTAAGGACGATAACGGTAAAACGCAGTATGTGGTTATTCCTTATCACGAATACTTCCGCATGTGCTCACAGATGGCAGAGATCGACGACGAAACCGATGACGATCTGGAGGATATTGAGGTCGAACACGATAGTCTGGATGACGTGGAATTGCCCGGAGACGTGTGCAGCATCATGACCTGGCAGAACGTCAGCCTGCAGGCCGCGTGGCGTATCCTGCGCGGGCTATCCCAGCAGGAGGTGGCGGAGAAACTCGGCATCAGCCAGTCCGCCGTGTCACAGCTGGAAGCGCTGGACTCCCGTCCGCAAAAGCGCACCCGCGAAAAGCTGGCGGCGATCTACGGCTGTAAGCAGGAGCAGATCAGCCTCTATCTCCCGAAAGAGGGTTAACAGCACTTCGCCCCGCCCTTGCCACCGTAGCGGGCGTCCTGGCGGTCGCGGAAAAATTCTTCGTAGGTCATGGGCGTCTGGTCTGGATGATTGACGCGCATATGCTCGACGTAGTTGTCGTAGTCCGGCACGCCAATCATCATTTTGGCGGCCTGTCCCAGGTACTTACCGGCTTTGGAAAGGGTGTCGAACATAGTTCTGATCTCACAAGAAATGTAGGCCGGGTAAGGCGAAGCCGCCACCCGGCACACGGGTTAATGCGCCCCTTTGGCCTGGGTCACAATCTCTTCCAGGTTTTCAGGCATTGGCTCATACGGCGTCTCTTTCGCCGTTGGCGCGTCGACTTTCAACGCCGCCAGCGCGGTCCTGAGAGAATACAACGCCAGCACCACGACCACCACCATAAAGAAGATGGTCAGCCCGGCGTCCAGACGGTTGTTAAACACCAGCTGCGACAGCTGCGATTCGGTGTACTGTGCCGGGATCTTGCCGCTGTCGATCATCGCCTGGAACTTGTTGGCAATCGCCAGGAAGCCCACCTTGTTATCCGGGCTGAAGGCCTTCTGCCAGCCCGCCGTCAGGGTACAGACCAGCAGCCACGCGGTCGGCACCAGCGCCACCCACGCGTAACGCTGGCGCTTCATCTTGAACAGCACCACCGCGCAGAGCATCAGCGCCATGCCCGCCAGCATCTGGTTGGCGATACCGAACAGCGGCCACAGGGTGTTAATCCCGCCCAGCGGATCGACCACGCCCTGATGCAGGAAATAGCCCCACGCCAGCACGCACAGCGCCGTCGCCAGCAGGTTAGCCGGGAGCGAATCGGTCCGCTTCAGGTTCGGGGAGATGACGCCCAACAGATCCTGCAGCATAAAGCGCGCCGCACGGGTTCCCGCATCCACCGCCGTCAGGATAAACAGCGCTTCAAACAGAATGGCGAAGTGATACCAGAACGAGACATCCATCAGCCCGCCCAGCGCGCCGTGGAGAATATACGCCATGCCGACCGCCAGCGTCGGCGCCCCGCCCGCGCGGGAGATAATCGACTGCTCGCCCACTTCGCTGGCGATGCTCGTCAACGTTTCAGGCGTAATCGCAAAGCCCCAGCCGCTCACCACCTGCGCGGCGGATGCCACCACGTCAACGGTTCCGGCAGGCGCCAGCACCGCCATCGGGCTGTTCATCGCGAAGTACACGCCCGGGTCGATGATACAGGCCGAAACCAGCGCCATGATGGCGACGAAAGACTCCATCAGCATGCCGCCGTAGCCAATCAGGCAGGCCTGATTTTCATTCGCCAGCATCTTCGGCGTCGTCCCGGAGGCGATCAGCGCGTGGAAGCCCGACACCGCACCGCAGGCGATGGTAATAAACAGGAACGGGAACAGATTGCCGGTCCAGACCGGGCCGGTACCGTCGATAAATTTGGTTAACGCCGGCATGGTCAGCGTTGGGCGCATAATCAGAATACCGATTGCCAGCCCGACAATGGTGCCGATTTTCAGGAAGGTAGAGAGGTAGTCACGCGGGGCCAGCAGCAGCCATACCGGCAGCACCGCCGCCACAAAGCCGTAGCCCACCAGCATCCAGGTCAGCTGCACGCCGGTAAAGTCGAAGAACGGCGCCCAGGTCGGGCTTTCCGCCACCCAGCCGCCGGAGATAATGGCGAACACCAGGAATACCAGGCCAATCACCGACACTTCACCAATGCGGCCCGGACGCAGGTAGCGGATGTAGATCCCCATGAACAGCGCCAGCGGAATGGTAAAGGCAACGGTATAGGTTCCCCACGGGCTGTGGGTCAGCGCTTTCACCACAATCATCGCCAGCACCGCGAGGATGATCACCATGATCATAAAGGTCGCCACCAGCGCAATCACCCCGGCAGTGGCCCCCATCTCCTCTTTCACCAGCTCACCCAGCGAACGTCCGTCGCGGCGGGTAGAGACGAACAGCACCATAAAGTCCTGCACCGCCCCCGCCAGCACCACGCCCGCGAGGATCCAGATCATCCCCGGCAGGTAGCCCATTTGCGCCGCCAGCACCGGCCCCACCAGCGGGCCTGCCCCGGCAATCGCCGCAAAATGGTGACCGAACAGCACTTTCTTGTCGGTCGGCACATAGTCCAGACCGTCGTTATGGCGGACGGCAGGCGTCATGCGCGTTGCATCAACGCCCAGGACGTTCTTGGCGATATAGCGGCCATAAAAACGATAGGCGATCAGGTAAACGCAGACCGAGGCAACGACGATCCAGAGCGCGTTGATTTGCTCTCCCCGGTTGAGGGCGATATAGCCCAGGGCAAAAGCTCCCACAACGGAGAGCCCTGCCCATGTAAGGTATTTCCCTGAGTTGTTCATAGTTGTTGTCCGTTGTCGTGAAACAGTGAGATGTTACATTTTGTTTCTAGAACAACCGGAAAAATTTAACAACTTTGAAACGCAATAATGCGTGGTCAAACCAGAGATTTACACCACAGTGTTAAGCCGATCACTTTGATCTGCCTGAGTTAGCCCAGCACCATCGTGCTTAACCGGCAGGTACAGCACCGCCGCCCCTGCTCGTCGAAGACCCCAATCTCCCAGCTCTGGCTCGAACGCCCAAGATGCAGCGGCTGACACACGCCGCGAACCTTGCCGTGGGATACCGCCCGATGATGCGTGGCGTTCAGCTCCGTTCCCACCACGCTCTGCCCGTCGCGGGTCATCAGAAATCCGGCCATTGAGCCGAGCGTTTCCGCCAGCGCCGCCGAGGCCCCGCCGTGCAGCAGGCCAAACGGCTGATGGGTACGCGCATCCACCGGCATCTCCGCTTCCAGCGCGTCATCCCCGAGGCGGGTATAGACGATGCCCAGGTTCGCCACCAGGGTATTCACGCTGGTGGCGTTCAGCTCCTCAAGCGATAAATGACGTTTCCAGATCATTTACGCCCCCAGCGTGGAGCCGCCGTCCACCACGATATCCTGCAGGGTGATATGGCTGGCGGCATCGGAGGCAAGGAACAGCACGGTCGCAGCTATCTCCTGCGGGCGGGCAATTTTGCCCAGCGGGATACCGAGCTTAAACTGCTCGCCGAAGCCGCGAATGCGCTGCTGCTCCGCATCGTCGCTTTTCCACAGGGTGCGTTGCATATCGGTGTCAGTTGAGCCTGGCGACACCAGGTTACAGCGCACGCCGCTGCCCGCCAGCTCCAGCCCGACGGTCAGGGCCAGGCTTTTCAGCGCCGCTTTCGATGCGCCGTAGGCGCTCATGCCGATGCGCGGCGCGTGCGCCGCGTCGGACGCCACGGTAACAATCGCCCCGCCCTGCTGACGGCGGAACTGGCCCATGGTCTGCTGGAACAGGTTGAATGCGCCGCCGACGTTGACCGCGAAGGTCTGCTGCCAGTCCTCCTGCGAAAGCTGGTCCGTCGCCCCCATGCGCAGAATGCCCGCCGCGTTGACCAGCACGTCAAGGCGGTCGAGCGATGCCAGCACGCGCCCGCACACCTCCTGCACCTGCCCGGCATCCGCCACGTCCAGCGTTTCGGTGGCAAACGGATAGTCATTCTGCGGGAAGGCCAAATCGAACCCGGTCACCTGCGCGCCGGCTTCGGCAAACGCCAGTGCGGTCGCGTAGCCAATCCCCTTCCCCGCGCCCGTGACCCAGACGGTTTTGCCGGTGAAATCAAACACCATCACTTCACCTCGCGGGACAGCAGCGCCCACCAGGCGTCGAGTGTGGGATTTTTGGCCAGCATCACGAAATCGATATCGCCGTGTACTTTGCGCCAGCGGGCGGCCAGCGCCATCATGCGCACTGAATCCAGGCCGTAGTCGATCAGGTTTTCGTCATCCATCGGCTCGTCGGACTCGTCCAGCAGCGGCAGGATCAGCGCGCGCAGCGCGGCCTTCGAGGCCGGAACGGACGGCAGCAGCTCGTCGGTCATCACCACGCGGCCCGAGCGTCCTGCAACGTAGTTCAGCGACATCAGGTGCTCGTCGCGGGTGAAGTCCGCCAGCGCGTCGGCAATGAAGAACGGCTTAATGTCGCGCATAAAGGCGTCGGTGGCGGTGGTCATGCAGCCGATGTGGGCATACACGCCGGTAATCAACAGCTGGTTGCGCCCCGTTTCTTTCAGCATCTGCTCCAGCGGCGAGCGGTGGAACGCGCTGTAGCGCCACTTCACCAGCACCGTGTCCGCTTCGTCCGGCGCCAGCTCGGCGACGATACGCTGCTGCTCCGGGGAGCGGGTCAGGCCCGGCCCCCACATGTCGTTCAGCAGGGCGCGGTCTTCATCGCTCTGCTCTTTCGGCTGCGCGGTGTAGTACACCGGGATATTGTGTTCTTTGCAGTACGCGCGCAGTCTGGCGATGTTCGCGACTACCTGCTGCATCATGTCGCTATTTTCACCCCAGAAATTCAGGAAGTACTCCTGCATATCGTGGATCAGCAGCGCCGCACGCTCGGGCTCAAACGCCCAGTTCACCTTGCTGGTCGGCAGCTCTGCGGCGGTCGGCAGCGCGTAAGCGGTTAATTTTGGAATGGCCATACTCTGTTCCTCAGCCCCGGGCGCGTTCAGCAAGCCACAGGCGCAACTGTTTCTTATCGACTTTGCCGACCGGCGTCAGCGGAAGCGCATCCACGCTCTCTACGCGATCCGGCAGCTTGAATTCGGCGACGCCCTGCTCGCGCAGGAAGCGACGCACCTCGACCGCGCGCAGGGGCTGTTTCACCACCAGATACGCGCAGCTCTTCTCGCCCAGCAGGCTGTCCTCCATGCTCACCAGCGCGGCGTGGATCACCGACCCATGGCGCAGCAGCAGGTTCTCGATCTCCTCGGCGGCGATCTTCTCGCCGCCGCGGTTGATCTGATCCTTCTCGCGCCCCTGCACGGTGATGTAGCCCTGATCGTCAATGGCGATCAGATCCCCGGAGCAGTAAAAGCCGTCGGCGTCGAAGGCGCTGGCGTTGTGTTCCGGGCTGTTGAAATAGCCGCGGAAGGTGTACGGGCCGCGCGTCATCAGGCGTCCGACCTCCCCGCGCGGCAGCGGGTTGCCGTGCTCGTCCGCCACCCACACTTCGTCGTCCGGGCACATCGGGCGGCCCTGGGTGTTGATGATGCGTTCCGGCGCGTCGTCGAGGGCGGTGTAGTTCACCAGCCCTTCCGCCATGCCGAACACCTGCTGCAGCTGGCAGCCAATTTCCGCCGGAATACGCGCCGCGAGCGTGGCGGAAAGGCGCGCGCCGCCCACCTGCAGCAGCTTCAGTGATTTAAGCTGCGCGCTGTCCGCCCCGTCGGCAATCGCCTGCAGCCAGAGGCTGACGGCAGGCGGCACCAGCGAGGTGACGTTAATCTGATGCTGTTCAATCAGCGGGAAGCAGAGCGTCGCGCTCGGATCGTTCGCCAGCACCACGCAGCCGCCCGCGGTAAAGACGCCTAACGACCCCGGCGAGCTCATGGCGTAGTTGTGCGCCGCGGGCAGCGCGTTCAGGTAACGCGTTTCGGCGGTAATGCCGCAGATCTCGTTGCTGCGACGAATGCTGTAGTCATAGTCGTTGTGCGTTCGCGGGATCAGCTTCGGCGTGCCGGTGCTGCCGCCGGAGAGCTGGAAAAACGCCACCTCGTCGGCGGGCGTCGGGTTGGCAATAAAATTGTCCGCCGGGCGGGTAATCGCCGCCTCCAGCGCATGCTCGCCCCCGTCACCGCGAAGCAGGACGACGCGTACCGAACGGTGTTCACCCACGAAAGCGTTGAGGAAGTCATCGCCCGCAAACAGCGCGTGGTCGCGATCGGCGATCAGCACGGCGGGTTTGATCTGCGCCGCGTAGGCGTTGAGTTCGCTGCGCTGATGGCTAAAGAGCGCGTTCACCGGCGCGACGCCGATTTGCAGCAGCGCGAAAAAGGTCATGTAGAACTCGGCCACGTTGCCAAGCTGCACCAGCGCCGTCTCGCCGCGCTGCAATCCTCGCGCCTGAAGGGCTGAGGCCAGGTTGTTTACGGCCTGATTCAGCGCGCGGTAGGTAATGTGGCGATCGCTATCGATAATCGCCACCGCATCGCTGTCCGCCCGATCCGTCAGGATGTGGGTCAACGGCAGATCCTGCCAGTAGCCTTTTTCACGGTAGCGGCGGGCAAAATCCTCAGGCCAGCGGGTAAAGGGAATGGTCATGAGTCTTCCTTAGTGCAAACCAAAAACGTTAAGCATGGTGGAGAGCTTCACGCCCGTCTCGCGCCACTCGCCCACCGGGGAGGAGGCAGGCACAATGCCCGCACCGGCAAACAGGCGAACGGTATTTTCGCGAAGACGCGCGCAGCGGATGGTCACCACCCACTCGCCGTTGCCTTCGCTGTCGCACCAGCCAACGATGCCGCCGAACAGCTCGCGGTCGAACGGCTCCAGCTCGGCAATCAGCTCTTTCGCCGCCTGATGCGGGAAGCCGCTCAGCGCCGGGGTCGGGTGCAGCAGGCAGGCCAGCGTCAGGGCGTTCTCGTTTTCACGCGCCTCGCCTTCTACCGGCGTTGCCAGATGCCACAGCGTCGGCGTGGTAATCAGCTGAGGAGAATCAGGCATGCTGAGATGGTGGCTGCGCGGTGCCAGAATGGTCTTCATCGCCTGGGTGACCAGATCGTGCTCGTGACGGTCCTTTTCGGAGGCCAGCAGCTTGTTGCCCGCCTCGCGATCCAGCACGTCGTCAGGCTGACGGCGCGCGGAGCCCGCCAGCGGCAGCGAACTAAAGTACGCCCCCTCTTTGCGCAGCAGCAGCTCCGGGCTGGCGCCCAGCAGCACGCCGCCGTCTTCCAGCGGCACGTGGAAGTTGAAGCTCGCCGGGTTCTGGGCGATCAGGCGCTCCATCAGGGCGCCGCTGTCCAGGCGTTTGTCGGTCGCAATATCAATCAGGCGCGACAGGACCACCTTGTTCACCTGCGGCGTCGCGGTCAGCGACGCGGCGCGAGCGACCATCTCTTCGAAGACGGGCTGCGGCGGGATCTCGGTGCGTTGTGCCACCTTCAGGGCCTGCGCGCCGGAAAAATAGCGTGCGGACTGCTGACGTGCGGGACGGGAAAAGGTCTCCCAGCGTTGCGGAATAAACAGCGACGAGGGCTTGCGGGTGTCGAACGGGATCGCCCCCACCATCACCGGGTGAGCAATACCGCTGGCTTTTGCCGTGCGGAAGGCCTGGGCTAATTTTTGCTGGAAGCGACCCGCCGGATCGTCACCGCCGACGGCGGGTTCACTGAAGCGGGCAAAGCAGCCGGACGTGGTAAAGCTGCGGTAAGGCGACATAAAGAAAAAACGGTCTGATTCCAGCGTGGTTGCGGCGTGCTGAACTTCCTCAGCCAGGGACGTATCCATATCATCCTCCTCAAAATGATAAAAGAAGCAATAATGATTATCATTTATATTTTCGTCGGCTAACCTAATCCCACATCGCTTCGCTGTCAACCGTCGGGCAAATAACTTGTGCGACAAAAGCTTGCATCCCGGTGCGGCAAATATGAAAATGAGAAGCATTATCTCCAACAAAAACAGGATCCCGCGCTGTGAAATTCCCTGCCGTTTTCCGTAATCCCCTGCTTTTATTATCACTTTTTGTTTTAGGACTTACCTCAGCTGCCGCCGCCGACTGGCCCCGTCAGGTGACCGACAGCCGCGGCGTTCACACGCTTGAGAGCAAACCGACGCGCATTGTCTCCACCAGCGTGACCTTAACCGGCTCCCTGCTGGCCATTGACGCACCGGTCGTCGCCAGCGGCGCGACCACGCCGAACAACCGCGTGGCGGATGGACAGGGTTTCCTGCGCCAGTGGGGCGATATCGCGAAGCAGCGCAAGGTTGCCCGGCTGTATATCGGCGAGCCCAGCGCTGAAGCGGTGGCCGCGCAAATGCCTGACCTGATTTTGATCAGCGCCACCGGCGGGGATTCCGCGCTGGCGCTGTACGATCAGCTTTCCGGCATTGCGCCGACGCTTATCATCAACTACGACGACAAGAGCTGGCAGGCGCTGCTGACTCAGCTGGGCGCGATCACCGGACACGAAAAGCAGGCCGCAGAGCGCATTGCCGCGTTTGATAAACAGCTCGCGCAGGTGAAACAGCAGATGACGCTGCCGCCGCAGCCGGTGAACGCCATCGTCTACACCGCCGCCGCGCATTCCGCCAACCTGTGGACCGCCGAATCGGCGCAGGGCAAGCTGCTGCACCAGCTGGGCTTTACGCTGGCGGACCTGCCTGCCGGGTTGCAGACCTCAACAAGCCAGGGCAAGCGCCACGACATTATCCAGCTGGGCGGTGAAAACCTGGCGACGGGGCTGAACGGCGAAGGGCTGTTTGTGTTTGCCGGTGACGAGAAAGACGTGGCGGCGATTTACGCTAACCCACTGCTGGCGCACCTGCCGTCGGTGAAAAACAAGCGCGTGTGGGCGTTGGGAACCGAGACGTTCCGCCTGGATTATTACAGCGCGATGCTGGTGTTGCAGCGTTTGAATGCGATGTTTAAATAAGAGGCACGTTCCCCGTAGGCCCGGTAAGCGCAGCGCCACCGGGCGTTTTGTCGGGTGGCGGCTCCGCCTTACCCGACCTACAAGGTCACCACACTCTCCTGCCTGAACCGGCGCAATTCCACCAGCGCCACCAATAAGATCACACCAACCATTGCTAACACAAACCCGCTGCTGCTCGCCGACGCCGCCGGGGTCATTATTGCCCCCAGCCCGCCGAGGATCGCCGCGCCAATGGCATCACCCGTGACGTTCTGCGCGGTCCACAGGCCGTTAATGCGCCCGAGCATTCCTTCCGGCGTCTGGGTCTGGATCAGGGTGTACTGCAGCAGCGAGCTGATGGCGCTCAGCCAGCCGAAGATCACCAGACACATCACTCCCAGCGCCCAGACCGGCATCAGGCTGAAGAAGCCAATGGCGATAAACGAGGCCAGCGTGGCAAGCAGCATAATCAACCCCGGCCGCGCGCTCTGTGCCAGGTTGCCGCTGGTCAGCGCCCCGCACGCCGCGCCGAGCGGAATGGCGGCGTAGAGAATGCCTATTTCCGAGGCGCTCATCTGCCACTCGCCCGCCAGCGCCGGGTAGAGCACGCGCACGGCGCTCGCCATCGTCAGCAGGCCGCCGAGCAGCGCAATCCCGCCAATCAGCGGGTTGCTGAACAGGAAACGAATCGCGGCCATCAGCGATTTCAGCGGATGCTCGCGCGGCTGCGGCGGAGGAGGCAGCAGCGGCAGGCGCAGCAGCGTCAGCGTGGTGATAAAGGTCCCCGCCGCGGCCAGGCCGTAGTTCCACGCCACGTTGCCGGTTGCCAGCAGCAGGCCGCCCACCATCGGCGAAATCACCGAGCCGAGGCGCACGGTGAGCATGGTGATCGCCCCCGCCTGCATCAGGTTCTCGCGCCCGACCAGCGCGGGCGTCGCCGCCAGCAGCGCCGTCACGCCTAACGAGGCGAAGAAACCGTCCCACAGTCCCAGGGCATAAATGGCGATCAGCGACGGCTCCGGCAGCATGGCGTTCAGACACAGCCCGATAAAGCCCACGCCGCAGGTGCCGCGCGCCAGCAGGATCAGCTTCTTGCGCTCGTAGCGGTCCGCCAGCACGCCGCCGACCATCAGACCGATAAACATCGCCCCGCCGGTTAACGTCACCGATAACCCCACCAGCCAGCTGGAGTGGGTCATCGTCTGGATCTGGACCGGTACGGCCACGCCGAGCAGGCCGAGGGATAAAATGGAGATAAAGCGGGCGATAAACACGGCGCGATACGCCGGGTGCGTTTTCAACAGGCTGAGGTTAAGCAGCCAGGATTTTTGATTCATGACAAAGCCTTGAGTCTATTTCTACCCATTCCATGGGCGCACATGCTAACATAGCCAAATAAGATAGATAACGATAATCACTATCATTATCAAATCATGGATGTTGCTATGTCGTTTTCCTCATCTTCGGTGCGCGCCGTTGCCGTGCCCGTTTTATTGCTGCTATTGAGCCTCGCGATTGCACTCAGCCTGCTGGTTGGCGCCAGGCCGCTGCCTGCGTCCGTTATTGTCGATGCGTTCTCCGGCACCTGTCAGAGCGCTGACTGCACTATCGTGCTCGACGCCCGCCTGCCCCGCACCCTTGCCGGACTGCTGGCCGGCGGCGCGCTCGGCCTTGCCGGTGCCCTGATGCAAACCCTCACCCGCAACCCGCTGGCGGACCCCGGCATTCTCGGCGTTAACTCTGGCGCCAGCTTTGCCATCGTGCTCGGCGCGGCGCTGTTTGGGTTTACTTCTCCCTCTGAACAGCTGGCGATGGCTTTCTGCGGCGCGCTGGCCGCCTCGCTGGTGGTGGCGTTTACCGGCAGCCAGGGCGGCGGACAGCTGAGCCCGGTACGCCTGACGCTGGCGGGCGTGGCGCTTGCCGCGGTGCTGGAAGGCTTGTCCAACGGCATCGCCCTGCTCAACCCGGACGTTTACGACCAGCTGCGCTTCTGGCAGGCCGGTTCGCTGGATATCCGCACCCTTGAAACCCTGAAAGTGGTGGCGTTCCCGGTCATTATCGCTGCTGCCGTGGCGCTGTGTTTAAGCCGGGCGCTGAACAGCCTGAGCCTCGGCAGCGACACCGCGACCGCCCTCGGCAACCGCGTGGCGCGTACGCAGCTGACGGGCCTGCTGGCCATCACCGTGCTGTGCGGCAGCGCGACCGCCGTGGTCGGGCCGATCGCCTTTATCGGCCTGATGATGCCGCACATGGCGCGCTGGCTGGTGGGGGCGGATCACCGCTGGTCTCTGCCGGTGACTCTGCTGGCGACGCCTGCCCTGCTGCTGTTTGCCGACGTGCTGGGCCGCCTGCTGGTGCCGGGTGAACTGCGCGTCTCGGTGGTCAGCGCCTTTATCGGCGCGCCGGTGCTGATTTTCCTGGTGCGCCGTAAACGCGGAGGTGGCGCATGAGGGCCCCGTCCCGGCGTTTAGTCACCAGCGTCTCCCTGCTGGTCGTCGCCAGTCTGCTGCTGGCGGTCTGGAGCCTGCAAAGCGGTGCCGTAACGCTTGATTTCGCGCAGGTCTTTCACGCTCTCACCGGCAGCGCGCCGCGTAACATCACCATGGTGGTCACCGAGTGGCGACTGCCGCGCGTGGCGATGGCAATCCTGGTCGGCGCGGCGCTCGGCGTCAGCGGTGCGATATTCCAGTCGCTGATGCGCAACCCGCTCGGCAGCCCTGACGTGATGGGCCTCAATACCGGGGCCTGGAGCGGCGTGCTGGTGGCGATGGTGCTGTTCGGCCAGCACCTGACGGCCATTACCTTCACGGCGATGGCGGGCGGCATTCTGACGTCGCTGGTTATCTGGCTGTTGGCCTGGCGCAACGGTATCGACACCTTCCGGCTGATCATTATTGGTATCGGCATCCGCGCGATGCTGATGGCCTTTAACACCTGGCTGCTGCTGCAGGCCTCGCTGGAAACGGCGCTTTCCGCCGGGATGTGGTACGCAGGTTCTCTCAACGGCCTGACGTGGGGCAAAACCTGGCCCGCCGCGCCGCTGATTGTGCTGATGTTTATCGGCGCGCTGCTGCTGGTGCGGCGCATGCGGCTGCTGGAGATGGGCGACGACAGCGCCTGCGCGCTGGGCGTGAGCGTCGAGCGCTCGCGCCTGATGCTGATGCTGGTGGCGGTACTGCTGACCGCAGCCTCCACCGCCATCGCCGGGCCGATCTCGTTTATCGCCCTTGTCGCGCCGCATATCGCACGACGTCTAAGCGGGACGGCGCGCTGGGGATTAACTCAGGCGGCGCTGTGCGGCGCGCTGTTACTGCTGGCCGCCGATCTCTGCGCCCAGCGGCTGTTTATGCCTTACCAGCTTCCGGTGGGCGTGGTGACCGTCAGCCTCGGCGGGATTTACCTTATCGTCTTGCTCGTTCAGGAGTCACGCAAGAAATGACAGACACAACCACCCGCTTGCGCGGCGAACATCTCACCCTCGGCTACGGCAACAAAATCGTTGCCCGAGACTTAACCGTTGCCATTCCGGACGGCCACTTCACCGCGATTATCGGCCCGAACGGCTGCGGAAAATCGACCCTGCTGCGCACGCTGAGCCGCCTGATGACGCCGGTGGAGGGGAGTGTCTTCCTGGACGGGGAGCAGATCCAGCGCTTCGCCAGCAAAGAGGTGGCCAGGCGCATCGGGCTGCTGGCGCAAAACGCCACCACGCCTGGGGACATCACGGTGCAGGAGCTGGTCTCGCGCGGGCGCTACCCGCACCAGCCGATGTTTACCCGCTGGCGCAAGGAAGATGACGAGGCGGTGAACCGCGCGATGCGGGCGACGGGCATCACCGATCTCGCCCAGCAGAGCGTGGACACCCTTTCCGGCGGCCAGCGTCAGCGGGCGTGGATTGCGATGGTGCTGGCGCAGGAAACGTCGATCATGCTGCTGGACGAGCCGACAACCTGGCTGGACATCAGCCACCAGATTGATCTGCTGGAGCTGCTGAGCGAGCTGAACCGCACGCAGGGGTACACCCTGGCGGCGGTGCTGCACGATTTAAACCAGGCGTGCCGCTACGCCACGCACCTGATTGCCTTGCGCGACGGGGAGATTGTGGCGCAGGGTGCGCCGAAAGAGATTGTCACGCCGGAGCTGATCGCGCGGATCTACGGTATGCGCTGCATGATTATTGACGATCCGGTGGCGGGAACGCCGCTGGTGGTGCCGTTAGGTCGGCGGTAATTGCCGGGTGGCGGCTACGCCTTACCCGGCCTACACTCGGCTCCCGTAGGCCGGGTAAGGCGTAGCCGCCACCCGGCGCTTTTGACGTTACCCCAAAATATTCCTCAACACTGGCCCAATTTTCTCAAACGCCTGCGGTGAAATGATATCCACGTGGGCGCAATCCTGGCTGTAGACCTCCAGCTCGCCCACCCACGGCGCCCAGGCCGTATGCGGATCCATCGTTCGCGTGCGTTCGGCAACAAACAGCGTTGCCTTACCATCAAAGCGTGAACTGTGCGCCGTGGTGAGCAACCGCACCGCATCGGCGTAGTTGCCTTCGATAGCGTTAAACAGCTCGCTGGAGCCCTGTCCCTGCTGGGCGGCGATAAACGCCTGCCGCTCGCGCTCGATCTCCGCCAGCACCGCCGGGTCGAGGCCGTTGGCCTCTTTTTCCGCCCAGTTCTGGGTTTCCGGCGGCCAGGTATCCAGCAGGCCGAGGAACGAAACCGCTTCACCCTGCTGGCGCAGGCAGGCCGCAATCCCTTGCGCCAGCGTGCCGCCGAGGGAATAGCCGAACAGGTAATACGGCCCCTGCGGCTGCTGCTTACGTAACGTAGACAGGTGGCGCTCAATCACCCCATCCAGATCCGCACACTGCTGCATCGGCCCGTCCGGGCGCGGCGACTGAATGCCGACGATTGACCAGCGCGGGCTGAGATAGCGCGCCAGGACGCTAAACTGCCAGGCAAAGCCGGACGCCGGATGGAAGCAGAACAGCGTCGGGCCGTTGCTTTCACGCAGCGGCAGAAGGGTTTCATACCCCAGACGCTGCGCCTGCTCGTCGCTCAGTTGAGAGTCCAGCAGCGCGCTAAGCTTACTCACCGTCGAGGCGACCATAATCTGCCCCGGCGTGACCTTGCGGTTGAACGCGAGGCTGAGCTGAGCCGCGAGGCGCATCGCCAGCAGCGAGTGGCCGCCGAGGGCAAAGAAATCCGCCTCAATGTCGCTGATCTCACAGCCCAGCAGCGCGGAAAACGCCTGCGCGACGGCGACTTCGGTTTCAGTCTCCGGCGCACGGCCGGAGGATTTACTCGTCAGCTCCGGCAGCGGCAGCGCCTTGCGGTCAAGCTTGCCGTTCGCGCTGAGCGGCAGCGCGCTGATTTGCAGCAGCACCACCGGCACCATATGCGGCGGCAGCTGGGTTTTGAGCGATTCCAGCAGCGCGTCGCGGTCCAGCGGTAAGCCGGATTCAGAAACCACGTACCCCACCAGCTGGCGGGCATCGCCGCCCGTTGCCGCCGCCTGGTTGAAGACGCAGGCGTGCGCCACGGCCTGGGCCACGTCCGGCAGCGACAGCATCGCCCGGTCGATTTCACCCAGCTCGATACGCTGGCCGCGAATTTTCAGCTGGTCATCGCTGCGGCCCAGATACTCCACCGCGCCGTTGTCCAGCCAGCGGGCAACGTCACCGGTGCGGTACATCCGTTCGCCGGGCGCGAACGGATCGGCGATAAAGCGGCTGGCGGTCAGGTCCGGACGACCCAGATACCCCTGCGCCAGCTGGATGCCGGTGAGGTAGAGATCCCCCGCCACGCCGAACGGTACCGGGCGCATCATCGCATCCAGAATGCGCAGCCCCGTGTTCCACACCGGGAAGCCGATCGGCACGCTGTTGCCTTCCACCGCCGCCAGCTCGGGCCCAAACGCCGGATACCAGCTGACGTCCACCGCCGCTTCCGTCGGGCCGTAAAGATTATGCAGCGGCACGTGCGTCAGCTGTTCCCACTCGCGGCACAGCGCCGTCGACAGCGCTTCGCCGCTGCAGAACACCTGCTTAAGCGTTCTGCAGCAGTCGACGTTTTCCGACGTCAGCGAGGCGACAAACGCCGCCAGCATCGACGGCACGAAGTGGGTAGTGGTCACGCCGTAGTGCGTGAAGAAGCTCTGCATCGCCTGCGGATCGCGGTGCGCGTCCGGCTCCGCCATCACCAGTTTCGCCCCGGCGATAAACGGCCACCAGAACTCCCACACCGACACGTCAAAGCTGCACGGCGTTTTCTGCGCCACCACATCGTTCGCGCCCAGCGGATAATGGTTCTGCATCCACTTCAGGCGGTTAACGATGGCGGTATGGCCGACCATGACCCCTTTTGGACGCCCGGTCGAGCCGGAGGTAAAGATGATGTACGCCGTCTGCTCCGGCTTTGCCAGACGCAGCGGTTCAGCATCGGTGGCCGGTAAAAGCGTGTTGTAACTAAACGTCTCGACGGACAGATCGCTAAAGCGCGGAAGCTGTTCGTCGGTGGTAATGAGCAGGGACGGTTTCGCGTCCTCGAGCATCATCCGCAGGCGATCGTCCGGGTAGCCGGTGTCGAGCGGCAGCCACGCGGCGCCCGCCTCCACAATGCCGTGCAAGGCTAACGTCAGGAATACCGAGCGCGGCAGGGCCACCGCCACGCTGTCGCCCGGCTTCACGCCGCGCGCGCGCAGCAGGTTTGCCAGCGCGACGACCTGCTCGCGCATCTGACGATAGCTGAGTTCAACGTGCGCATCCGCCAGCGCCGGGGCATCCGGCGTTTTGCTCGCCTGTTCCGCCACCAGATCCGCGAGCGTGGTGGACGGCAGCGCCAGCCCGGTATCGTTGATGCGCGCGAGCTTTGCGTATTCCTGTTCTGAAACGGTTTCCACCTCGCCGCAGCGCAGGTCCGGGTTGGCCGCAAACTGCACCAGCATCGCGTTCAGGCGCGCCACGTGTCGCGTCAGCGTCGCCTCGTCGTAGCGCTGCTTATTGGCGAGGATCTCCATGCTCAGCCCGCCCTGCTCGTCCGGGAACAGCGCCAGCTCCAGATCGTTCACCGGGCCGGTCGCCAGCGTGTGGGTGATGGCCTCCACGCCGTCGATATCCAGCTGGTAGTCGAACACTTTAACGTTCAGCACCGGGCCAAACAGCGCTTCATCCCCCGATGCTTTCCCGCTGTCGCGCACGATCTGCTCGGCGTCGTAGCGCTGGTGGCGGCGCATTTTTTTCAGCTGGTTCGCCAGGCGCAGCGCCAGCGAAGGAAGGCTCTCCTGGGGATCGATATTGACCGCCAGCGGCAGGACGTTAAGCACCGGCCCGGTCGCGGTGAGCGCCGCGGACCCCATCCTTCGCATAAAGATAAACCCGGCGGCGTAGTCCAGCCGTCCGGTGAGGCGCCCCAGCCACAGCGCCACCAGCGCAAGCGCCAGGTCGGTGCGCTGTACCTGCCCTGCCGCCTGTGCAAGCTGGCTGAAGGCGCGGCCGTCGGCGGTAATTTTCAGACGCAGAATGTCGGTCGTGGCGGCGCGGCCCGGCAGCGGCGCGGAGGAGAGCGAGACCGGAGAAGGCAGCTCTTTGCGCTGCCCGGCCCAGAAGGCGCCGTCGCGCCGGTACGCCTCGCTGTCGCGATAGCGCTGATACTCGTCCACCACCTCTGCAAATGGCGTAAACGGGGATTCCGGCGTGGGTTCGCCCTTTTTCCACGCGGCATAAATCGCAGCGATCTGGCGAGTTATGGCCGGGAAGCTGAAGCCATCCACCACCAGATGGTGATAGCGCTGATACCAGTACCAGTGGTTTTCACCGACCTGAATCAGCTGATGGAAAGCGAGCGGCTGACCGCTGTCGACGCGCAGGTTCTGGTTAAGATCGGCGTTCATCAGCGCCACGGCGGCGGCGTGGGAATCAACGCGAACGATGGACGGTTCCGGCAGAATGAAGGTGTCATCCACCCACTGCCACACCTCACCGTTGTCTTCCGCAAAGCGCATGCGCAGGGTATCGGCCTGCATCATGCCCGCGGCAACGGCTTTTGCCAGCAGCGGCGCATCGATATTGCCTTTCAGCTCGGTGTAGTGCGCCACGCTCCAGGCGTTTGGCAGCGTGGACAGCTGTTCCGCCATCCAGATCCCCGGCTGGGCGGCGACGAGAGGAAGACGGTTCATGCGTTCTCCCCCGCGAAATAAGACGGCTCAAGCGTCTGCCAGCGTTCCGCCAGCCACTGCTGGCACGCCTCCTGAGACTGTGCTTCGCACACCACGCCCCACCCTGCCGGCAGTTCGCACTGCTGTGGCCACAGGCTGTACTGCCCCTGGTCGTTTTGCAAAATGGCGAACTGTCCCTGCGGATTATCGAAAGGATTGCTGAATTCCATACAGACTCCGTTAGTGAATAAGCGGCTGCCAGAGGGTGATAAGCCCCTGCGTCAGCCCACCGCGCCAGCAAAGCGCATCGTGTCCGCCGTCAACCTGACGCCAGATAACCGGTTGGTGTGTGTGCAGTTCGGCATAAATCGCCTGATTCGCGCGGAAGATGAGCGGCTCGTTGCGCCCGGCCTCAAGAAGGATGCGTAGCCCGCGAGGGGATATTTCGCCGGTTTTAAGTTGCTCGATTAACAGCCCGTCCTGCTGGCCGCCGCGGTGTGGCCACCAGTAGGAGCCGGACTGGCTAAGCACGCAGCCAAAACGCTGCGGCCAGTGGAGGCCAGCATAAAGCGACGCGAGACCGCCAAAGCTCTGGCCAGCCACCACCGTACGGTCAGCACGGTCACTAAACGGCACGCGTTTTTTAACAAGGGGGAGAAGTTCTTCCTGCACCGCCAGCCAGAAGTCGGGATTGCACGGCAGCTCGCGGTTGCGATGCGCCATATCGATAACATCGATTAAGACGTAGACCGCTGGCGGCAGGTTGCGCCCGGCGGTGAGCGACGCCAGCGCAGGCCAGACCGGCATGCTTTCGGCCCAGAACTGCCCGTCGAGCAGCACCGCCAGCGGGCGTTCCGGGCTATGATCCCCGGTGGTGAAAATCCAGATGCGGCGGCGATTTTTCAGGCGCGCGCTTTCCCACTCAATGCAGGCTGGCGGCTGATACGGCGTATCGGGATGATTCCACCCCGGCTGAACCGGTGCTTGCGGCATTTCCAGCGCCGAGACGGCATGGCCACGCCCGCCGCGCCAGCTTTGCGGGTTCAGCGGGTCTGAAACCGCGTGCGGCAGCAGCTTGCGCCACCCTTCGCGCAGCGCCATGCGTTCCGGCTGCTCGCCTTCAAACACAACGCTGGCAAAATCGTTTTCATTCACGGAAGGGATAAAACAATAGCTTCCGCGCCACTCGGGGCTGAACTCGCCCTGCCACTGCCAGACGTCGGTATCGGGAATGCGTTCGAGGGACTGCGGGCGGGCATTTTGGTGGTGATCGGTCACGCCGGTGACGTAGAGCCAGACGCGTTTGATCGGTGACGTTCTTTGCGTTCCTGCCGGGTCACGCCACCAGAACGTGACGCGATAGTTTCCCTTTTCCGGCGTCCATTCAGGCCCGTTTTTCGACTGCCACCACGCTTCACTTCCCGTTGTTAACGCCGTCACCCTTATAACCTCATGTTTAACAGTCTTTTTTGTTTCAGAGCAAATTTTATTGATAATATTATTGATAACTATTTGCATTTGCAATAGCGTAGTGCCCGCGCTGTGGGAAGCGCTCATAAAACAACCACAAAAGCAGGACGTACAATGAATAAGAAGATTCACTCTCTGGCCTTGCTGGTCAATTTAGGGATTTATGGCGTCGCGCTGCCTGCTCTGGCAGACGACAACACCGCCTCTGCGCAGCACGAAGACACGATGGTGATCACCGCCGCCGAGCAGAATCTGCAGGCGCCGGGGGTATCGACCATCACCGCCGATGAGATCCGGAAAAACCCGCCCGCGCGCGACGTGGCGGAAATCATCCGCACCATGCCGGGCGTTAACCTGACCGGTAACTCCACCAGCGGCCAGCGCGGGAATAACCGTCAGATTGATATCCGCGGCATGGGGCCAGAAAACACCCTGATCCTGATCGACGGCAAGCCGGTGACCAGCCGTAACTCCATCCGTCTGGGCTGGCGCGGCGAGCGTGACACCCGCGGCGATACCGGCTGGGTGCCGCCGGAGATGATCGAGCGCATCGAAGTGATCCGCGGTCCGGCCGCCGCGCGCTACGGCAACGGCGCGGCAGGCGGCGTGGTGAACATCATCACCAAAAAATTCGACGACCAGTGGCACGGCTCCTGGAACACCTACCTGAATGCGCCTGAGCACAAGGATGAAGGTTCCACCAAACGCACCAACTTCAGCCTGAGCGGCCCGCTGGGCGGTGACTTCAGCTTCCGCATGTTCGGTAACCTGGACAAAACCCAGGCCGACGCGTGGGACATCAACCAGGGCCATCAGTCTGACCGAACCGGCGCCTACGCCGACACGCTGCCTGCTGGTCGCGAGGGTGTAGAAAATAAAGACATCAACGGCGTGGTGCGCTGGGACTTTGCGCCGATGCAGTCTCTGGAATTTGAGGCGGGCTACAGCCGTCAGAATAACCTCTACGCCGGTGATACCCAGAACACTAACAACGACAACAGCTCCAGCGGCCTGGTGAAAAAGAACTACGGCAAAGAGACCAACCGTATCTATCGCCAGAACTTCGCGGTGACCTGGAACGGCGGCTGGGATAACGGCATTACCACCAGCAACTGGGCGCAGTACGAGCACACCCGCAACTCCCGTCTGGGTGAAGGTCTGGCGGGCGGTACGGAAGGCTTGTTCAACAGCAATAAATTCACCGATACCGATCTGGCCGACGTGATGCTGCACAGCGAAATCAACCTGCCGATTGATTTCCTCGTTAACCAGAACCTGACGCTGGGTACCGAGTGGAACCAGCAGCGCATGAAAGATTCCACCTCCTTCACGCAAACCCTGCAGGGCGGCACCATTCCGGGCATGAGTAACGATCGGAGCCCGTACACGTCGGCAGAGATTTTCTCCCTGTTCGCCGAAAACAACATGGAGCTGACCGACAGCACCATGCTGACCCCTGCCCTGCGCTTCGACCACCACACCATCGTCGGCAACAACTGGAGCCCGTCCCTGAACCTGTCGCAGGGTCTGGGGGATGACTTCACGCTGAAGATGGGCATCGCCCGCGCCTATAAGGCACCAAGCCTGTATCAGACCAACCCGAACTACCTGCTCTACAGCAAAGGTCAGGGCTGCTACGCCAGCTCCGACGGCGTAGGCTGCTACATGATGGGTAACGACGATCTTAAGGCCGAAACCAGCATCAACAAAGAGATTGGTCTGGAGTGGAAGCGCGACGGCTGGCTGGCGGGCGTGACCTGGTTCCGCAACGACTACCGCAACAAGATCGAAGCGGGCTACGCGCCGATCGGCCACACCTCGTCCGGTAAAGTGCAGACGGATATCTACCAGTGGGAAAACGTGCCGAAAGCGGTGGTTGAAGGGCTGGAAGGCTCCCTGAACGTGCCGGTCAGCGACACCATTAACTGGACCAACAACATCACCTACATGCTGCAGAGCAAGAACAAGGAGACCGGCGACCGTCTGTCGATCATTCCGGAGTACACGCTGAACTCGACACTGAGCTGGCAGGTTCATCAGGACGTGTCGCTCCAGTCGACCTTTACCTGGTACGGCAAGCAGCAGCCGAAGAAGTACAACTACAAAGGTCAGCCTGTGACCGGGTCTGAAAAAGACGAGGTCAGCCCGTACAGCATCGTTGGTCTGAGCGCGACCTGGGACATGACCAAAAACGTCAGCCTGACCGGCGGCGTGGATAACGTCTTCGACAAGCGCCAGTGGCGTGCGGGTAATGCCCAGACGACCGGGAACGCCACCACCGGCGCGTATATGTACGGCGCGGGGGCTTATACCTATAATGAGCCAGGCCGCACGTGGTATATGAGCGTGAATACGCGATTCTGATAAAGGCAACAACGCCGCCCTCTCCCCGTGGGAGAGGGCTGGGTGAGGGCATCAGGCCGCACTATTTATTGATAGAGGGGAAACCATGCACACCACCCACCGCACGTTCATTCTCGCCGGCCATACCGTACACCACGTCACCTTCGACCCAACCACCTTCACCGACGCCGATCTCCTCTGGCTCCCCCACCACGCTGAGCTTGCAAACGCCGGGCGCAAACGCAAAGCCGAGCATCTGGCAGGCCGCATCGCCGCCGCGCATGCCTTACCTGACCACACCGTGCCCGGCATCGGCCCCAGCGGTGGACCGCTCTGGCCGGAAGGCGTTTCAGGGAGCATCACCCACAGCGGCACGCAGGCGATGGCGGTTGCCGTCCGTTATCCAGACGCGCTTGTGGGTATTGATTGCGAAGCCATTCTTCCTGACCGTGAAGCCCGAGAAATCCAGGACGGCATCATTAATGCACAGGAAGCGATGTGCCTGACGCGCTCGGGCTACCCCTTTGCGCTGGCGTTGACGCTTGCATTCAGCGCCAAAGAGAGTCTGTTTAAGGCGCTCTACCCACGGGTGAAGATTTACATGGGTTTTGACTGTGCCCGCATAACAAGACTCAATGAGAAAACACTCACGCTGGCGCTGACCTACCCACAGGCTGAGTTTAAAGTAGGAACTCTATTTACACTTCACTGGCTGCTTCATGGCGACCACGCGATCACTTTGCTGTAACGCTCATCAGGTTTCGAAAATCTTCTTTCAGTCCATATTTGATTTATTTCTCACAACGCAAAAATCGTTTTTTAGGAATATATCAATCTTCTTTTCCATTTCGACAGGAGTAGGATAAAAACTCAATAACCATATTATTACAATGGATTTATAATGCCGGTAAATGAACGCATTATTCCCACCTCAGGAACCCCGATTAACCCAGGCGGTATCCGACAACTCACCATCGGTGAGATAGCCCTCGCGAAGACGCTTTACGGTTACAGTATCCATTATCATCTAGTGTGGGTGCACAGGGAAAGTTATCTTCCTTTTAATCTCCAGCCTGTCGATATAGCGATGAGTCCCAATGGTGAAATGTGGTTTAGAGAAGAAACTTATTCACCTGATTTCTCATTAGAGGACGACTTAGTTAAGAAGCATAGATTTATGCATGAGATGATGCACGTCTGGCAAACACAAAAAGGGATGTTTGTCAGGACCAGAGGATTATTTTCAGGTATTGCTGACTATACTTATAGTTTAGATAAAGTAGATTTATTGCATTATGGGTTAGAACAACAAGCATCAATTGTAAGCGATTACTGGTTATTGAAATACTTTGGTCTGGATAAAAATCAAAGTTTATTACAATATCGCGATCTGCATCTTAAAGAAACACTCTATCATCTCCTGAGTAAATACCAAACAGTCTTAAAAGGATTTCCCGGATGAAAAAACTGCTATTCATTATAGCTATGTGTATTTCAATTACCGGTTGCCCCGGTGGTAAACGAGCCCCAAAAACACGACTAACTTTTATTAATGGCAATCATATTTGTTTCAGCATAAATAAGAATGACATATTGAAGTATTATACAATATATTCAAGCAAATCCCATCAGATAAGCATAATGGCGGGTTCCGGATACGGTGATTTAAACCTTTCCTATCCTGATACCTGTATGAATATTAAATGGGAGAATGAACATACTTACGTAATTCACTACGGCTTAAATGGCAAAGAATATGTACATCAGTTCGATATCGATAAAAATGGCAAGCTAATAAATTTAGGAGAACGATAATGTCACTACCCGCTTACCTATTTCTCTACGACGAGAACGGAATGCTCGTACAGGGCGAATGTATGATGCCAGGTAGAGAAGGTGCTATCGAAATCATGAACAGCAGCTATGGTGTAAAACAAGCCGTCGATAGTCATACCGGAAATATGACCGGAACACGACAGCATGGCCCGGTTACGCTGCATAAGCAATTAGATAAGGTAAGTCCTTACCTTGCCGTTGTCGCTTGCGAAGGAAGACGCCTGCAAAAAGCCATTATTAAATATTATGAAATTATTGAAGCGGGAGCAGAAAGAGAGATCTACACCATCACGCTTGATAGCGTGGTAATCTCATCTTTAGATTTTACGCATGTATACTATCCAGGCAGTTCTGCCCCTAACATGCATGAAGTAGTAGGCCTGCGATTTCGTGGCATTCAATGGAACTATGTTAAAGGCAATATTATTTATGATGATGCATGGATGAAACCTGCGCAGAAAGAAAAACAGAATGGTGAATATAAATAAAGGAAATATTGCCTTTCAGTCCCAAAGTACATTTAACGCCTGATGGCGCTTCGCTTATCAGGCCTATGGTAAACCGGTTTTGTAGGCCGGGTAAGGCATCGCCGCCACCCGGCATGAAGGCAGCGGCGATGCCTTTTTACGTTCTTCACTTCAAGGTTCAAACATCCGGGAACATCACGCTATTCCCCGGCGCTTCCCTGTGCAGATGGATAAAGTTCAGGTGCCGTTCATACTGGTCCAGAATGTCCGTAATCACCTGCTCCTTGCTGTAGTCCATCAAATCATTCCCCTGGCTTCCTTCAAGCAGGAAGGTCTCCAGCCGGTAGTAGGTCGATTTCCCGCTGCGCGCCCGGTAGGTAAAGCCGGGGACCGAGTACTGCTGCGGCCAGATCTGGTAGACAAAGTTCTGCTCGTCGCCCATGTGCACCAGCAGATCCAGGTGCCCCAGGGTTTCACCCTCCTCCGGCGGCAGATTTTTCAGCTCCACGTAGGCGCCACGCAGCTTCAGCTCCTGCGCCACCTCTTCCATTGCCGGGAAGCAGACCGTCTCCATCATCTGTTTGGTGTAGCGCGTGCCCGGGTAGTTCATCAGGCGCGACAGGCGTTTCTTCCAGCTCAGCCTGTCCTGCGCCCCCATCGGACGCGGTGCGGTATCGCGGCTGGCGCTGACGCGGCGGTAATCTTCCACCTTGAGCGATTTATACAGCCCGGCCATCACAAAGAAGATGACGAAGCTGAACGGCAGCCCCATGATCACCGTGGTGTTCTGTAGCGCCGAGATGCCGTTGGTCATCAGCATGCCGAGCGTCAGCAGGCCGATGGCGACCGACCAGAAGATGCGCAGCCAGTTCGGCGCATCGCTGTTGATGTCCTTCAGCTTCGAGGTGAAGTTACCCAGCACCAGCGCGCCGGAATCCGCCGAGGTGACGTAGAACAGCAGGCCGGTAATGGTCGCCACGGAGGCGCTAAAGGTGAACGCCGGGTACTGCGCCAGCAGGCTGTAGAAGCCGCGCTCCGGGTGCGCCATCGCTTCCTGTGCAAAGGTCGCGTTGCCGTGGATAATCTCATGCAGCGCGCTGTTGCCGAACACCGACAGCCACAGCAGGGTAAAGGTGAACGGGATAATCAGCGTGCCCATCACAAACTGGCGGATGGTGCGCCCGCGCGAAATACGCGCCAGGAACAGGCCGACAAACGGCGACCATGCGACCCACCACGCCCAGAAGAACAGGGTCCAGTTGTTCATCCACTCCACCGGACGGTCAAAGGCGAAGCTGTTCAGCGTCATGCCCATAAAGCGGTTCACGTAGTCGCCCACGTTCAGCACTAAGGCATTGAGCAGGAACGAGGTGTCGCCCATAAACAGCACGAACAGGATGAGGCCCAGCGCCAGCGCCACGTTCAGTTCGGAGAGCACGCGGATGCCTTTATCGACGCCCGACGTCACCGAAATGGTGGCAATAATGACGGAGAGCGCAATCAGCGCCGCTTTCGCCGCCATCGAATCCGGAATATCAAACAGCACGCTCAGCCCGTAGTTGAGCTGCACCACGCCAATCCCGAGCGTGGTCGCAATACCGAAGATGGTGCCGATCACAGCCGCGATATCGACGCTGTGGCCAATCGGGCCGTTAATCTTTTTACCGAAAATCGGGTACAGCGCGGAGCGAATGGTGAGGGGCAAATTATAACGATAGCTAAAGTATCCCAGCGCCATGCCCATCAGGGCGTACATTGACCAGCCGGTCAGGCCGTAGTGGAACAGCGTCCAGACCATCGCCTGGCGCGCGGCCTCCATCGTCTGCCCTGCCCCTTCCGGCGGCTGCATATACTGCGTGACCGGTTCCGCCACGGAGAAGAACATCAGGTCAATGCCGATGCCCGCGGCAAACAGCATCGCGGCCCAGCTCAGCAGGCTGAACTCGGGCTTGGACTGCTCGGGACCGAGCTTCACGGAGCCGAAGCGCGAGCAGGCAATGCAGACCACAAAGACGATGTAGAGCGTGGCCGCCAGCAGGTAGTACCAGCCGAAGGTCTTCGATACCCAGTTCAGGGTGCGCCCAATCCACTCGGCAGAAAAATCGCGAAAGAAGATCGTTGTCAGGGAAAACAACAAAATCAGCCCGGCGGACGTATAAAAAACGACCGGGTTGATTTTGTCTTTTTCTCTGTCCTGTGAAAGGTCTGTCATCCAGTATCCTCACTGTTTTTGTAACTATTAAAATCCAAATCCGCAACAATTAAGACACATTTTATATTGAACGTCCAATCAAAAACCGCTTTAATGGTTAACCAACGCTGATGAATGGAGTGGCAAAAATGCCCAAAGTGGGGATGCAGCCGATCCGGCGCAGGCAGCTTATCGACGCCACGCTGGAAGCAATAAATGAAGTGGGAATGCACGACGCGACGATCGCGCAGATCGCCCGTCGGGCGGGCGTTTCCACGGGGATCATCAGTCACTATTTCAAAGACAAAAATGGTCTGCTGGAAGCGACCATGCGCGACATCACCGGCCAGCTGCGCGATGCGGTATTAAGCCGCCTGCACGCCCTGCCGAACGGCAGCGCGGAGCAGCGTCTGCAGGCGATTGTCGGCGGTAACTTTGATGAAACCCAGGTGAGCAGCGCGGCGATGAAGGCCTGGCTGGCCTTCTGGGCAAGCAGCATGCATCAGCCCATGCTCTACCGCCTGCAGCAGGTCAGCAGCCGCCGCCTGCTGTCGAACCTGGTGTACGAGTTTCGCCGCGAGCTTCCGCGCGAGCAGGCCCAGGAGGCGGGCTACGGGCTGGCGGCGCTGATCGACGGGCTGTGGCTGCGCGCCGCGCTGAGCGGCAAGCCGCTGGATAAGACCCTGGCGCAGTCGCTCACCAGCCACTTTATCAGCCAGCATTTACCGACCGACTAACCGAGGAGAATTTATGTCCCGAATGGCAGAACAGCAGCTTTATATCAATGGTGGTTATACATCGACCACCAGCGGTCGCACCTTCGAGACCATCAACCCGGCCAACGGTGAAGTCCTGGCGACCGTTCAGGCCGCCGGGCGCGAAGACGTCGATCGCGCCGTTGAAAGCGCAACGCGCGGGCAAAAAGTCTGGGCGGCGATGACCGCCATGGAGCGCTCTCGCATCCTGCGTCGCGCCGTCGACATCCTGCGCGAGCGCAACGACGATCTGGCAAAGCTGGAAACCCTCGACACCGGTAAAGCGTATTCCGAAACCTCAACCGTGGATATCGTCACCGGTGCGGACGTGCTGGAGTACTACGCGGGGCTGATCCCGGCGCTGGAAGGCAGCCAGATCCCGCTGCGCGAGACCTCATTCGTCTATACCCGCCGCGAGCCGCTGGGCGTGGTGGCGGGCATCGGCGCGTGGAACTACCCGATCCAGATCGCCCTGTGGAAATCGGCCCCGGCGCTGGCGGCGGGCAACGCAATGATCTTCAAGCCGAGCGAAGTGACGCCGCTTACCGCCCTGAAGCTTGCCGAAATCTATACCGAAGCGGGTCTGCCGGATGGCGTGTTTAACGTCCTGCCGGGCGTGGGTGCGGAGACCGGCCAGTACCTGACCGAGCATCCGGGCATCGCCAAAGTCTCCTTTACCGGCGGCGTCGCCAGCGGCAAAAAGGTGATGGCGAACGCCGCGGCCTCCTCCCTGAAAGAGGTGACGATGGAGCTGGGCGGCAAATCGCCGCTGATTATTTTTGACGATGCGGATCTGGATCTCGCGGCAGACATCGCCATGATGGCCAACTTCTTCAGCTCCGGCCAGGTGTGCACCAACGGCACCCGCGTGTTTGTTCCGGCTAAGTTCAAAGCCGCGTTTGAGCAGAAAATCACTGAACGCGTGGGCCGCATCCGCGCGGGCGATCTGTTCGATGGAGCTACCAACTTTGGCCCGATGGTCAGCTTCCCGCACCGCGACAGCGTGATGCGCTACATCGCCAAAGGCAAAGAGGAAGGCGCGCGCGTGCTGTGCGGCGGCGACGTGCTGAAGGGCGAAGGCTTCGATAACGGCGCGTGGGTGGCCCCAACCGTGTTCACCGACTGCACAGACGAGATGACCATCGTGCGCGAAGAGATCTTCGGCCCGGTGATGTCCATCCTCACCTATGAGTCCATTGAGGAAGCGATTCGCCGCGCCAACGACACCGACTACGGGCTGGCGGCAGGCATCGTCACGACCGACCTGAACCGCGCCCACGGCGCCATTCATCAGCTCGAAGCGGGCATCTGCTGGATCAACACCTGGGGTGAATCCGCCGCAGAGATGCCGGTCGGCGGCTACAAGCACTCCGGCATTGGCCGCGAGAACGGCGTGATGACGCTGCAGAGCTACACCCAGGTGAAGTCCATCCAGGTTGAGATGGGTAAATTCCAGTCCATATTTTAACCGGGAGGTTTATTTGCAATTTGACTACATCATTATCGGGGCCGGCTCTGCCGGCAACGTGCTGGCTACACGACTGACTGAAGATCCGAACACCACCGTCCTGCTGCTTGAAGCAGGCGGACCGGATTACCGATTTGACTTCCGCACCCAGATGCCCGCCGCGCTGGCGTTCCCGCTGCAGGGCAAGCGCTACAACTGGGCGTACGAAACCGAGCCAGAACCCTTCATGAACAAGCGCCGCATGGAGTGCGGACGCGGCAAAGGGCTGGGCGGCTCGTCATTGATCAACGGCATGTGCTACATCCGCGGTAACGCGATGGACCTCGACCACTGGGCGAAAGAGCCGGGCCTGGAGCACTGGAGCTACCTCAACTGCCTGCCCTATTACCGCAAGGCAGAGACGCGCGACGTGGGGCCGAACGACTACCACGGCGGCGACGGTCCGGTGAGCGTTACCACCTCGAAACCGGGCGTGAACCCGCTGTTTGAGGCGATGGTGGAGGCGGGCGTGCAGGCGGGCTATCCGCGCACCGACGATCTCAACGGCTATCAGCAGGAGGGCTTCGGCCCGATGGACCGCACGGTCACGCCGCAGGGCCGACGCGCCAGCACCGCGCGCGGCTATCTGGATCAGGCGAAACCGCGTCCGAACCTGACCATCCGCACCCACGCCATGACCGATCGCATCCTCTTTGAGGGCAAGCGCGCGGTGGGCGTCGAGTGGCTGGAGGGTGAAAGCACCATCCCCTCCAAAGCGACGGCAAAAAAAGAAGTGCTGCTGAGCGCCGGGGCGATTGCCTCCCCGCAGATCCTCCAGCGCTCCGGCGTGGGCAACGCTGACCTGCTGAAGCAGTTTGATATCCCGCTGGTGCACGATCTGCCCGGCGTGGGGGAAAACCTGCAGGATCACCTGGAGATGTACCTCCAGTACGAATGTAAAGAGCCGGTCTCCCTCTACCCTGCCCTGCAGTGGTGGAACCAGCCGAAGATTGGCGCGGAGTGGCTGTTTGGCGGCACCGGCATAGGTGCGAGCAACCACTTCGAAGCGGGCGGGTTTATCCGCAGCCGCGAGGAGTTTGAGTGGCCAAACATTCAGTACCACTTCCTGCCGGTGGCGATTAACTACAACGGCTCGAACGCGGTGAAAGAACATGGCTTCCAGTGCCACGTCGGCTCCATGCGCTCGCCGAGCCGTGGACACGTGCGCATCCAGTCGCGCGATCCGCACCAGCATCCGGCGATCCTGTTCAACTATATGTCCCACGAGCAGGACTGGCAGGAGTTTCGCGACGCGATCCGCATCACCCGCGAGATCATGCACCAGCCCGCGCTGGACAAGTACCGCGGCCGTGAAATCAGTCCGGGTATTGACTGCCAGACCGACGAGCAGCTGGACGAATTCGTGCGCAACCACGCGGAAACGGCGTTCCACCCGTGCGGCACCTGCAAGATGGGTTACGACGAGATGGCGGTGGTCGACGGCGAAGGCCGCGTTCACGGGCTGGAAGGGCTGCGCGTGGTGGATGCGTCGATTATGCCGCAGATCATCACCGGCAACCTGAACGCCACCACCATTATGATTGGCGAGAAGATTGCCGATGCCATTCGCGGTCGCGAGCCGCTGGCGAAGAGCACGGCGGCGTATTATGTGGCGAACGGGGCACCGGTGAGACGCTAAGTCATTTGCCCTCTCCCCACCGGGGAGAGGGAATTCACTTCCCCGCCACAAATTTATTTTCATTTCCCTGCATCCAGTTTCCCCCCGCCCCTCGTATATGAGTATGTGAGCAACGCCTTTGCTCCTTAATCCGAGGATAAATGATGAAAAAGCTACTCAGTGTTGCATTCGTATCCAGCGCGATACTCTTCTGTGCAGGCGCATCAGCAGCCATGACGTCAGACACCGTGATGGTGGGCGGAGCGGCGATGTTCCCGAGCAAAAATATTGTTGAAAACGCCGTGAACTCGAAAGATCACACTACGCTGGTGGCCGCCGTCAAAGCGGCCGGGCTGGTGGATACGCTTCAGAGCAAAGGGCCCTTAACCGTCTTTGCGCCGACCGATGCGGCGTTTGCGAAATTGCCTGCCGGCACGGTCGAGAACCTGGTCAAACCCGAAAACAAAGCCACGCTCACCAGCATTCTGACCTATCACGTGGTCGCCGGTAATTACGATATGAAAGCGCTGGAGCAGAAAATTAAACAGGGCGGCGGCCACGCGGAGCTGAAGACCGTTAACGGTCAACCGCTGTGGATCATGAGTAACGGCCCGCACAATATTCAGCTCAAGGACGGTAAAGGTAACGTGGCGAACATCAGCACCTACGACGTCCATCAGAAAAATGGCGTGATCGATGTGATTGATACCGTCCTGATGCCTAAGTAGTTGTCTATACTTCGGAAGTGTGACGTTGCCTTCCGGGAAAAACATGGATAACGCGCTGGCTGAACAGCAGCTGAAATTAATGCAGGCGATCGCTAACGGCGATCGCCGCGCATTTGAACAACTTTACCGACTTACGTCGCCTCACCTGTTTGCCGTTGCGCTGCGCATGCTGCGCGACCGCGCCTGGGCAGAAGAGATCCTTCACGACTGTTTTGTCACCGTCTGGAGTAAAGCCGAAACCTATAACGCTACCCTGAGCTCCCCGATGACCTGGCTTACGCATATTGTTCGCAACCGCTGTATTGACTGGCTGCGCAGCGGGCAAACCCGGGCTGCAGCCCGTGAAGAGTCGTATTCGGAAGATATTCTGCTGAGCGAAAGCGATGAGCAGAATAACTGGCACGACGATGCACAGGCAGAACGGCTCAGGCATTGTCTCGAACATTTGAGCAGCGAGCAGCGCCAGAGCATTACGCTCGCCTACTATCAGGGAATGTCTCACAGCGACATTGCCGACTGGCTCCAGCAGCCTGTAGGCTCGGTGAAAAGCTGGATACGTCGGGCAATGGATCATCTTCGGGAGTGCGTGGGGCTATGAATGACGCAGAAAAACGCGACGACATGCTGGCAGCAGAGTATGCCCTCGGCACGCTGCGGGGAGGAGCACGGCTTCAGTTCCAGAAAAGGGTCCTCCGTGAACCGGCTCTGGCCGCCCGCGTCGCGTACTGGCAGAAAATGTTCAGCACGCTGGATAGTCATCTTGTGCCCGTCCCTCCACCCGAGACGGTGTGGAAAAGAATCACCCTCGACCTGCCGCCCAAAAAGCCTTTACGCCAAAGTCGGCCTTATGTCGGCTGGATGGTTGCGGCCTCCCTCGCCGCCCTGTCGGTCGTTGCCTGGTATGCCACCCGTACACCGGAACTCGTTCCGCTGATCGTCCTCAACGATGCCCAACAGCACGGGGAATGGGTCGTCAGCGCGGATGCCAGCCGCCAGCACTTGAGCATTGCCCCTCTTCGGCCGACGGCCGTCGCGGCGCAACACAGCCTCCAGCTTTGGCTGATCCCAGGCGGGCAGGCGCCGGTCTCCATGGGGCTGCTGCATAACGACATACCGACACGCGTCACCCTCAGGAACACAACGCTCCCTCCTGACGCCACGATAGCCATAAGCCTTGAACCAGCGGGCGGATCGCCCACTGGACTCCCCACAGGCCCGGTGCTTTACAGTGGCAAATTGTAATTCTCAGGCCCTGTTCGCAGGGCCGCTATCGTGACCCCATTTCATTTATATACTGTTCTCGGTTATCTATAAGAATTAAATATTAAGCCTGTAATTAATTTAATTATTAAAAAACGACATTGACAGACTCTTGCGTACTCCATTAAGTTTTAAACGAACATCATTTTATTTCCGATACACAATATATCAAAAAACCGCATTAATGAATTTCTCATTATTCATTATATGCTTCTCTGCCTTTTATTTTTTGCATCACTCAATAGCGAGATAAGATCATGAATAATAGTGCAAACAAGGTTGTTGTCATTACCGGTGCCAGCAGCGGTATTGGTCAGGCGATTGCCCTCCATTTAGCGAATAACGCGTTTTCGCTGGTGCTGGTGGCGCGCCGTCTGGACAGAATTAATGCCCTGGTGGATCAGATTATTCAGCAAGGCGGCAAGGCGATAGCCGTGAAGGCCGACGTGACCCGTCAGGAGGAGGTTCAGCGCGCCATTGACGCTGCCGTTGCCGCCTACCAGCGCGTGGATGTGCTAATCAACAACGCGGGCTTTATGGCTATCGCCCCCTTGAGCGAGCTGAAAACCGACGAATGGGACAAGATGATTGACACCAATCTGAAAGGGGTGCTGTACGGCATCGCGGCCGCGTGGCCGGTGTTCCAGCGTCAGGGCAGCGGGCATTTTATTAACGTTGCCTCCGTCGCGGGCATCAAGGTGCTGGCACCTGGCGGCGTGGTGTACAGCGCCACAAAATTCGCCGTCCGCGCGCTGAGTGAAGGCTTACGTCAGGAGGCGGGTAAAACTATCCGCACGACGCTTATTTCGCCCGGCGCCGTCGAAAGCGAACTGCAATTCGGCAGCTCTGACGAAGAGAGTAAAAAATTTCTCCATGAGTTTTATAAGCAGGCTATTCCGGCTGACGCAATTGCCCGCGCGGTTTTATTTGCCATAGAACAGCCTGGCGACGTTGATATTAATGAAATTGTTGTGCGTCCAACGCAGGAAGAATTTTAGCCTGCGTTAAATAATGCTGAATGAGGTGTCAGTATGATTAAATCATTAACGTCCTTATCAGATCTCAATATGCGAACGGGTGCCGATATTCTTCTTGAAGTGCTGGAGAGTGAAGGCGTGGAATATATTTTTGGCAACCCCGGTACCACCGAGCTTCCTCTGATTGATGCCCTGCTTCGCCATGAAAATATTCACTATATTCTGGCGCTTCAGGAGAGCACCGTGGTGGCGATTGCCGACGGCTACGCGAAAGCCTCCGGCAAAACGGGCTTTATCAATTTGCATACCGCGAGCGGCTTGGGGCACGGCATGGGGAATCTCATTAATTCGCGGATCATGAAAACCCCGCTGGTGGTGACCGTTGGACAGCAGGATACGCGGCACTACGTCCGCGACCCGCTGCTGTATGACGATATTGTTTCCATTGGCTCCCCGGTCATGAAGTGGGCGCAGGAGGTCACCAGCGCCGACCAGCTCCCGGTGCTGGTGCGCCGCGCGTTTCACGCTGCCAGCTATCCTCCTGGCGGCCCGGTGCTGCTCTCCCTGCCGATGAACGTGATGGAAGAGCTGAGCGATGCCGGGATACAGACGGCGTCGAGAGTGAACTACCACACCGTGGCGGGCTCGCTGGACGAGCTGGCGGAGGCGCTCAGCGAGATCGCGCCGGGCAGGATCATGATTGTGGCGGGCGATGAGGTGCACTCCAGCGGCTCGACGCAGGAGATTGTCGAGCTGGCGGAAGCGCTAAGCGCCCACGTCTACGGCTCCTCCTGGCCGCTGAATTTGCCTTTTCCCACTCAGCACGCGCTCTGGCGGGGCAATATGCCCACCACCGCCAGCGAAATCGCCAGCATCATCAATGCCTACGATGCCGTGTTTATCATCGGCGGCAGAAGCCTGATCACCATTTTGTACAGCGAGGGCGAGGCTATTCCGGCGACCTGCGCGGTGTACCAGCTCTCGGCGGATATGCACGAGCTTGGCCGCACCTATGCCACTCGCCTTTCGGTGATGGGGGATATCAAACTGTCCCTGCACGAACTACTGCCAAAGCTTAAGCAGCGCCTGATCGCCAGCACGCTGGCCCACCAGCGGCTGCTGGTTACGGCCCGCGACGAACGAGAGAAGGAGTGGCAGCAGCAGGAAGAACGTCTGGCCGCCGAGCGGCTACGCC
Organism: Enterobacter sp. EC_50; assembly: GCF_019584525.1. Lineage (NCBI taxonomy): Bacteria > Pseudomonadati > Pseudomonadota > Gammaproteobacteria > Enterobacterales > Enterobacteriaceae > Enterobacter > Enterobacter sp. EC_50. Next base: position 16,311 of record NZ_VDAF01000003.1, on the reverse strand, counting down.
CGGCCCTTTCGCCGATGGTCGCAGCCTGGGAAGTCATCCGATCCATTCCGGCGGGTACCACCATCGTGGATGAGGCGATAGCAACCGCCAGGCATGTCCGCCGGTTCATCTCTGACCAGCAGCACCAGCGCTACTACTTTATGCGCGGCGGCGGACTGGGCTGGGGGATGCCCGCAGCAGTAGGTCACTCGCTGGGGCTGGGCCGCGAGCCGGTAGTGTGTTTAGTTGGAGACGGAGCCTCCCTCTACTCGCCGCAGGCGCTCTGGACGGCGGCACACGAAAATCTGCCGGTCACCTTTATCGTCATGAATAACAGGGGGTACAACATCCTGAAAAACTTTATGAAGAGCCAGGCTGACTACAGCTCAACGCGGCTGGGGCGTTTTATCGGGATGGACCTGGTGAACCCGCATATCGATTTTCAGTCGCTGGCCACCGCCATGGGCGTCCACTGCTGCCGGGTGACCGAGGCTGCGGATATCGCCGAAGCGGTAACGCGCGGCCTGCAGTCAGGAAAAACCAACCTGATTGAAATCGCGATTTCCGCGGATTAACCGCGCGTTTACGCTGTACCCTACATAAAAAACTTATAACCGAAACGCCTCAAGCCGCTTTATCTGCCGCCCTTCCTCGTCAAAATTCTCTGCCGCCAGCCAGGCGCGCAGCTCCGCGTCTCTTTGCGGCCATTCGCCGTCAATAATAGAAAGCATATCGCTGTCGCGGTTGCGCCCCTTACGCACCAGCTTCTGGCGCAGGCGTCCCTCCCAGACAAACCCCAGCCGCTCCGCCGCCCTGCGCGACGCCACGTTCATGGAATCGCACTTCCACTCGAGGCGCCGGTAGCCGTGCTCAAACGCATTTTTCAGCAGCAGCCACACCGTTTCGGTGCCGATGCGGGAACCTTTCATTTTGCGCGACCAGGTGACGTGACCAATTTCCACCGACCCCAGCAGCCGCTCGTTGGCCATATAGCTCACCAGCCCCACCGCCCGTTCGTTGCGTAAGTCAATGACGGCAAACGGCACCAGCTCATCGTCCATGACCTTCGCCATGATCCAGTGCGCGGTGGCTTCCACGCTCGTGGGCTGCGTGCTGGCAAGCCACGTCCAGTCGCTGTCGTCGCCCAGCGCGTAGGCCTCATAGAGATCGGCCGCGTGGCGATCGGCGTCCAGCGGCTCCAGGCGACAATACTGGCCGAACAGCGGCGTGCGGGTCAACGCGCGCGCGCCTTTCCAGTCGGGAACGATATCGTTAACGGTTTGACCATGTTGATTGATTTCGGGCACGGCGATGACTCCCTGAAAGGTAAGGCATTTGTTATAGCAGGTTAAAAAGCAGGCGAAAAGCAGCGTGTTTTAATAGCCCGAGCGCATGCGATATTCCCGGAAGGCATAACTAAAGCTGAATTTCGACTTTGTGGAATGTCACAGTCGCCCTAACGTAGCGGAGCATAAAACAATCACAATATATTCTTCTCAGGGATCGCTATGACAAAAAAACTGTTGCCGTTACTGGTGCTGGCTGCGCTCTCAGGCGCCGCCCACGCCGCTACGCCGCCCAACACGCTGGTGGTTGCCCAGGGGCTTGATGATATCGTGAGCCTCGACCCGGCCGAAGCCAACGAGCTCTCCAGCATCCAGACCGTGCCGAGCCTGTACCAGCGTCTGGTACAGCCGGACCGCGATAATCCGGAAAAAATCACGCCGATTCTGGCAGAAAGCTGGGAAGCGGACGCGGCAGCAAAAACCCTGACCATCAAGCTTAAACCCGATGCGACATTCGCCTCCGGCAACCCGCTGCGCCCGGAAGACGTGATCTTCTCTTATACCCGCGCCGTGACGCTGAACAAATCCCCGGCCTTTATCCTCAACGTGCTGGGCTGGGACGCGAGCAACATCGCCAGCCAGCTGAAAAAGGTGGACGATCATACCCTCCAGCTTCACTGGACGGCGGACGTCAGCCCGTCGGTGGCGCTGAATATTCTCTCCACGCCGATAGCCTCTATCGTCGATGAAAAGCAGGTCGCCGCAAACGTCAAGGATAACGACTTCGGTAACGCGTGGCTGAAAATGCACTCGGCGGGCAGCGGCGCGTTCAAAATGCGCGTCTACCAGCCGCATCAGGCCATCGTGCTGGAAGCTAACGACGCCGCGCCCGGCGGCGCGCCGAAGCTCAAAAGCATCATCATTAAGAACGTCCCCGACCCCGCTTCACGCCGCCTGCTGATCCAGCAGGGGGATGCGGACGTGGCGCGCGATCTGGGTGCAGACCAGATTAGCGCCCTGGACGGCAAGCCGGGCGTGAAGGTGCTGAGCATTCCGTCCGCCGAGCAGAATTACCTGGTGTTTAACACCGGCAACAGCGCCAATCCGCTGCTGAACAACCCGGCGTTCTGGGAAGCGTCGCGCTGGCTGGTCGACTATGACGGCATCACGAAGAACCTGCTGAAAGGCCAGTATTTTGTTCACCAGAGCTTCCTGCCGGTCGGCCTGCCGGGCGCGCTGGAAGACAATCCGTTTAAATTTGATCCGGCAAAAGCGAAGGCAATCCTCGCCAAAGCGGGCATTAAGGACGCGCACTTCACGCTGGACGTGGAGAACAAGCCGCCGTTTATCACCATCGCCCAGTCGATGCAGGCGAGCTTTGCGCAGGGTGGCGTGAAGGTGGATCTGCTGCCTGCCGCCGGGAGCCAGGTCTATGCCCGTGTGCGCGCGAAGCAGCATCAGGCGGCGATCCGTCTGTGGATCCCGGACTACTTCGACGCGCACTCCAACGCCAGCGCCTTCGCGTGGAACGACGGGAAGTCCAGCACCGTGGCCGGACTGAACGGCTGGAAAATCCCGGAGCTGAACAAGGCCACGCTGGCGGCGGTTGCCGAGCCGGATCCGGCGAAGCGTCTGGATCTGTACAAGAAAATGCAGGAACAGCTGCAGCAGAGCTCGCCGTACGTGTTCGTCGATCAGGGCAAAACCCAGATCGTGGTGCGCGATAACGTGAAGGGGTATCAGCAGGGGCTGAACGCGGATATGGTCTGGTACGATCGCGTCACGAAATAGCCCTTGTTGCCGGGTGGCGCTGCGCTGACCCGGCCTGTGTTCTCGGTTTTTGTAGGCCGGGTAAGGCCAAGCCGCACCCGGCATGAAGAGATTTCCCATGCCACATCTTTCCACCCGCGTGCTTCAGAGCCTGCTGACCCTGCTGCTCACGCTCTTCGGGCTGCTGCTCGTCACGTTTGCGCTCTCGGCGTTTTCACCGGTCGATCGCGTGCTGCAGATCGTCGGGGATCACGCCAGCCAGTCGACGTACGATCAGGTTCGCCACCAGCTCGGGCTGGATCGTCCCCTGCCCGTGCAGTTCTGGCACTACCTGCAAAACCTTGCCCACGGGGATTTAGGCACCGCCAGCGCCACCGGGCAGCCGGTGCTGCAGGATCTGCTGCACGCCTTCCCCGCCACGCTGGAGCTGGCAACGCTGGCGCTAATTATCGGCACGATACTCGGCGTGATTGCGGGTGTGCTGTGCGCCCGCTACGCCGGTTCGCCAGTGGACTTAGCGATCAGAACGCTCACCCTGCTCGGCAACTCGGTGCCGATTTTCTGGCTCGGCCTGCTGATGCTGGCTCTGTTCTACGCGAAGCTGCAGTGGAGCGCGGGCCCCGGCAGGCTGGACGACATCTGGCAGTTTACCGTCGAGCCGCGCACCGGCTTTGCGCTGATAGATACCTGGCTTTCCGGCGATCGCGAGGCGTTTCGCAACGCCATCAGCCACCTGGTGCTGCCGGTGGTGCTGCTGGCCTATTACTCGCTGGCGAGCATAACCCGCCTGACCCGCTCCGCCTGCCTCGGCGAAATGAACAAGGAGTACATCCTGCTTGCCCGCGCCAAGGGTGCCGGGGAGATGGCCATTCTGCTGCGCCACGTGCTGCCGAACATTCGCAGCACCCTGCTGACGGTGATCGCCCTGGCCTATACCAGCATGCTGGAAGGTGCGGTATTAACCGAAACCGTCTTCTCGTGGCCGGGCATCGGACGCTATCTCACCACCGCCCTGTTCGCCGGAGACACCACCGCGGTCATGGGCGGCACGCTGCTGATCGGCGTCTGCTTTGTGCTGATCAATAACCTTACCGACCTGCTTGTGCGGGCGACCGATCCCAGGATGCGCTGATGCCGTTTTATCTCTTCTTACGCCGCCTGCGCCGCTCCCCTGCCGCCGTTTGCGGGCTGATTGCCCTGGCGCTGCTGGTGTTTATTGCCCTGTTCGCGCCCTGGCTGGCACCGGTGGATCCGAACTGGCAGGACGCCGCCGCGCGCCTGCAGGCACCGAACGACCAGCACTGGCTGGGCACCGACAGCTACGGGCGCGATCTGCTCTCGCGCCTGATTTACGGCACCCGTCCGGCGCTCGGGCTGGTGGCATTAGTCACCGTTATCACCCTGCCCGCCGGGCTGCTGGTGGGGATCCTGTCCGGCTACTACGGCGGCTGGCTGGAGCGAGTCCTGATGCGCTTTACCGACGTGGTGATGTCGATGCCGCGCCTGATCCTCGCCTTCGCGTTTGTGGCGATGCTCGGCCCGGGGCTGGTCAACGGCGCGCTGGCGCTGGCCTTAACCACCTGGCCCGCCTATGCGCGTCAGGCCCGGAGCGAGATTCAGCGTCTGCGCCACAGCGATTACCTGGCCGCCGCAGAGATGATGGGGATCCGCGGCCCGCGCCTGCTGGTCGGCCATATTCTGCCCCTGTGCCTGCCGTCCGCGATTGTGCGGCTGGCGCTGGATCTGGCGGGGATTATTCTGGCCGCCGCTGGTCTCGGCTTCCTCGGCCTTGGCGCACGGCCGCCCATGGCCGAATGGGGCGCGATGATTGCCGACGGCATGCAGGTCATTTTCGACCAGTGGTGGATTGCCGCTATTCCGGGCGGAGCGATTCTGTTTGCCAGCCTGGCGTTTAACCTGCTGGGCGATGGCCTGCGCGACGTACTGGAGCCACAGCATGACTGAACACCGCGTCATCGTCGATGCGCTGAATATCGACTACCCCGCCGCACGCGTGGTCAACAACCTGAGCTTTACGCTTGGCAACGAGCGGCTGGCGCTGGTGGGGGAATCCGGCTCCGGCAAGTCCATGACCGCCCGCGCCCTGATGGGTCTGGTGCGTAAACCCGGTATCGTAAGCGCCAACCGGCTTAACGTGCTGGGCAACGATCTGCTGACCCTGAACGCCCGCCGCTGGCAGGCGCTGCGCGGCAACGGCATTGCGATGGTCCTGCAGGACCCGCGCTACGCCCTTAACCCCGTCAAAAGCGTCGCCGCCCAGCTTGATGAGGCGCTCACGCTGCATCAGCGTCTGCCGCGTCCGGAGCGTACGGCGCGTATTCACGACATCCTCCGCGCCGTCGGGCTGAGCGAGAACGTGCTGTCACGCTATCCCGGCGAACTTTCCGGAGGCATGGGCCAGCGGGTGATGATTGCGATGGCGCTGCTCAACAACCCGCAGGTGCTGATTGCCGACGAACCGACCTCCGCGCTGGACGCCCGCCTGCGCAACCAGATCCTCGAGCTGCTCGTGCAGCAGTGCGAAGAACGCCAGATGGCGATGCTGCTCATCAGCCACGATCTGCCGCTGGTGGCGGAGCACTGCGACCGTGTGCTGGTAATGTATCAGGGTGAAAAGGTCGATGAGATGGCGGCAAGCCGGCTCCCGCAGGCGACGCATCCGTACACGCGCACCCTGTGGACCTGTCGTCCAGACGCCTATACCTATGGGCAGATGCTGCCGACGCTCGACCGTTCGCAGCCGTGGAAGGAGGCCAGCGATGGCGATCGTTGAGGTTAACCAGGTGCAGGTCACCTTCGGGGAAAAAACGGCGGTTTCGGCCGCCAGCTTTAGCATTGAGAAAGGCGAGACGTTCAGCCTGATCGGTGAATCCGGCTGCGGGAAATCGACTATTCTGCGCGTGCTGGCGGGGCTGCAGCGCGAGTGGCGCGGCAGTATTGCGCTACTGGGAGAAGCGTTAACGCCAGGGCGACGCTTTGAAGGCGAGCTTCGCCGCAACGTGCAGATGGTGTTTCAGGATCCGTGGGCGTCGCTGCACCCGAATCACACCATAGCGCGCACGCTGTCGGAGCCGTTAAGCATCCACGGCGAGACGCAGATCGCGGAAAAGGTGGCCAATGCGCTGCATGAGGTGGGGCTTTCCGCCGACGCGGGCAGGCGCTACCCGCACCAGCTTTCCGGCGGCCAGCGTCAGCGCGTTGCCATTGCCCGCGCGCTGCTGCTGCGCCCGCAGCTACTGCTGCTGGACGAGCCGACCTCGGCGCTGGATATGTCGGTGCAGGCGGAAATCCTGAACCTGCTTAATCGCCTGAAGGCCGAGCATGAGATGACCTATCTGCTGGTGAGCCACGACGCGGACGTGATTGCCCATATGTCCGACCGGGCGGCATTGATGGCGCACGGGAAGATCCAGAAGGTGTTTGACCGTGAGGCGATGTTACGGGGCGAGCACAGGATGGGTTAAGTGCGTGCGGCGGTGCCCGGTGGCGCTGCGCTTACCGGGCCTACGTTTCGTGCCGCGTTGATGGTTTTTCGTAGGCCGGGTAAGGCGTGCCGCCACCCGGCAAACAATTACTTCAGCAGCTTCACCGTGGCATCGATGTCGATCTCATCTTCGGTGAAGATCAGCGTCGTATTCTGGAAGGTGGTGATCGCCAGCTTCTTCACCGTGCGCATTTCGCCCGGCTTTTTATCGGATTTCGGCTTGATGCTGTTCATCAGGAGGCCCACCGACAGCACCGCGTTCTCTTTGTCGATTTTGGTATCAACGGGCTCTTCTTCGTTGAACACCACGAAGGATTTGATCGAGGTGAGCTTTACGCGCTCGCCTGCGATATAGAGATGTTTGCTTTCGGGGATCACCTTCACCGCGTAGGCGGAAAGGCCTTTGTTGTTGGTGGTAGGCTCGAAGGTCACCGCGGCATCTTTCTTAATCAGATCGGGGTTCGCGACCTTAATCACATGAAAATAGCGGTTGTCGCCGTTTTCATCTTTGATAAATCCAAAGCCTTTATCTTTAAACCACGTTGTGATTGTACCGTTCATCGCTGTTACCGCCTGTCAGATCGTAATGACTAAAGTTTTGCAGCGCGCAGTGTAATGCACAATGACGGAGGAGACAAAAAAAAGCCCCTGCACGGGGGCAGGGGAAAACTCATGTCAGAGCTTATTAGAATTTAGTTGAACACCATCCCACCATCGATGAGCAGAGACTGGCCTGTCATGTAGTCAGAGTCCGGTCCTGCCAGGTATGAGACGCAGGCGGCGACATCTTCCGGCTCGGACAGGCGGCCAAGCGTAATGCGTTTGGCAAAAGTCTCGGTTCCGTAGCCGAGCGGTTTACCCGCCGCCTCAGAGAACTGACGGTCGATCTCCGCCCACATCGGCGTTTTCACGATGCCCGGGCAGTAGGCGTTAACGGTGATCCCCAGCGGAGCAAGATCCCGCGCGGCGGTCTGAGTTAGGCCGCGCACCGCGAATTTACTGGAACTGTAGACGGCCAGCTCCGGGTTACCGGTGTGGCCCGCCTGGGAGCAGGCGTTGATGATTTTCCCGCCGTGCCCTTCTTTACGAAACGCGTCAATCGCGGCCTGGATCCCCCAGATCACCCCTTTCACGTTGATGTTGTAGACCTTATCGACAATCTCCGGCGTGATGGATTCGATTGGCGTGGATGGCGCGACCCCGGCGTTATTGACGATCACGTGGAAACCGCCCAGCGCGGTGCGGGCTTTCTCCACCGCCGCAAATACCTGCTCGCGGTCAGAAACGTCTACCTTCACGGCGACGGCGTTACCGCCGTTACGGATAATTTCATCGGCCACGGCTCTGGCCGTTTCCGCGTTATAGTCGGCGATGGCGACGGCAAAGCCATCCTTCACCAGGCGAAGCGCAATCGCTTTACCAATCCCCTGGCCTGAGCCTGTTACGAGAGCAACTTTTTGCATTTCTCTGTCCTTATGTTGAGTCACAAAATCTGGCTGAGATGGAGCTGGCCCATCAGCAGCGGGTTATCGCTGTAGTCGACGGGAATGGCCACCACGGCCGGGCCATCCACATCCATCGCCGCGCGCAGCGTGGGTTCGAGCGCGTCGGCGCTCTCCACGGCAAAGCCTTTCGCGCCAAAGGCGTCGGCATAGACTTTGAAATCGACCGGGCCGAACTCGACGCCGGAAAGACGCTGGTATTTTTTCTCTTCCTGAATGGCAACCATGTTGTAGCCGTTATCTACCCAGATGATGTGCAGCACGTTAGCGTTGAGGCGCACCGCGGTTTCCAGTTCCATGCTCGACTGCAGGAAGCCGCCGTCACCGGAGACCGACACCACCTTGCGGCCCGGGTTGACCAGCCACGCGCCAATGGCCCACGGCAGCGCGACGCCCATGGTCTGCTGGCCGTTGGAGATCATCACCTGACGCGCCCGGAAGCTGTAGAGGTAGCGGGCGATCCAGATGTGGAAACTGCCCATATCCACGGTGAGCGTCACGTCGTTATTGACGATGTCCTGCATGGCCCGCACGATGCGCAGCGGATGCAGGGCGAACTGATTAAGCGAGGCGCCGCGACGATCGAGCAGATCGCGCTGATGCTGGCGATCGACCAGAATTTCGGAGGCCCGCTGGCTCAGCTCCAGCTTGTGGTCGATCCGGTTAGCGAGCAGGTTCAGCGTTTCGGCGATGTCCCCCACCAGCTCCAGATCCGGCACGTAGTTACGTTCTTCATAGGCAGGCAGCACGTCGATGTGCACCAGCGTGGCGTCGCCGCTGTTCCACATGGACGGCTCGTACTCCACCGGGCTGTAGCCGATGCAGATAATCAGGTCCGCCAGATGGAGCAGCCTGTCGCCCGCCTGGTTATTAAACAGACCGACGCGTCCGGCGAAGCGGGTGAAGTGTTCCTGGTTCACCGCCCCGGCGGCCTGATAGGTGCTGGTGACCGGAATACGGCTTTTCTCCAGCAGCTTGCGCAGCGCCGCGCTGTTGGCGGGCTGGCTCGCCATCAGCCCCAGCAGGATGACCGGGTTTTTGGCCTTTTCGATAAGCTTCGCCACATCGTTGATAGCGGATTCTGGTGCGGGGCCCATCAGCGCGGGACCGCTGGCGGGTAAAATCGCCCCCGTGGCGGGCTGGTCAACAATGTCCTGCGGCAGGCTGACGAACGCGCCCCCCGGCCTGCCGTGCTCGGCGGCGCGAAACGCATTCGATACCACCTCAGCAATCGCGTCCGGCGCACTCACCTCCACGGCGTATTTGGTGACCGGGCTGAACATGGCGACGGTGTCCATGCTCTGGTGCACCAGCTTCGCTTTATCCGCCCGCTTCACCGCCCCGCCCAGCGCCACCACCGGGTCGCCTTCGCTGTTGGCGGTGGCAATGCCGGTGATCAGATTCGAGCAGCCCGGCCCGGAAGTGACCAGCGCCACCCCGGCCTTGCCGGTCAACCGCCCTACCGCCGCCGCCATAAACGCCGCGTTCGCCTCGTGACGCACCGGGATGATCTCAATGGAGGAGTCCAGCAGAGAGTCAAAGACCTTGTCGATTTTCGCCCCCGGGATCCCGAACACCTGCTTCACGCCCTGCGCTTCCAGCTGGCCGACAACCAAATCGGCGCCGTGCGCCCACTGACGTGACTGTTTCTCACTGTTCACGGTAGTTCTCCTGTTAGTTTTCGACGGCACGGATAGCCGCATCCAGATTGCTGGGGTGAAGGTTGGCCTGTAAAAAGGCGCTGTCGGCGGGCAGGTCAATCATCAGCTTGTGAATTTCACCGAAGGTGAGCACGCCGCTCTCCAGCTGGTAGTCAAGCAGATGGCCCCCGCCCTGACGGTCGTCGGTGATGAAGTGTTCGTGGTAACCCGCCACGTTGATCCCCTGCATGTGCTGCGGCGTGCGGAACCCGACCAGCACCCCTTCGCGCTGGTTAAAGCGGAACACAGGCTGGTCGTCCAGCACGTCGGTCATCGCGCGGTACGGCGGCGTCTGGCGCGGTACGGTGCGGGTGTGGGCATGGCGGAAGTTGCCGTCAATGCGCAGCGCGCAGAACAGGTTATCGGAGGGGATCTGCTGGTCGATGACGTCGTGGATCTGCTGACGGCTGACCGGCGCGTCGAAGGTTTTACGGTACTGCGGCTGGAACCAGGTCATCACCGCGAACGGCGTTTTCTGCTCCGGCTTCGCGGCCCGGGCGCTGCCGTCGGCGCGCAGCTGGTACACCTGGCTGCTGAAGGCAATCATTTCGCCGTCCAGCTCGTTGAAGGTGCCCAGACCAAAATCACCGTGTGCCAGCAGATCGGCGATGGTGGTCTCTCCTTCATACACGCCGCTTAGCAGGGCGCTCATTAGCGATGTCTGATAGATCACGCTGTCAGGATGCTGGGCGGAGAACCCGCGCAGGGTCTCGCACAAGCTGGCTTCACAGTCGCAGGCAGATGAATGCACCATCATGCTCGTCCTCTTCAACTTTATTTAGAAAGGTTAAATAAATGTTGACCCGATTCAGCAGAGAGTTCCAATATAGAAACCATGCTGGTTTGAGACGTTTTAGATATGGAACTTCGTTATCTGCGGTATTTTGTCGCGGTTGCACGCGAGCGACACTTCACCAGGGCGGCCGAAGCGCTGGGTATTTCGCAGCCTCCTCTGAGTCAGCAGATCAAACGGCTCGAAGAGGAAGTGGGCACGCCGCTGTTCAGACGCCTGACGCGGGGCGTGGAGCTGACCGAAGCGGGAGAAGCCTTCTACGAGGACGCCTGCAAGATCCTGGCGCTGAGCGACGCCGCGCTGGAGAAAGCCCGCGGCATCGCGCGCGGGCTGAACGGTAACCTGTCGATTGGCATCACCAGCTCCGATGCTTTTCATCCCAAAATTTTCGCGCTGATTCGCCAGTTTCAGGTGCAGAACATGGCGGTGCAGGTTCACCAGGTGGAAGCCAATATGTCGTCGCTGACGACGATGCTGGCGGAGGGTGAACTGGATATCGCCTTCGTGCGCCTGCCGTGCGAGAGCAGCAAGGCGTTCGAGTTAACCATCCTCGATCGGGAGCCGATGGTGGTGGCGCTGCATCGCGACCATCCGCTGGCGGCGTGCGATTCGCTGGCGTTAGAGCAGCTTCGGGATACGCCGGTGGTGTTGTTCCCGCAGGAGGTCGCGCCCGGCCTGTACGACCGGGTTCACGGCTGCTGCGAGCGGGCCGGGATCGACGTGCAGCACGCGCTGCAGTCGTCACAGCTTTCATCCTCCCTGAGCATGGTTTCCGCCGGCGGTGGGTTTGCGCTGGTGCCGAAATACATGGCGGCCATTTCTCCGCCGAATGTCACCTACCACGCGCTGAGCTCGCCGGAGCTTTACACCGATATCGCGCTCTGCTGGCGGCGCTTTGAACGCTCGCGGACGGTGAAGCGGTTTCTGGCGATGATTAGCGAGGGGTAGCGGCCGGTTTGGTTGGTGGTTTTTGTAGGCCGGGTAAGGCGTAGCCGCCACCCGGCAATGCCCTTCTGGAAGCCGCCTCGCAAACCTGCAAGCAACCTTATGTAATTCAGGGTTATCCCCTTTCCATCCTTTTTTCACCGCCGTAAAGTGCCTGCGTTGCGGCCCATCCGTAACCGGGCGTAGGAACCCGTTAGCATAACGTGACATTTTTACTTAAAGAGGATGCTAAATGGCTACTGTCCCTGAGTTTTCTTATGCGCTCTCTGAAGAAAGCGCTGTTCACCACCTCATCGATCTTCAACTTTGCGATTCTGCAGATCTCTTCGAACTGGCTGACACCTGCGCCGCCAGTGTGAGCGTGCTGGTTGAAACTGACGATCCCGTGACGTTTTCCATACTTTGCGAGCGCTTGCTGGCACTGCTTAAACGCCTGCGTGAATGTTGCGATACAGAACTTCCCCCGCATCTGGTTGAACGGCTCATCGCAGGAGAAAAGATCGTTTCCTGCGTGCCAGACTGCTGGCAGGAGACGGCGTGCCAGACTGCTGGCAGGAGACGGCGTTGCAGGTGGATTATGCCGTGGCGTTGACGCTGGCAATCATGGGTGGAACGTTGCCTGCGCGCGTGGCGAAAGAACTCACCGGGTTGCTGCACGATATGGTCTGGCTGCTGGCGGAGTTTGTGAAGGAGCCGTATATCGCGGCGCACTGAGACGGGTGATGGAAGGCCGGAATTCTGCTGCTGCGGATGGGGGAGCATTTCGGCCAGATACCCCTCTCTTTTCCTGGTAATTGCTTGCGGAACGCCATCTGATACTCTGGCTGCACTCAAGGGATGACAAGGAAGAGAAATGCTGAATCCTGGATTCGTAACCCGCAAAGCGCTTGCTCAGTGGCAGGATGTCCCCGCTTTTTTACCTCAGTTCCAGTTTCATGAAAAACACCAAACGGTCATTCATACTGCGCACCCTGAACAGATTCTGCCGTTGATTGCCAACTTTGACGTCCGGCAAGATGCTGTGATTCGTCGGCTGATGGCTTTGCGGCAATTACCGCAAAAACTTCTGCGCGATCAGCAGGCTGACTCAATCAGCAACTTTGGCCTGCACAGTTTTACCCTTTTGAAAAACTCAGCATCTGAGCTCTGCTATGGCTTGCGAGGACAGTTCTGGCGTTCAGATTTTGGTCTGGAAAAAGTACCGGATGTCAGTGCTTTTCAGACGTCAGTGATGCCGGGCAGCGCGACATTGTTGCTACGCTATCAGGTAACGGAATTGGCGCCAGGCCAGCATGAACTCAGTACAGAAACGTTCGTCTATTGCCCGGACAGAAGCACCCGGCTCAGAATGGCGGCTTACTGGCTGATAATCCGGGCGGGCAGCGGCTGGATCCGCAGGAGAACGCTGAAAGCGGTTAGGTTGAATATCGAGAAGCTGGACTGAAGTGCAACAGATAACCTTATGGCGTTCAGCGTTAGCACTTCGCTTTAAATATCCGTTTCCGGACGAGAACTGCCGGGAAGAAATGTTTGAGGAGCGGTTATTAGCAAAAAGCGGTACCGATCAACCGCCTTTAAAATGAATACCTGCGCGGCGGATATTCACCCTTAACACAAATTTACGCGAAAAATTACCTGTACAGTACACTTATTTATCGGTCAGTTGTGTTTGTAATAGACTTCGTTTAATCTATTGTTAATTATAAAATTTACCAAAGGTCCATATATGGAATGGGGATGCATAAAGTGTGGGGTCGAAATACCTCAGGACAGAGAGTTTTGCGACAGTTGCGAAGATAAAAACTTCAGGAAAATTGGAGGCTTTCTTTTTCTCCCTCTCATAGGATTAGTGGTCACTGCTGCTTCCTATCTTTTTGCAATGACAGATGCATTTAAATTTACGATAGAAAACTATTCGCATTTGAATGCAAATGCAAAAATCTTCTTCATGCTTTCCCTGGTTATTTATATTGGCGAATTTCTTTTTACAGTCACTGTTTTTTCATTTTTCCTAAGAAAGAAGAAATCGCTACCAAAGCTTTATATTTTGTTTTTAATATCAATCGTGACGACAATGTCATTTAATACCTACTTGCTTTACATATTAATTCCTGGCGCTGAAATTGGATATAATGAACTTGTACCTGTTTTTAGAAACGTGATAACAGCTTTGATTTGGATTCCTTATTTCATAACATCTGTTCGCGTAAAAAGAACGTTTATCAGATAAAAGCACGTGTGGCTTCATCATTTGATGCCTGTGCATGCAGAGCTCTATTGTTCAACGTCCCGACATCAAAACTGAGCGGAGGCTATCACCCTCCGCTCATGATAGGGAAAGGGCAGAAAAGCGGGCAAGGTCCGCTTTTAGCAAAGAAAGGACATACCTCAATAACTGAAACTATTTCCCTCCAGGCAAACTGCATGGGGAAGCTTATCACTCTGGTAAATAAATATCAGTGTTTTTAATGCTTTCATACCACTCCATAGCTTTTGCATAATCTTGCGGCACTCCTTTCCCGTAGTAATAAAGATTTCCAATATTTTTTTTAGCATTGGCATTACCGTTACTGGCCGCTTTAAGATACCACTTCATAGCCTGAGCATAATCTTGCGGTATACCCTCTGCTTTTTCATACATGACGCCAATGTTATTTTGAGCTTCAGCATGGTTTTGTTGTGCGGCTTTTAAATACCACTGCATCGCTTTTGAATAATCTTTTTTAACCCCTTGCCCAGAAACATAACAAAATGCCACATTATTTTGGGCTTGAGCATAATTTCGAAGAGCTGATTTCATATAAAATTCAAAAGCTTTATGGTAATCCACCTCAACACCTAGCCCTTTCGCGTACATAACTCCCATTTTATTTTGCAGTTCAGGGCTTATATCACTTTGGTTACTTTTCTCGACAGCGCAAGAAGTTAACACCAGAGTAATAAAAAGCATGCGAATTATTTTTCCCATTTCTGGTTCCGTTTAGGTTTAAATCAACTTACTCATTCAATAAAAATCATTTATATAAAAATTAGCTTATTCTCTAAACATTTATCACGTTGATTAATCAAGGAGGAAGCAAATCGTCGCTCTGCATGTTGGTTAATTGATGTTGTAAATCCAGGCAAAGTGCCCAGTGCTTTTCAACAGGTATCGTAACTCGCGAACGCTTTTCTACAGACAACTGCTGTTCAGTCCAGAGAAAAGGATAGAAAGAATAAACGAGATTACAATTCATTAAAGCCATCTCTTCGCGCCAACCCGTCCAGCGTACATTTTTATAGAATAAATCCAAATCTCCGCAAAGTGCCCAATGCAGAAAACCTGAATAGTGGGTATCGAGGCTCTCCCATTCAAGAGTATCCGGAGCAAGGTAATATATCCCACCGAGATCTTTACCTAATTCTCCCCCGTTAAGTGCAAAAAAACCTCCAGATGCATCATCAGCAATTAATAATGCCTGAAATGTCTGACCAGCAGTTACCAATTGCGTCCATGAAGCCAGACTTCTTGACAGTCTGGTGTGACCAGAGCCTAAAATTCGCAACCAACCATTATCAATGAGTATTCCTCCCGTTTCATATGAAATTGCCCCAAGCGGAGAGAAAGTAGTTATCTGAAGCTGATGTAAATCAGCGCGAGCTTGCGCAAGGTTACAAGGTAAGACTTCATAGCTATTGCTTGCTTCTTGCAGCCATTGTTTCACTGAATGCCAGCCAGATCTCTTTTTATCAATTAATTCAGCTAGTTCCCTCATCCTTTTCCCTCATTCAAACTACGCTAGTTTACATTATTTATCGGACGCTAAACCGATAACATGAGCATGAAATCAGAGAATTTGGTCGGCAACGGCCGTTATGTTTGAAGAGCGGACACGATCACCAACTTCAGCTATTATTGTTTACGAAGTTTTATTTGAGGCGCTCTTTCCCCTTCAGGTAGAAGCTCGCAAGAAACATCAGTTTTTTTCTTATCGCATCATGCCTGATTGGACAGCAATTTCGATTAAAGGAGGAATCAATGTCACATTCATCATCAAAAAGAAAAGTCTTAGACATAGAAGCTCCTCTTGCGCATAGAGCATCACACGCACGGAGTTGCGCAAACCACGTAGCGAATAGATTGGGAATCACCCGCAGCGAGCTACTGATGAAGGTTGAGAGTGATACAGGCGCAAGTCTGATATCGCCACTCACAGAAGATGAGTTAATGAATGCGTTTTATTATATGGAAAACCTTTAAGAGCGACAGCTATGAGCGAAAAACGGTCCTTTAATCCATTCTGTATCAGATGCAGGACTAACACTAGCATGTGATAATCAACCGGGGATAGGTCATCGCATCCGGTCAGGTAGTGGCGATGTGATTCTACGTTGTGAGAAATGAAAAAAGATATTTGGTGTAAAAAAATGACGAAAATGGACGATGACTTTTTACAATATGATCTGGACTGGTTTTTATCCAGCCAGGAAGGGTACTTAGCGCATTTTGCAACAGCAGGTCAGGGGCCGATTCCTGAAAGGATCAAGTCATCTGTCGAGGACTATAATTTTATTTTTGATTATATTTACTCGCTGGAACCCTTGTCAGAGGTGTATGTGATAGAAGGCAATTTGCCTGCATTTTCAAATGACAATCAACGTTCTTCCTATCTGCGCTCATTTGTTGAGATGTCAAGTAAAGGATTGTTCAGCTACGACTATGAACAAGGTGGATATGGTGATGCTGCCAACTTACTGATTTAGTGTATGATGGTGTTTTTGAGGTGCTCCAGTGGCTTCTGTTTCTATCAGCTGTCCCTCCTGTTCAGCTACTGACGGGGTGGTGCGTAAC
>NZ_VDAF01000029.1:0-55750 GCF_019584525.1 Enterobacter sp. EC_50 | reverse complement strand
TTTTCAGCCTGATACAGATTAACAGAATTTGCCTGGCGGCTTTAGCGCGGTGGTCCCACCTGACCCCATGCCGAACTCAGAAGTGAAACGCCGTAGCGCCGATGGTAGTGTGGGGACTCCCCATGTGAGAGTAGGGAACTGCCAGGCATCAAACAAGTGAAGAGGCCATCCGGAAGGATGGCCTTTTTGCGTTTCTGCGCCAAAAAACGGTAGGTCGGTTAAGGCAAAGCCGCCACCCGGCAAGTCAGACCGCACTCCACGCCACAATAAACTGCGCAATCCCGTCCACATCATTTAAATCCAGCATTGGAACCTCAAGTTCCACTGCCACATCGCTAGCCACCGCAATGACATGCTCATCCAGCGTTAACTCGCTCAAATCATGCCCGGCATCGCTTCTGAAAAGTAGGATCTTAGGCACAGCCTCATGCTTAAACCCCTCAACCAGCACCAGATCCAGCGTGGAGTGATCCATCCGGTTAACCAGATAAGCGAGATTCAGCGGCGCCTCATCCGGCGTTTCTGTCATTAACGCCCAGCGCTGAGGACTTGCTACCATCGTTTGTGCTGCTCCGGCCTTACGCAGCTCATAGCTGTCTTTTCCGGGCGTATCAATGTCCATGTTGTGATGACTATGCTTAATCAAACCAGGGCGAAGCCCTCTGGCACAAAGCGCAGGAATGAGCTTTTTCAGCAGCGTGGTTTTCCCGGTCCCACTCCATGCGGAAATGGCTAAAAGGGGTATCATTTTTTCTCCTGCATCATCTGCAAATCTTCACTCGTATTCACGTTCACAAACGCTGATTTCACATCGCTAAAATCAACGGAATGGCCGCCAGACTCACGCATAAAGACCATCACCCTGCGCTCTCCCGCAGCCAGGTAGGCCAGCAGAGCAGGTGCAAGCGATCGATGCATCAACGCGACAGCAGGATGGTCACGTTCGCCGTCATGCACCCAAACCACAGGCGCTGTACCACGAAGCAGGAACAGACGCTCGACAAGACAGGACGGAATAAACGGGGTATCGCAGGGGCAGAAGATAAACCACTCACCCTGCGACTGTTGCATGACCGAAAGCATACCGGCAAGCGGGCCCGGGTAATTCTCAAGGCTATCCTGATAAACGGCGTAGCCGCTGCGCCGGTAAGTGTCGATATGCCGGTTAGCGCTGATGGCTATAGTCGTCACCTGACCTGCGAGCGTATCGGCGACATGCTGCCACAAGGGTTTTCCATTAAGAAGCTGAAGCCCCTTATCTTTTCCGCCCATTCGCGTTGCTCTGCCGCCTGCCAGAACGACCCCGATGATTTCCTGGCTAACATTCACGAATATCGCCTCTTTTATTGTGGGATTGACCCTGCTAACGTGTCACTCTAAATGAAAGGAGCACCACCATGAAATGTAAACGTCTGAATGAAGTTATTGAACTCCTCCAGCCCGCCTGGCAAAAAGAGCCAGAGCTCAATCTGATGCAATTTTTACAGAAACTGGCAAAAGAGTCAGGTTTTGACGGCGATCTGGCGGACCTTTCTGACGACATCCTGATCTACCACCTTAAAATGCGCGACTCTGCCAAAGATGCTGTTATTCCTGGTATTCAGAAAGATTATGAGGAAGATTTTAAGACTGCATTGCTGCGCGCCCGAGGCGTAATTAAAGAGTAAAAGCTTGTAAGCGGCGGCACCGAAATCGCCACAAGATGATATCCTGAATCATTCGTATAATTTCCGGATGATCGGATGAACGACCAGGCTTTTACTTTCCAGACATTACACCCGGACACCATTATGGATGCCCTGTTTGAACAGGGTATTCGGGTGGATTCCGGGCTAACACCGTTAAACAGCTACGAAAACCGCGTCTATCAATTTCAGGACGAGGATCGTCAGCGCTATGTCGTAAAATTCTATCGTCCTGAACGCTGGTCCGCTGAACAAATTCAGGAAGAGCATCAGTTCGCTCACGATCTGCTGGATGACGATGTCCCCGTTGCCGCACCGCTGAAATTCAATAACCAAACGCTCCTTACGCACGAAGGGTATTACTACGCAGTATTCCCAAGTCTGGGTGGCCGTCAGTTTGAAGCGGATAATATCGATCAGATGGAGTGGGTTGCCCGCTATCTTGGGCGTATACACCAGACGGGACGCAAAAAAGCCTTTATTGCCCGCCCGACTATGGGGATTCAGGAATACCTTCTTGAACCGCGCACATTATTCGAAACGTCTGCAATGATCCCCGCAGCGCTAAAGGATGATTTCCTCAACGCCACCGATAAGCTTATTGCTGCAGTGAAAACCTGCTGGCGCGATGATATTTCCGTCCTGCGCCTGCATGGCGATTGTCACGCCGGGAATATTCTCTGGCGTGACGGCCCGCTGTTTGTCGATCTTGATGATGCGCGTATGGGGCCAGCGGTTCAGGACCTGTGGATGTTGCTCAATGGCGACAAAGCCGAGCAACGCATGCAGCTTGAAACCATTATTGAAGCTTATGAAGAATTTAGCCCGTTTAATTCAGACGAAATTGCCCTGATTGAGCCTTTACGTGCGATGCGTTTTGTTTATTATCTCGCATGGTTAATCAGGCGTTGGGACGATCCGGCATTTCCTCGTAATTTCCCGTGGCTTACCGGAGAGGATTACTGGCGTAGCCAGATATCTACATTTACTGAGCAGGTTAAGGTTCTTCAGGAGCCCCCTCTGCAATTAACGCCGATGTATTAATGGACACACCCAGGAGAGAGTTAATCATGAAAAAAATTTGGCTGGCGCTGGCAGGTATGATTCTGGCATTTAGCGCTTCTGCTGCACAGTTTACCGACGGCAAACAGTACATCACGCTGGAGAAGCCGGTCGCTGGCGAGCCACAGGTACTGGAGTTCTTCTCGTTCTATTGCCCACACTGTTACCAGTTCGAGCAGGTGCTGCATGTCTCTGACAACGTGAAGAAAAAGCTGCCGGAAGGCACCAAAATGACCAAGTACCACGTCGAGTTCCTGGGCCCATTGGGTAAAGACCTGACTCAGGCATGGGCGGTGGCGATGGCACTGGGCGTAGAAGATAAGATCACTTCGCCAATGTTTGAAGCCGTACAGAAAACCCAGACCGTTCAGACCACTGCGGATATCCGTAAAGTGTTCGTTGATGCCGGCGTGAAAGGTGAAGAGTACGATGCCGCATGGAACAGCTTCGTGGTGAAATCACTGGTTGCCCAGCAGGAAAAAGCGGCTGCTGACCTCCAGCTTCAGGGCGTTCCGGCGATGTTTGTTAACGGCAAATATCAGCTGAACATGCAGGGCATGGACACCAGCAGCATGGATATTTTCGTACAGCAGTATGCAGATACCGTGAAATACCTGGTTGAGAAGAAGTAATTTCGCTGATGTAAAAACGCCGGTCACTGACCGGCGTTTTTGTATGAAGATTTTATCTTGTCTATCTGTTCGTCTTTCTCTTTCCAGAGCGTATTAAGCCACTGCTGGAAACGACGTTTGAAGTTCTTATCGTTTACGTAATCACCGTGCAGTTCAGCGTCAATCGGAACCAGGTCGACGTGCACGACAATACGCGTCAGTTTGCCGCTGAGCATATCGAAGAACGGCGTCTTATCGTTTTCCGGATAGCAGAGCGTGACGTTAAGAAGTTTATCGAACTGTGCTCCCAGCACGTTAAGCGCCATCGCAATCCCCGCTGCCTTTGGCGGCAACAGATGCTGATACGGAGAGCGAGTTTGCTGGCGCTTCTCTTCCGTAAACCGGGAGCCTTCAACAAAGTTCACGATGGTCGTCGGATGCGCACGAAACTTTTCACAGGAGCGGCGCGTGGTCTCCACATCCTTACCGCGACGTTCCGGATGACGAATCAAATAGCTGCGCGAATAGCGTTTCATAAACGGCATATCGAGCGCCCAGCAGGCCAGCCCGATAAAAGGCACCCAGGCGAGCTGCTGTTTCAGGAAATATTTGTTCATCGGGATGTGTTTGCGAAAAAGAACGCATAACACCACGATGTCCGCCCAGCTGTGGTGATTGCAGATCAGCAGGTACCAGTTCTTTTTGTTAAGGTTCTCCAGCCCTTTGACATCCCACTCCAGGTGCGGGTTAAGGCGCAACAGGATCGCCAGTCCTTCGCACCAGCAATACATCATGAAATTACAAAATGCGGACACGGCTCGCCACACCACGGGTACAGGCAGCAGCAGTTTAATGATCCCGGCGAGAATGATCGGTACGGAACAGGCGATCGTCACCAGGATAGTTAAAATGATGCTTAGCAGTAATGTTATTGCAGCGAGCAATCTCGACATGATGAGCTTTTTCAGGTGGTTAGCTGTAAGTGAGCGACCGGATAGTCGACGCTGGGCGCTGATTTTACCAGAAAACAGTCAAATGAATGGCGCTTTCACAGGGTGATTTGGCGGCTTTTACCCCGGCGCAGAAGATTTCGCTGTTGTTCTGCGTAAATCAAGGCTTATATCCACATAGACTAAATTGCCATCAGTTGGCCATATAGAGGCGATCTCATAACATAACAATCTGATAATTAAGATCTAAATATTGCCTTATATGTATTTTTTACGTCTGTTATTCATATGAAGTGAAAATACTCACAAACTTATCCACAGTTTGATTTTTACGAGCGATCCTCACGATCGCAAAATCTTTTCCTGTATCGGGCCTGAATAACTGATGTTTTCATCCTTCTGTGGCATCCTTTACGCATAAATTGATTAAAGGCACGGACATTATGGTTCAGATCCCAGAAAACCCTCTTATTCTCGTCGATGGCTCTTCTTACCTGTATCGGGCGTACCATGCGTTTCCTCCTCTGACCAACAGCGCAGGGGAACCTACCGGCGCAATGTATGGCGTGCTGAATATGCTGCGCAGCCTGATCCTTCAGTATCAGCCAACCCATGCGGCCGTCGTGTTTGATGCGAAAGGCAAAACGTTCCGCGACGAGTTGTTTGAACATTACAAATCCCACCGTCCGCCAATGCCTGACGATCTGCGTGCGCAGATAGAGCCGCTGCATGCGATGGTGAAAGCGATGGGTCTGCCGCTGCTGGCCGTTTCTGGGGTTGAAGCGGATGACGTCATCGGTACGCTGGCGCGTGAAGCCGAAAAGATGGGTCGTCCGGTACTGATTAGCACCGGTGATAAAGATATGGCGCAGCTGGTGACGCCAGGGATTACCCTGATTAACACCATGACCAACACCATTCTTGGGCCGGAAGAGGTGGTCGCAAAATATGGCGTGCCGCCAGAGCTGATTATCGACTTCCTCGCGTTGATGGGCGACTCCTCGGATAACATTCCTGGTGTCCCTGGCGTCGGTGAGAAAACCGCGCAGGCGCTGCTTCAGGGGCTGGGCGGGCTGGATACGCTCTACGCGGAATCAGACAAAATCGCCAGTCTCTCCTTCCGTGGTGCCAAAACCATGGCTGGGAAGCTGGAAGAGAACAAAGAGGTGGCTTATCTCTCTTATAAGCTGGCCACAATCAAAACCGATGTCGAGCTCGAACTGGGCTGTGAACAGCTGGAAGTGCAGCAGCCTTCTGCGGACGAGCTTCTAAGCCTGTTTAAGAAATACGAATTTAAGCGCTGGACCACTGACGTGGAAGCCGGTAAATGGCTGCAGGCAAAAGGGGCAAAACCTTCCACAAAGCCGAAGGAGACGATTGTCGTTGATGCAGAAGAGCAGGCGGAAGAAGAAGCCGTGGCGCTTTCCTTCGACAATTATGAAACTCTTCTTGAAGAGTCACAGCTCATTGCCTGGATCGAGAAACTGAAAAAGGCGCCGGTCTTTGCCTTTGACACCGAAACGGACAGTCTCGATAACATCTCTGCCAATATGGTAGGCCTGTCATTTGCGACAGAGCCAGGTCATGCGGCCTATGTTCCCGTGGCGCACGATTACCTGGACGCGCCGGAACAGATCTCCCGTGAACGCGTGCTTGAGCTGCTGAAGCCGATTCTGGAAGATGAAAAGGCGCTTAAGGTTGGGCAAAACCTCAAGTACGACCGCGGCATTCTGCAAAACTACGGCATTGAACTGCGCGGGATCGCCTTCGACACCATGCTTGAATCTTACATTCTGGACAGCGTCGCGGGCCGCCATGATATGGATTCCTTATCTGACCGCTGGCTCAAGCACAAAACGATCACCTTCGAAGAGATTGCCGGCAAAGGGAAAAATCAGCTCTCCTTTAACCAGATTGCTCTCGAAGAGGCAGGACGCTACGCGGCGGAAGACGCTGACGTTACGCTGCAGCTCCACCTGAAGATGTGGCCAAAACTGCAAAAGCACGAAGGTCCGCTGAATGTGTTCCAGCATATTGAGATGCCGCTGGTACCCGTGCTGTCCCGCATTGAACGCAACGGCGTGAAAATCGATCCAACGGTGCTGCATAACCACTCCGGGGAGCTGGCGCAGCGCCTGACCGAGCTGGAGCAAAAAGCGCATGAGCTTGCAGGCGAGCCGTTTAACCTCTCTTCACCGAAGCAGCTGCAAACCATTTTGTTTGAAAAGCAGGGCATCAAGCCGCTGAAGAAAACCCCTGGCGGTGCGCCTTCCACCTCTGAAGAGGTGCTGGAAGAGCTGGCGCTGGACTACCCGCTGCCAAAAGTGATTCTGCAGTACCGTGGTCTCGCGAAGCTGAAGTCTACCTACACTGATAAGCTTCCGCTGATGATCAACCCGAAAACGGGCCGCGTGCACACCTCATATCATCAGGCTGTCGCGGCGACCGGTCGTCTCTCGTCAACCGATCCCAACCTGCAGAACATCCCGGTACGTAACGAAGAGGGCCGCCGTATTCGCCAGGCTTTCATCGCACCAGAGGATTATCTGATTGTCTCTGCTGACTACTCGCAAATTGAGCTGCGCATTATGGCGCATCTGTCCCGCGACAAAGGCCTGCTGACCGCGTTTGCCGAAGGGAAAGATATTCACCGGGCAACCGCGGCGGAAGTCTTCGGCTTGCCGCTGGACAGCGTGACCAACGAACAGCGCCGCAGTGCTAAAGCGATCAACTTCGGTCTGATCTACGGCATGAGCGCGTTCGGCCTTTCACGCCAGCTCAATATTCCACGTAAAGAGTCGCAGAAGTATATGGATCTCTACTTCGAGCGCTACCCGGGCGTGCTGGAATATATGGAACGTACCCGCGCGCAGGCGAAAGAGAAAGGCTACGTTGAAACGCTGGACGGCCGCCGTCTCTACTTACCGGACATCAAATCCAGCAACGCGGCGCGCCGCGCGGGCGCAGAACGTGCCGCGATCAACGCCCCCATGCAGGGGACCGCGGCGGACATTATTAAACGTGCAATGATCGCCGTGGATGCCTGGCTCGAGAAAGAGAAACCGCGTGTGAAAATGATCATGCAGGTACACGATGAACTGGTATTTGAAGTGCACAAGGACGACCTCGACGCCGTGTCGAAGAAGATCCACGAACTGATGGAAAGCAGCATGACGCTGGACGTGCCGTTGCTGGTGGAAGTGGGAAGTGGTGAAAACTGGGATCAGGCTCACTAAGGGTTCTTCGCATAACGCGCTTTTTATGTAAGTTTGCAACATGGCAACGCGCGTTTTGTGACGATCATTAGAATTCCCTATGTAAAGAATGAAAAAAAACTACAAAAAGTGCTTTTTCTGCAACACAAAAAGGGGTAGAGTTATCGGCGTAGGGTACAGAGGTAAGATGTTCTATCTTTCAGACCTTTTACTTCACGTAATCGGATTTGGCTGAATATTTTAGCCGCCCCAGTCAGTAATGACTGGGGCGTTTTTTATTGCGGCAAAGAAATGTTCAGGCAAAAAAAGCGCGGCCATTGCCGCGCTCGGTATTACTCTTCTTCCGCTTCCGTCGCGGGTTCCAGCTCGCTAAACCAGGTGTCGAGCTTCTGACGCAGCTTGTCCACGCCCTGCTTTTTCAGCGAGGAGAACGGCTCAACCTGCACATCGCCGTTGAACGCCAGCACCGCTTCACGAACCATATTCACCTGCGCTTTACGCGCGCCGCTTGCCAGCTTATCGGCTTTCGTCAGCAGCACCAGCACGGCGATATCGCTTGCCACCGCCCAGTCGATCATCTGCTGATCGAGATCTTTCAGCGGGTGGCGAATATCCATCAATACCACCAGACCTTTCAGGCACATGCGTTTTTCGAGGTATTCACCCAGCGCACGCTGCCATTTGATTTTCATCTCTTCGGGTACCTGCGCATAACCGTACCCCGGTAAGTCGACCAGGCGTTTGCCCTCTGCGACTTCAAACAGGTTGATCAGCTGGGTACGGCCAGGTGTTTTTGAGGTACGCGCCAGGTTCTTCTGATTGGTCAGCGTATTCAGGGCGCTGGATTTCCCCGCATTAGAGCGGCCAGCAAAGGCCACTTCAATACCGGTATCAGAGGGGAGGTGGCGAATATCGGGCGCACTGGTGACAAAATGCGTCTGTTGGTAGTTCCAGGTAGTCACGTGGTCGTCTCCAAAAATCGTAATCTGAGGGGGATTATACCTGAATGCGGGCAAAAGACTTTTTTCATTGCACTCAGCCTGTAGGCTTAAGCCCTGGCCGCTGTGAGAGATTGGCTATACGTACTATGGGAGATTTCAGAGAAATCGCAGGAGCAAGAAAAAGGCAAACTGTTTTAAATCATCATCTTATTTCCAGGTAATTATCTGAAAATCCGTTTTTGTACCGTTTCGTTGCTTGTTAGTTTAAGCGAACACGGTAAAGTATGCGGCAAGGCGAGGAAGCCAACAGGATAATGACTTAAGGATAAGGGTCAGGAGCGCCAGGAGGCGAAGACGCAGGATTGTCAGGACGACCAGCGCCTGGAGGCGTTTTAACAGGAAATGGAACCGTATCACGGACGGTATTAGCCAAGGGATAAACAGGGTTTGTTGTTGGCAAACATGGAATGTCTGACCCGTTAAGGGTTGTGAGTCAGGAAAAAAGGCGACAGATTGCTCTGTCGCCTTTTTTCTTTGCTTGCTTTCTGCTAGATTTCGCCGCAATTCTATACTGAAGAAAACGACTTAAAGATAAAACATCATGAAAAAACCAACCTCCGCTGCGGGCGCGAAACGCCCTGCAAAAGCACGCCGCAAAACGCGCGAAGAACTGAACCAGGAAGCGCGCGACCGCAAACGCGACAAGAAACATCGCGGTCATGCTGCGGGTAGCCGTGCCAACGGTGGTGGTGCAGCGGGCGCTTCTGCAAAAAGCAAGCAGCAGAAAGATCCTCGTATCGGCAGTAAAACTCCCATTCCACTGGGCGTGACAGACACCCCGGTCACTAAGCAGCACAAACCAAAGAGCGAGAAACCTATGCTTTCACCGCAGGCTGAGCTGGATTTGCTGGAGAACGATGAGCGCCTGGACGCGCTGCTGGAACGTCTTGAAGAGGGTGAAACCCTGACCGCCGAAGAGCAGTCAT
The DNA here is from genome assembly GCF_019584525.1 of Enterobacter sp. EC_50. Taxonomy (NCBI): domain Bacteria; kingdom Pseudomonadati; phylum Pseudomonadota; class Gammaproteobacteria; order Enterobacterales; family Enterobacteriaceae; genus Enterobacter; species Enterobacter sp. EC_50. The sequence goes on along the minus strand of NZ_VDAF01000029.1, from coordinate 46,300 downwards.
GGGTGGATGCCAAACTGGATCGCATCGACGAGCTGATGCAGAAGCTGGGTCTGTCTTACGATGACGAAGACGACGAAGAAGAAGACGAAAAGAAGGAAGATATGATGCGTCTTCTGAAGGGTGGAAACTAACATTTGCACCCGGCAGGCTCGATAGTCCTGCTTATAACCCTTCCGGTTATATGTTATCTGGTGTGGTTATTCGTTAAACTACGGCGGTTGTCGCGGCGACAGAAGTGGCTGCGCACCCGAATGATGGCCCGCAATGGGGTCAGAACGGGCCGCCGTATACGAACGCGACACCAACGGAAGGAGTGAGCATGTCAGCACCAACTATCGACTGGGATTTGGCCCTAATCCAGAAATATAACTATTCCGGGCCGCGTTATACGTCATACCCCACCGCGCTGGAGTTCTCCGATGCCTTCGGCGAGGAGGATTTTCAGCAGGCTGTCGCGCGCTATCCTGAGCGTCCGCTGTCGCTCTACGTCCATATTCCGTTCTGCCACAAGCTTTGCTACTTCTGCGGCTGCAATAAAATCGTGACCCGCCAGCAGCATAAAGCCGACCAGTATCTTGACGCGCTCGAACAGGAAATTGTGCATCGCGCGCCGCTGTTTAAAGGCCGTCACGTCAGCCAGCTTCACTGGGGCGGCGGTACGCCAACCTATCTGAACAAAGCGCAAATAAGCCGCCTGATGACCCTGCTGCGCGGCAATTTCAGTTTTAACGACGATGCTGAAATCTCGATCGAAGTCGATCCGCGCGAAATTGAGCTGGATGTGCTGGATCACTTACGCGCAGAAGGCTTCAACCGCCTGAGCATGGGCGTGCAGGACTTCAATAAAGAGGTTCAGCGTCTGGTGAACCGCGAGCAGGACGAAGACTTTATTTTTGCCTTACTCAACCATGCGCGTGACATCGGTTTTACGTCGACCAATATTGACCTGATTTACGGTCTGCCAAAGCAGACGCCGGAAAGCTTCGCCTTTACGCTGAAGCGCGTGGCTGAACTTAGTCCGGACCGCCTGAGCGTCTTTAACTACGCGCATCTGCCGACGCTCTTTGCCGCCCAGCGCAAAATCAAAGATGCCGATCTGCCTTCTGCCCAGCAGAAGCTGGATATCCTGCAGGAAACCATCACCTCGCTGACCGACACCGGCTATCAGTTTATCGGCATGGATCACTTTGCCCGTCCTGATGACGAGCTGGCCGTTGCTCAGCGCGAAGGGGTACTGCACCGCAACTTCCAGGGCTACACGACCCAGGGCGATACCGATCTGCTCGGCATGGGCGTCTCCGCCATCAGCATGATTGGCGACTGCTACGCGCAGAACCAGAAAGAGCTAAAGCTGTATTACCAGCAGGTGGATGAGACCGGCAACGCGCTGTGGCGCGGCATCGCATTAACCCGTGACGACTGCATCCGTCGCGATGTGATTAAGGCGCTTATCTGCAACTTCCGTCTCGATTTCAGGGACGTGGAAGCGCAGTGGGCGCTGAACTTCAGCGATTATTTCGCGGAAGACCTGAAGCTGCTGGCGCCGCTGGCGAAAGACGGGCTGGTGGATGTGTCGGAGAGCGCGATTGAGGTCACGCCGAAAGGGCGTCTGTTGATCCGCAATATCTGCATGTGCTTCGACGCGTATCTGCGTCAGAAAGCGCGTATGCAGCAGTTCTCGCGGGTGATTTAAACTGCAATGCCGGGTGGCGGCTTCGCCTTACCCGGCCTACAAAAGTGCGAAATGTAGGCCGGGTAAGCGAAGCGCCACCCGGCTTTTCATCGCCAACTCGCTAGCTAAACAGCCCAACCAGCGCCGCACACAGCACCGCCGCAACGGCGGTTTGTGGCGTGTGGCCTTCAGCGGCTCCGCTAGAGAGCATATTCACGAATGTTTCCAGCATGATGTTCACCCCCAATTTCCGGGCACGATCATACAAAACTCATCGGAACAGTAAAGCGCAAAATAACGGCAATTTGCGCTCAATTAATAACCTTTACACAAGCGCGGATATTACTCCATTCCCAGCTCTTTCAGCTTGCGCGTCAGGGTATTGCGTCCCCATCCTAACAGGCGAGCGGCTTCCTGCTTATGACCCTGGGTATGACGAAGCGCGGTGGTCAACAGCGTACGCTCCATCTCAGGCTGAGCCTCTGACAGCAGGTTTTGATGACCGGAACGCAGCGCGCGGTCAGCCCACTGCGCCAGCAGCGTCGCCCAGCTGTCCGGCAGCGCGTGTCCGCTACTGCTTTCCGGCGCGGTCGCCTCAAACAGCTCGGCCGGTAAATCCTGAATCAGCACTTCCTGACCGGCAGCCATCACGGTTAACCAGCGGCAGGTGTTTTCCAGCTGACGCACGTTGCCTGGCCACGCCAGACGCGTCAGAGCGGCATCGGTTTCGGGATGAAGCTGCTTAGCTTCCACACCCAGCTCGCGGGCAGCCACCTGCAGGAAATGACGCGCCAGGCGGGGAATATCTTCCCGGCGTTCACGCAGCGGCGGCAGATGAACGCGAATGACGTTCAGACGATGGAATAAATCCTCCCGGAATTTGCCTTCCTGCACGCGCTGCTCCAGGTTCTGGTGGGTTGCGGCGATGATGCGCACGTCCACCTTCACCGGCGCATAACCGCCCACGCGATAAAACTGCCCGTCGGCCAGCACGCGCAGCAGACGGGTCTGAACGTCCAGCGGCATATCGCCGATCTCATCCAGGAACAGCGTGCCGCCGTCAGCCTGTTCGAAGCGCCCCTGGCGAATGGTATTTGCGCCAGTAAACGCCCCTTTTTCGTGGCCGAACAGTTCGGATTCAATCAAGTCCTTCGGGATCGCCGCCATATTCAGGGCGATAAACGGCGCTTTTGCCCGCGGGCTGTGGCGATGCAGCGCATGCGCCACAAGCTCTTTACCGGTGCCCGATTCGCCGTTAATTAAGACGCTGATGGACGAGCGGGACAGACGGCCAATAATGCGAAACACGTCCTGCATCGCCGGCGCTTCGCCGATGATGTCGGTGGTTGGCCCAAAATCGGGCGCGTGGCGCGGCTGTTGCTGCTCCTGGTAATGGCTAATCGCGCGCTCAACCAGCGCCACCGCTTCGTCGATATCAAACGGTTTGGGCAGATAATCGAATGCCCCTTGCTGGTAAGCGCTCACCGCGGCATCCAGATCGGAATGAGCCGTCATTATGATGACCGGAAGCATAGGGTGGCGTTGTTTGATCTGCTTTAACAGCGCCAGCCCGTCCATGCCCGGCATACGGATATCCGACAGCAGAACATCGGGCGTTTTAGTGGTGAGTGCGTCGAGCACTTCGCTGCCGCTCTCAAACGTCGTGCAGCTTAATCCTGCCCCTGTGAGCGCGCGTTCAAGCACCCAACGGATGGAGCTATCGTCATCGACTACCCAGACTATCCCTCGTTGCATAAACGTCACCTTTATTTTTTAATCGGCAGGAAAACCGAAAACTCGGTATGTCCCGGCCAACTGGTAAATTCAATTTTTCCAGAGTGTTGGTCGATCAAACTGCGGGCAATGGATAAGCCCAGGCCGGTACCGCCTTCACGGCCGCTGACCATCGGGTAGAACAGGGTGTCCTGAAGATGCGATGGAATACCGGGGCCGTTATCCTCGACGTCGATACGGGCCGCAAGCCGATAGCGCACGCCGTGTAACGTGAGCTGGAAGGCGGTACGGGTGCGTAAAATAATCTCGCCCCCTTCCGGTCCCAGCGCCTGCAGGGCATTGCGCACAATGTTCAACAGGACCTGCTCAATCTGATCCGGGTCATGGGCCAGTTCCGGCAGGCTTGGGTCGTAATCACGCACCAGCGTGACGTTCTCTGGCAGCTCCATCGAGACGAGCTTCACCACCCGCTCGGCCACTTTATGGATGCTTTCTGTGACGTGCATTCCCGGCTGCTGTGGCCCGAGAAGACGGTCAACCAGATTCCGCAGGCGGTCCGCCTGCTCGATGATGACGTTGGTATACTCCGCCAGCGCAGGGTCGGGCAGCGCCTTGGTCAGAAGCTGCGCCGCGCCGCGTAACCCACCCAACGGGTTTTTGATTTCATGCGCCAGGCCGCGCACCAGGTCTCGGGCGGCAATTTGCTGCGCATGCTGAAGCTGCTCCTGGCTCAGGCGACGCTGATTATCCATCGGCGCCATTTCCAGCAGGATCAAGCCTTCGGGAAGACGTTGTGCGGTCAGCGACAGAATGTGCGAGCGCCCGTCGATCACCAGCGTCACTTCGTTATCGGTGAAACCCTGGCCCGCCTGTAAACTTTCCTGCATCAGGCCAATATTCAGCGAAAAATAGCTCAGAAGTTCCGGAAGCGGGGTGCCGAACAGTTTGCGTGCGCTTTGGGCGAGCAGCTGCTGTGCCGCCGGGTTGGCGTAATGAACGGCCAGCTCGTCATCCACCAGCAAAATGCTGTTAATCAAAGAATTGAGGATCTGCCCAGCATCGGGCAGCGTGCCAGTTGCCATTCAGCAGTCTCCTGGAGTCGTTTGCACTAATTTAGTGCAGTATAGCGTTTTCGGCGTCAAAAGCGCGTGAGATCAGGTTGTTGGTGGAGAAAAAAGCCCATCCGGAGATGGGCTAAAAGTTTCCACGGCAACTACTCCCGGCGCTTGTCACGCCGGGTAAAACAACTTAATTAAACGCTGTAGTACAGTTCGAACTCAACCGGATGCGGAGTCATGCGCACGCGGTCGTTCTCTTCAGTACGCAGGGCGATGTAGGCATCGATAGCGTCGTCAGTGAATACGCCACCTGCGGTCAGGAACTCACGGTCTGCGTCCAGCGCCTGCAGGGCTTCTTCCAGAGAGCCAGCAACCTGTGGGATCTCTTTCGCTTCTTCTGGCGGCAGGTCGTACAGGTTTTTGTCCATCGCTTCGCCTGGGTGGATCTTGTTCTTGATACCGTCCAGACCGGCCATCAGCAGTGCTGCGAAGCACAGGTATGGGTTAGCCGCTGGATCCGGGAAGCGAACTTCGATACGACGCGCTTTAGGAGACGCCACCACCGGGATACGGATAGAAGCAGAACGGTTACGCGCAGAGTAGGCCAGCATCACTGGCGCTTCGTAGCCCGGGACCAGACGCTTATAGGAGTTGGTGGTTGGGTTCGCCAGGGCGTTGATCGCTTTAGCGTGTTTGATTACGCCGCCAATGTAGTACAGCGCCTGCTCGGACAGACCGGCATATTTGTCACCAGAGAACAGGTTGGTACCGTTCTTGGACAGAGACATGTGGCAGTGCATACCGGAACCGTTGTCGCCAAACATTGGTTTTGGCATGAAGGTCGCAGTTTTACCGAAACGGTGCGCAACGTTGTGCACAACGTATTTGTAGATCTGAATTTCGTCCGCTTTTTTGGTCATGGTGTTGAAGCGGGTAGCCACTTCGTTCTGACCCGCAGTCGCCACTTCGTGGTGGTGCGCTTCAACAACCAGGCCCATCTCTTCCATCACCAGACACATGGTGGAACGAATGTCCTGTGCAGAGTCGACCGGAGGAACCGGGAAGTAACCGCCTTTCACGCCTGGACGGTGACCTTTGTTACCGCCTTCGTATTTGGTGGAGGAGTTCCATGCGCCTTCGATGTCGTCGATAGCCACGTGGGAGCCAGAGATAGAGGCACCAAAACGGATGTCATCGAACAGGAAGAACTCTGGCTCTGGCCCGAACAGAACGGTGTCCGCGATGCCGGTAGAACGCAGGTACTCTTCAGCGCGTTTCGCGATAGAACGTGGGTCGCGGTCGTAGCCCTGCAGCGTGCCTGGCTCGAGGATGTCGCAACGGATGATCAGGGTAGGTTCTTCGAAGAACGGATCAATGACCGCAGTGGTTGCATCTGGCATCAGAACCATGTCGGATTCGTTAATGCCTTTCCAGCCACCAATGGAGGAGCCGTCAAACATTTTGCCTTCTTCAAAGAATTCGGCGTTCACCTGATGAGCAGGGATTGTGACGTGCTGTTCTTTACCTTTGGTGTCGGTGAAGCGGAGATCAACAAACTTCACTTCATGTTCGTTCAGCATCGTCAAAACGTGTTCAGCGGACATACTTAACTCTCCAGATTGGTCATTGTCGTCGTGGTAACGAGGTCTTCAGTTTCTGTTTGTACTGGCTGTTGCCATGTAATTTTTATAAAGCGAAATCTGTGCCAACTTTTAAAACACCCCAAAAAGGCGTTATCATGCGCACCATAGTGCAAAAGGGCTGCACCACAATGGTAATGTTGCACCAGTATAGTGCTTCAGTGTGAACACCGAGCACCATATTGGTGCAATTTTCGTTAAAGTGCCCTTTTTCGCTCCGTGAAAGCGATCACAAAGCATCTCTGCGATACTTGTTTGCGGAGGATGTTTGTGATCCTGTTTTGTAGTGCGATTAATCCGTGTACAATAACGCGCTATTTCTAATGCCTGAGGCAAAGTTGTGATCGAAAATTTGCGTAACATCGCCATCATCGCGCACGTTGACCATGGTAAAACTACCCTGGTTGATAAGCTGCTGCAGCAATCCGGTACGTTTGATGCACGTGCCGAAACTCAAGAGCGTGTGATGGACTCCAACGATTTGGAGAAAGAGCGTGGGATTACTATCCTCGCGAAAAACACCGCTATTAAATGGAATGACTACCGTATCAACATCGTTGATACCCCAGGGCACGCCGACTTCGGTGGTGAAGTTGAGCGCGTGATGTCCATGGTGGATTCCGTGCTGCTGGTGGTTGACGCATTTGACGGCCCAATGCCGCAAACGCGCTTCGTGACCAAAAAAGCATTTGCCCATGGCCTGAAACCAATTGTTGTTATCAACAAGGTTGACCGTCCTGGCGCACGTCCTGACTGGGTTGTTGATCAGGTATTCGACCTGTTCGTTAACCTCGACGCGACCGACGAACAGCTGGACTTCCCTATCATTTACGCTTCGGCGCTGAATGGTATCGCGGGTCTGGACCACGAAGATATGGCGGAAGACATGACCCCGCTGTATCAGGCGATTGTCGATCACGTACCGGCACCGGATGTTGATCTGGATGGTCCACTGCAGATGCAGATCTCCCAGCTGGACTACAACAACTACGTTGGCGTCATCGGTATCGGTCGTATCAAACGCGGTAAAGTGAAGCCAAACCAGCAGGTTACTATCATCGATAGCGAAGGCAAAACCCGCAACGGTAAAGTGGGCAAAGTGCTGACTCACCTGGGTCTGGAGCGTATCGACAGCGATCTGGCTGAAGCGGGCGACATCATCGCGATCACCGGTCTGGGCGAGCTGAACATCTCTGACACCATCTGCGACCCGCAGAACGTGGAAGCGCTGCCAGCCCTGTCTGTTGATGAACCAACCGTTACCATGTTCTTCAACGTCAACACCTCTCCGTTCTGTGGTAAAGAAGGTAAGTTCGTTACCTCTCGTCAGATCCTTGACCGCCTGAACAAAGAGCTGGTGCACAACGTTGCGCTGCGCGTTGAAGAAACCGAAGACGCTGATGCCTTCCGCGTTTCTGGTCGTGGTGAGCTGCACCTGTCTGTTCTGATCGAAAACATGCGTCGTGAAGGTTTCGAGATGGCGGTTTCCCGTCCGAAAGTTATCTTCCGCGAAATCGACGGCCGTAAACAAGAGCCGTTCGAAAACGTGACGCTGGACGTTGAAGAGCAGCACCAGGGTTCTGTGATGCAGGCGCTGGGCGAGCGTAAAGGCGACCTGAAAAACATGAATCCAGACGGCAAAGGCCGCGTACGTCTCGACTACGTGATCCCAAGCCGTGGCCTGATCGGCTTCCGTTCTGAGTTCATGACCATGACCTCTGGTACCGGTCTGCTGTACTCCACCTTCAGCCACTACGACGACGTGCGTCCGGGCGAAGTGGGCCAGCGTAACAACGGCGTACTGATCTCCAACGGTCAGGGTAAAGCGGTTGCGTTTGCGCTGTTCGGCCTGCAGGATCGCGGTAAGCTGTTCCTGGGTCACGGTGCAGAAGTTTACGAAGGCCAGATCATCGGTATTCACAGCCGTTCTAACGACCTGACCGTAAACTGCCTGACCGGTAAGAAACTGACCAACATGCGTGCGTCCGGTACTGACGAAGCAACGGTTCTGGTTCCGCCGATCAAGATGACCCTGGAGCAGGCTCTGGAATTCATCGATGACGACGAACTGGTAGAAGTGACTCCGCTGTCTATCCGTATCCGTAAACGTCACCTGACCGAGAACGATCGTAAACGTGCTATGCGCGGTGCGAAAGAAGAGTAATTCGGTTATGCCGTAGGCCGGGTATGCGCATGCGCCACCCGGCAACGAAAAAGCCGCTGAGCGATCAGCGGCTTTTTTTATTAGAACGAATACCGTAGCCCTAAACGGATCCGGTACTGCTCCCGGTTGTAATCATTCCATCTGTCCAGCCACTGCAGTTCGAGGTACGGCAGCCAGTTTCTGTCGATCTTATAGCTAAACTTATTGGTAATTTCCCAGTGATGGTCTTTGCCATTTTTGCTGTGGTAGTCATTCACCCGCTGGAAAAAGTGCGGTTCAAAGGTGTAGAAAAATGCATCCGTTACTTTGAAATTCCAGTAGTTGGCAAATTCGTGCGTGTCGTTTTTATCCATCTGCCCGTTATAGTCCGGCGTATCGTAGTTGTTATGGTTATAGCGATAGCGGAACGTCAGATTAAACCAGTCTGTAAATTTGTAGTTGGTATCTAAATACACCGCGCCACCCGAACCGGCGCTGCTGTCGTTAATCAACCCGCCGGGCTGGAAGGTGAGTTTATCGGTCGGCTTAAAGAGCGGATACCACCCCTCGATTTCGTTATAGCTGTGCTTAAGTTCATCCCATTTACCCACGTTATAGGCGTTGGTGAACATCAGTCCCGCGCCCATATCGAAGTTATAGCCCGCACGCAGGATCACCTCGTGCATCTCTGAGGCCGTATTGTAGGCTTCACGCGTTTCGACATAGGCTCCGGCAAATACCGGGCAGGACACAGACGACACGATCAGTACAGTGATGATTCTTTTCATAATTTGTCCATGTATCAGGTACAGAAAGGCCTCCCTCCTGATAAACAGGAAGGACATAGTGGCCGGATTTATTGTTATAAAGTGACTGCTGACGCTTTATTGTTGGCGGTTATCTCAGGGGTATTCGCGGTTTGTTTCTTCCGTTTTCCAATCTCCTCGATAATAAAGGCGAAGCGCGCTTCGTTGAGTTTATAAAACAGCCCCATGGTCACGGCAGCAACAATCGCCAGGCCGCACGGCCAGAGGAAAATCAGCTGACGCAACCCAAGCAGCGTGCCCGCGCTCTGCACGGCATGGGGAACGTAGCCAATCTGGGTCAGCATGATGCCGGGCAGGAAACCGGCGAGCGCGGCGGAGATTTTGCGCGAGAAGGTATAGCCGGTATACACCGACCCTTCGGCGCGAATGCCGGTTTTCCACTCGCCGTAATCGACGGTATCCGGCACCAGCGCCCAGTTCAGGCTGTTCACAAACGCCGTGCCGAAGAAGGCCATGCAGGAAAACAGCACGAACAGCAGGGAGCTGGTCCCCCAGAAGAAATTCAGCACGTCGCCCACCGCCCACAGCGCCAGCCCGCCCAGATAGACCGGTTTCTTGCCAAAGCGCTTTACCGCGCCGGGCACCAGAAACACGCCAATCAGAATGCAGCCCATGCTGAAAAAGCCCATCCACGACAGCAGATGCAGATCGTTCAGCACGTACTGGGTGTAATAGACCTGAATCGCCAGCTTGATGTTAAACGCGGCGAGAGTGCACAGGTTGGCGATGCACAGCACCAGCAGCGGCGGATTGCGGAAAATCGCGCAGAATGATTTCAGAATGCCGGGCTTATGGTGATCGGGCGTAAGCTCGACGTAGCGTTCTTTCACCCCGCTGTAGCACCACCACATGCAGAACAGGCCGCCGGTAACGAACACCAGCGCGGCCACCAGATAGCCGAGTGAGGGCTGGTGGACGAACAGCGCCTGAATGGGCATAAAGCCGACGGTGCAGAGCAACAGCCCCACCGTAGCGCCGCCCTGACGCCACGCCGCCAGCTGCGCGCGCTCGTTCGGGTTTTTGGTGATGGCCGGGACCATCGCACCGTAGGCGCAGTTCATCAGGCTATAGCAGAGGCCAAACATCATGAAGAGCACGGTGGCGAGAGCCGTTTTCACCGTCAGGCTAAAGTCGTTGGCCATAAACTGCGCCGTCGCCACCAGCGCCACCGGAACGGAGGCGTAAAGAATGAACGGCCTGAATTTTCCCCGCGCGCCGATGTTACGTCGGGAGTCCAGCAGCACCCCGGTCAGCATGTCGGTAAAGGCGGTGAAAAACTTCGCGACGAGGAAAATAATGCCGCCGTAGAACGCCGGCATGCCCAGTTCATCGGTGTAAAACTTCAGCAGATACAGCGTGCCAATACACAGCATCAGGTTCGAGCCAAAATCGCCCATCCCGTAGGCGCACTTCTCTCGCAGGCTCAATTTGAGGGTTAACGGATCAGTATTATGTGTCATGGTCGATCCTCAAAGCGCCCCGCAGGGCGCTCAATCACGTCATTTATGCCGTACGTTTGCGCAGTTCGATCTCTTCGACGATGCGCACATACATCTTCTCGTTGAGGTTGTAGAAGCAGCCCATCGCCACGATGGTGATGACCGCCAGCAGGCTCGGGTAGATAAATATCAGCTGCCGCAGCCCTTCAACCGTGCCACTGGATTGCACCACGTTGGGCACATAGCCGATCTGCGTGAGCATGATCCCCGGGAAGAAGCCCGCCAGCGCCTGGGAGACCTTCCTGAAGAAGGTAAAACCGGTATAGACCGTCCCCTCTGAGCGCACGCCGGTGCGCCACTCGCCGTACTCCACGGTATCGGACACCAGCGCCCAGTTCAGGCTGTTCACAAACGCGGAGCCGAAGAACGCCAGGCAGGAGAACGCCACAAAGCTCACCGAGCCGCCGCCGAAGAAGTAGTTGAGCAGATCGCCCGCCACCCAAATCATCAGCCCGCTGATGTAGACCTTTTTCTTGCCGAAGCGCCGCACCGCGCCGGGCATCATAAAGACGCCGATAAAAATGCAGCCCATGCTGAAGAAGCCCATGTACGACAGCAGGATCGGGTCGTTCAGCACGTACTGCGTGTAGTAGACCTGAATGGCGAGTTTGACGTTAAAGGCGCCCAGCGTGCACAGGTTGGCGATGCACAGGATAAACAGCGGACGGTTCCCAGCGATGGCGCGAAACGACTGCAGCAGCCCCGGTTTTTGCGCCGGATTAGCGGGCTGCGCCTCGACGTAGCGTTCGGTCACCCCCTTGTAGCACCACCACATAAAAAACAGTCCGAACAGCGAGAAGAGGGTGGCGGCAAAGATATAGCCAAGCTGGTCATTGCCTTCAATCAGGTTCATCACCGGAACAAAACCCACGGTACAGAGCAGCAGGCCCAGCGTAGCGCCGCCCTGGCGCCAGGCGGCCAGCGAGGCGCGCTCGTCCGGGTTTTTGGTAATGGCGGGCACCATCGCGCCGTAGGAGCAGTTCATCATGCTGAAGAACAGGCCGTACAGCATGAACAGCACCGTCGCCATCACCGTTTTACCGGTGATTTCAAACGGCGTGCCAACGAAGTTGGCAATCGCCAGTAAGGTCACCGGGAACGCCGCATAGAGCACGAACGGGCGGAATTTCCCTTTCGGGCCGATCCTGCGCCGGGAGTCGAGCATGATCCCGGTGCCCATATCGGTGAAGGCGGTAAAGAACTTCGCAATCAGGAAGATAATTCCGCCGTAGGTGCCCGGCAGGCCCAGCACGTCGGTGTAAAACTTCAGCAGATAAAGCGTGCCGATATCCAGCAGGATGTTTGAGCCGAGATCGCCCATCCCGTAGGCGAGTTTTTCTTTAAACGGCAGGCGTAGGGTTGCCGGATCGGAAGTATGTTGACTCATTATTGTTCTCCGTCTGCCCGCAGGTTGCCCCGCGGGCGAGCCTTATCAGATATGACGTAAGGTGCTAAACAGATCTGCCCATTCGCTGTGCTGGCGGTAGAAGACCGGCGGCTTGCCGAGCGGGGCATCTACGGTCACGTCACCGCCCCGGCAGATTTCCCCGGTCCACGCATTCACCCAGCTGTCCTGCGGCAGATAGAGCGACCAGTCGCGGCGCCCCTCTTCATGAACCGGCGCCACCAGCAGATCGCGGCCAAACAGGTACTGGTATTTCAGCGTGTAGGCGCGCGCGTCGTCTTCATAGTGCAGGAACAGCGGGCGCATCACCGGCAGGCCGCTTTTCGCGTTCTGCGCGACCGCGGCTTTGATGTACGGCTTCAGGGTGGTGAAGACGGTGGTCATGCGCGCGAAGTGCGCGATGGTTTCCGCGTCGCCGTCGAACTGCCAGTTATCGCCTGGACGGTTGCCCTCATGGGTACGCATCATCGGCGTAAAGGCGCTGAAGTCGCACCAGCGCAGCAGCAGCTCCTTGCTGCGCTTCATCTCGAACAGGGTCGTATAGCCGCCGATGTCGCTGTGGTGCAGGCCGTGCCCGGTCATCGCCAGCGACAGCGCCGCAGGGATGACGGACGCCAGACCGTCGTCCAGGCTCCAGTCGACGTTCTGATCTCCCGCCCACATCATCACCGAGTGCTTCTGGCTGCCGGTATAGCCCGCGCGCATGAAGAACAGGATCTCGCCGAGCTTGCCGGTCTCCTGAAGCGCCTCGTAGTTACATTTGGCCCACAGGGCAGGCCAGGCGTTATGCATGATCTCCGCGCTCACGCCGTTATGCAGGAAGGTGTCGGTCGGCAGGTACTCCCCGAAATCGGCCATCCAGCCGCCGCAGCCCAGTTCGATCAGGTTCTTTTTAATGACCTCTTTGTACCAGTCGTAGGCTGCCGGGTTGGTCAGGTCGATAACGCCCGCGTAGAACTCGCCGAACTCGACGTGGTAGTCCTCGCCGTTGGCGTTTTTGGTCAGATAGCCGCGTTTCGCGGCCTCTTCGCAGAGATCTTTATCGCTGGCGACGTACGGGTTGATATAGGAGAGGAACTGCACGCCTTCCTCTTTCCACTTCGCAATCCGCGCATCAAGCTGCGGATAGAGCGCGCTGTTCCACTTCCAGTTCCACATCACGCGCTTGCCGAAGGAGGTCATGCGAATGCCGGACCAGTCCTGCGCCCAGATGCCGTTGACCTTCACGCCGCCCTCGCGCATGGCGTCGAGCTTCTGCTGACACACCTCGGTGCCGCCCTGAATGCCCAGCGTCACGCCGTCGTACACCCAGTCCGGCAGCTCCGGCTGACGCCCCAGCAGGCCGGTCAGTTTTTCCAGCAGATCGACGTAGGTTTCTGCGCATTCGAAGCGCAGCGTGGCGTTATCTTCCCAGAACGCCAGCTCGTGGAAATCCGGCGCGCTGAAATCAAAGTTCATGTAGCAGCTGTTATCCACGTGGCAGTAGTACTTCTGGGTGCTCACGAAGGTAGGCTGCGGGAAGAAGGTCCAGTAGTAGTCGCCGCCCGCGTTCTCTTTGCAGTCGGCCTGCCAGGTGACGTAGGTTTGCTTATTGCGGCCCACGCCCTGCTCGCTGGTCCACAGCGGGAACGGCTTGCCGCGCAAATCGAAATACGAGAACTGCTCGCCGCAGCCGTAAATATGATCGTCTGGCTGCGCCGCCAGCCGCAGCCAGATGCGGTTATGGCTGGCGGCGTCATTTTTCAGCTTCAGCTCGAGACGGCCTTCCGCATCCACGCCCACCAGCAGCGTCGCGCTTACCGCATCGCCGCGGGTAAAGCGGATCGCCCAGCCCGCGCTTTGCTGCGTGACGGTCGCGTCCGTCAGGGCAATCTTTTCGTTGAGCTTGTCTTTGATGCTGAAGTTGCCGCGAAACATCTCGATATCCGCCTCGCCTGCGCCAATCCACAGGCAAGGGGCATCCGCGGTGTGGGATAAAATCAGACGGTCCTGCCAGCGCAGGGTGAAGCCACTTTCGTTATTTTTCAGGTCAATATTGTGTAGGGTACGCATAAACACTCCGTCTTAATTATTTGGCCTGGCTATCCAGTAATCCGGCGGCGACGGCAGGGGCTAAGCCCGGGGCCAGCGGCAGGCGGGGGATCACCAGGCAGTGCAGCAGGTGGTAAATATCCTGCTTGCCGTCCCAGACTTTGGTGGTCACTTCGTTATTGGTGTCCAGCTCCTGCCACCACGAACCGTTTTCGTAGTCCATCAGGTATTTGATGCAGTAATCCCACCACTTCTGATACCAGGCTTCGTACTGCGCCTCGCCGGTGACGGTATAGAGGGCATAGGCCGTGCCCATCGCCTCGACGATTGGCCAGCGCACGCGTTCGCGGACGATTGGCTTGCCGTCCCAGCCCACGGAATAGACAAACCCGTCGGCGCCGTCGGGTGCCCAGGCGTCGCGGATGGTGGCGTGGAACAGGCCTTTCGCATCTTCCAGCAGCCATTCCGGCGGGGTTTCAAAGCGCGCTTCCAGGGCGGCGCGCAGGTGCAGCATCAGGCGGCCCCATTCAATCCAGTGTCCCGGCGTGCCGCCGTAGGCGCGGAAGCGGTGAGCAGGGTTATCGATGTTGTAATCGCGGATCGGGTTCCAGCTGGTGTCGAAATGCTCGTTAACGCGATACTCCCCTTTGCGCGCCACGTCATGAATAATTACCGACGCGATGCGCAGGGCGCGGTCGAGCCATTTACGGTCGTGGGTCACGTCATAGACGATCAGGAAGGCTTCCACGGCGTGCATGTTGGCGTTACCGCCGCGATAGTCTTCCGTTTTGCTGAAGGCTTCATCCCAGGACTCCAGGCACATCTGCTCCTGTTCGCTCCAGAAGTAGCGCTCAATCACCTCGATGGCATCGTCCAGCAGCTTACGTGCCTGCGGGTGACCCGTGGTCACGGCGCTCGCCGCGCCCAGCAGGACGAAGAAGTGCTGATAGCCCTGCTTGGACGCATCAATCACGCCTTCATCGTTAACGCAGGCGTACCAGCCGCCGTGCTGTTTGTCGCGCAGCGGGCCGTTCAGGGCGTTAATGCCGTGCTCAACCAGCGCATATGCACCGGGGCGTCCCATGTTCGCCGCCACCGCGTAAACGTGCAGCATACGCGCGGTGATCCACAGATGCGTGCCCATATCGCTGCGCACCTGCCCGTTATTGCCCAGCCAGCCAAAGCCGGTCGGCACGGCGGCATTTTTGCCGAAATCAAGAATGCGGTCGGTCTCTTGTTCGAGCCAGCGGTTATGGCTCAGGGTGTTAAACCATTTCATGTTCGGGTCCTTTCTTAACGGCGAGCCATCATTTCGTCGACGATCTCACCCAGACGCTGAAGTTTGGGGACGGAGATATCACGCAGCATCAGCTCGGTGTCCGGCAGGCCAATCACAGAGGACCAGACGGCGCGACCGGCTAAAAAGCCCGATGCCCCCGCCTGCATGGCGACGCTCACGGCGCGCGGGAAGAGCTTATCGTCCACGCCGGAGGAGAGGATCACCCACGGCATGGCGATGTTCTCGTTAAGCTTTTGCGAGGCCGCCAGCAGCTCTTGCTGCGTGCCCTTGCCAAACAGCGGCATCTCCACTTTGTAGAGGTCGGCACCGCTGTCGCCCAGCTCTTTGGCCGCGTCGATAATCGCCTGTTCGCGGTTAAACGCGGCACCGCGACGTGGCGGACGCACCACCGGCTCGATAATGCTCAGCAGCCCGTTGTCGTGGCAGAGCGTATTGAACGCTTTCACCATCTCCAGGCGCTGCTGCGGATCTTCATCGCTGCGCCACAGCACCAGCAGCTTCAGTGCTTTGCCGCCATCGCGTTTGACCGCCTGCGCGTCGACGTTCTTGTCGATCGCCACGCTGTCGACCGGAATACCGTTCCCCGGAATAAACTCGTCGGCGGCCACAATCATCGCGCAGCTGTTGGCCACGGCCTGCTGCTCGACAATCTGGCGATAGCAGAACTGCTGGTCGACGAGAATGGCAGAGGCGTACGGCGACAGAATTTTTGCCGCGTTGACCTTAAAATCGGTCAGGTGCTGGTCGGTTACCGGCACCGGCGCGCCTGCGGCAGCAAACATCAGGCGCATCGCTTCGCGCTGATCCACGGCCAGCATCGCAAAACCGCCGGAAGGTCGGGTGATATCTTTCAGGGTGTACATCGTCATTCCTCAGTCCTTTCGTATCAGTGTGTTTTTTTCAGCCCGGCAGATGCGCGAACCTGTTCAAGAATGGCCGTCCAGTCTTCGCGCCCGCGCCCGGCGGCGCGTGCCTGGTTGTAAACTTCGCGGGAAGCCGCGCCCAGCGGCATCGGAACGTGGAGCTGGTTGGCCACGTCGAGGGCGATCCCCAGATCTTTATGCGCAAGGTCGATCATGAAGGCGGGAGAAAGATCCCCTTTCAGCACCTTGTTCGGCCAGGATGTCGTGAAGTGGCCTTTACCCGCAGGCGTACCGCTCATGACCTTGAGCGCCACGTCAAAGGAGAGGCCAAGCGCTTCGCACAGCACGGCGGCCTCGGCGGAAAGGGCGTTCAGGGCGATGCTCATGTAGTTATTGATAAGCTTCACGCGGATGCCCATGCCTGGCCCGCCGGCGTTAATCAGCTCATTGCCCATCGCCATTAAGACCGGGGTGGCGCGCTCAACCTGCTGCGCCGTGCCGCCTGCCAGCAGGAGCAGCGTGCCGGCGATGGCATGGTCAGAGGTGCGCCCGACGGGCACGTCCATCAGGCTGAAGCCTTGCTCAGCCATGTCGCGGATCAGCGCGTCGGTTTGCAGCGGGTGAATGGTGGACATATCAATGACCAGCGCGTCGCGGGATAACCCTTCGCACACGCCGTGCTCGCCGAACAGGACGCTGCGTACCAGGTCGCCGTTTGGCAGCATGGTGATGACGAATTCCGCGTCCGTTGCTGCCTGCGCGGGCGTTGCCGCCGCCCGAGCGCCGCTTTCAACCAGCGCCTGAATCGCCTGCGGGTTCACGTCAAAGACGTTAAGCTGGTGGCCTTGCTTCAACAGATTCATCGCCATTGGCGCGCCCATCTGCCCTAAACCGATAAATGCGATTGCTGACATGCCTTTCTCCTGTCACATCGTGTCAATTTTTGCGCGTTTATGTTGTCTGTTTTTGATCGTATTTGTAATTTATAGTCAAAAAATTGACACGGGTCACTTTTTAAACATTTGGTGAAATTAAAATGAAGGCATCAGAAATCGCAGAAGGAATCACCATGACTCGCATCGTTTGTGTCGGCATTACCGTGCTGGATCGCATCTGGTATCTCGATGATTTACCAAAAGAAGGTGGGAAATATGTCGCAAAAGACTATACGGAGGTGGGCGGCGGCCCGGCGGCAACGGCGGCAGTGGCGGCGGCGAAACTGGGCGCGGAAGTGGATTTTATTGGCCGGGTGGGTGATGACGATACCGGCAGACGGCTGCTCGCGGAGCTGGAATCCCTGGGGGTGAACACCCGCTATACGCGCATAGTTAAGGGAGCCCGATCGTCACAATCGGCGGTGCTGGTGGACGCAGGCGGAGAGCGCGTGATTGCCAACTACCCCAGCCCCGATCTCCCTGCGGCGGCAGACTGGCTGCATGAAATCGACTTCTCTCAATGGGATATTGTCTTAGCCGATGTGCGCTGGCATGACGGGGCAAAACAGGCATTTACCCTGGCCCGTCAGCAGGGCGTACCGACGTTGCTTGATGCGGATGTCACCCCGCAGGACATCGCGGAGCTGATCGCCCTAAGCGACCACGCGGCCTTCTCCGCGCCGGGATTGCGGCGTTTAACGCAGCGGGATGACACCGAAGACGCGCTGAAAAAAGCACAAACGCTCACAAATGGACATGTGTATGTTACGCAGGGGCGAGACGGCTGCTTCTGGCTGGAAAACGGCGCATTGTGTCATCAGCCCGGCTTTGAGGTGAACGTGGTGGATACCACGGGGGCGGGCGACGTGTTCCACGGTGCGCTGGCGGTCAGCCTGGGGCAGCAATTGCCCGCCGCAGACGCCGTGCGTTTTGCCAGCGCCGTCGCAGCGCTGAAATGCACGAAGCCCGGCGGGCGCGCGGGTATACCTGACTGTGATCAAACCCGCTCTTTTTTGTCACTTTTTGTATAAAATGCGGGGCGTGATGGTTTTCAGAGGACAGCCCATGAGCCTTACCGAACTGACCGGCAACCCGCGTCACGATCAGCTGCTGACGCTGATTGCCGATCGCGGCTATATGAACATTGATGAACTGGCGCAGCTGCTGGATGTCTCCACGCAAACCGTGCGCCGTGATATCCGTAAGCTCAGCGAGCAGGGGCTGATCACGCGTCATCATGGCGGGGCGGGCAGGGCATCCAGCGTGGTGAACACGGCGTTCGAGCAGCGTGAAGTCTCGCTTACCGAAGAGAAGCGGGCGATTGCCGAAGCCATTGCGGACTATATTCCCGATGGCTCGACTATTTTCATCACCATCGGCACGACCGTGGAGCACGTTGCCCGGGCGCTGCTCAACCATAACCACCTGCGCATTATCACCAACAGCCTGCGGGTGGCGCATATTCTGTATAAGAATCCGCGTTTTGAAGTGATGGTGCCAGGCGGCACGCTGCGCCCGCACAATGGCGGGATTATCGGGCCTGCGGCAACGGCGTTTGTGTCTGGTTTTCGGGCGGATTATCTCGTGACCAGCGTGGGGGCAATTGAGCACGACGGCGCGATGATGGAGTTTGACGTCAATGAAGCCAGCGTGGTGAAAACCATGATCGCCCACGCTCGCCACATTCTGCTCGCGGCCGATCATACGAAATTTACCGCATCCGCGGCGGTAGAGATTGGCAACGTGGCGCAGGCCACGGCACTCTTCACCGATGAGATGCCTGGCTCGGCTCTGCAAACTCACCTGAAATCCAGTAAGGTTGAAATCATCCTGGCCAGTACCAGCGATGATATTGCCTGAAGCAAAAAAAGCCGCTGAGCAAACAGCGGCTTAAATATTGTTATTTAAAGCTGTATTTCACCCCTAACATCCCCTGCGTATCGCTGTAGCCTTTATCGCCTATCTGCTGAGCCACGTTGCCCCATACGCTAAGCTGCGGCGTAATCTGCCCCTCTACGCCGGTCTTAAGTTCACCGATATTGCGCGAACCACGCATGTCATTGCTGACGTCATCCATGCGGATACGCGTGGGCTGGGTGTTGTGGATCCAGTTCGCTTCGATAAACGGCTGGAAGGTCCGTGATTTACCGTCGTCAATCGCGTTATGTCCGCTGATGTAGGCCTTCACGCCGAGACGTGTCATCAGGTTGCCCTGAGTCTCGTCTTTCACCCGCGTGCCGTTGCGCTCGCGATGATCGTCAGCCTGCACGTCCATCCAAACGGCCTGCGCTTTCGGCTGGATCCAGTAGCTTTTGCGGCTGCTTTCGCCCACCTTAACGCTATAGCCCGCTTCGACAGAGGCGGTCACGCCGCTGGAACGATAACTCTCAGTGGCCTGATCCTGTCCCATTACCTTATTGTCGAACCAGTTATACAGCACCCAGCTATCAACGTAGGTGCCACTTTTATCCGCCTCGTTTGCGTACCAGGTACCGTACAGACCGACGCTATAGCCATTCACTTCACCGCGTGAGCGGTAGCCGGTCAGGCTGGAAGCGCTCCGGCTCTGGCTGTTGCCGTAGCCTGCCATCAGGCCAAGATGCCAACGGTCCAGGCCATCGGTGCTCCACTGGGCGACATCGCCACCCAGCTGCAGCACGTAGCGATTGGCGGTCGTTTTTAGCTGGCCGCTGCCGTCGTTAAAACGCGTATGACCGCCGACGTTACGCATCCACAGGCTCGTCACTTTCTGCTCGCCCGTAAGCATGTCGGTGTACTGCGTTTCACCTAGGCGATCGTGCAGACGGGTCATAAACAGCGTATTGGCCGCATAGCTGTTTGCCAGATAGCTGCCAAATTCCGGACGATACTGGTGCTCGCTTTTCGGTGGTGCGGCTGGGGGAACCGGCTCTTGCGGCGGGATCACCGGGTCAACGGGCGGATCTACCGGGTCCACTGGGTCAACAGGTGGATCTACGGGGTCGACCGGTGGGTCTACAGGATCAACGGGCTCGACCAGGCTGGTCAAAAACCAGTTTTTACCTTTTTGCACCACGTTATAGTCATAGCCCCCCGCCACGATACGGCTAGCCTTCTCAAACGTCCCCTCAGAGTTGCCGCCAACGCTGACAATTTCAATCCCTTCTACGGTTTGCGCGCCGGCACCGCCAATGTTGTTCACTTCCACCCCGGTATGACCGGAGGTGTTGCCTTCAACGATCAGTTTGTCCGTTTCCGAAGTGTCGTCAAACAGCACGGTATTGAAAACCAGCTTGCCGCCGTTGCCGATAAAATCATCCTTGATGGTCAGCGTTTGCCACGCCGCGTCCTCTGCATGCTGGAAATTAATCGTGCCGCCCGCATTCAGCGTCAGGCTGGTCAGCGTGGAGCTGTCGCGCAGATTCCAGACGGCATCATTCATCGTCAGTGCGATAGTACCGGTACCCGCGGCGTTGCTCTCAATGAAGGACGCTCCGTTCCACAGGGAGTTGTCATCCATAGTCAGCGTAATGGTACTGTTTTGTGCCGGAAGCGTGCTGGTGGCCGCGACGCCGCCTGCGGAAAGGATATCGCCGTTGAGGATGAACTTGCCTCCTGCGGACGCATCAATCACCCCGCCGTTACTGGCGTTCAGGGCATAGCTACCGCCGTCGCGCTGGCCTGCGGTGGTAATGGTTGCACCACCCGCGAGCGCTATCACGCCGCGCGACCAGGCATACATCCCGTGCGGCGCCTGCGCGGAGCTGCTGGTTTTCTCGCTGCTGTTTACCGCAATGGTGACGTTATCTCCCAGATTCACCGCACCGGTGTAAGCGTAGACGCCATGCGCACTGGCACCGTTGGTCGTAATGGTGGCGCCTTCATCAAGGGTGATGGTTGACGAGCCGGTGGAATAAACCCCGGAGGCACTGGCCGCGTCGGTGGTAATCGTCGCGCTTTTGCCTAGCTCAATTTTTGACGCAGAGCCCGCATACAGGCCATAGGCCGATGTGCCGTACGTTTCGATGGTCGCCTCATCGCCCAGCCGGACGTAAGAGCCGCTCTGGTTGGTACGAATTCCCTCAGCGTAAGTCCCGCGCGTCACAATATGCGCACGATCGCCGACGATAACGTTATTTTTTGCCTTTGAGGCATCATTCAGTGCATAAGCGCTAATCCCGCGCCCGGTGCTGCCCGTGGTTTCGATATAGAGATCGTCACCCACATAAATATTGGCGGAGCCGAGAGAACCCTGACTGAAGGAGCTGTACCCGGCATTGATGCCGTCACCGCTTTGGCCATTAACGTAGATGTGGGTGCGGTCGCCGGTAATGATAAATACCGGGTTGGCCGGCGTGTTCATCCCGTGGGTACGAATACCGTCGACGTCTTTACCATTATTGGCAGCCACTTTTGACTGGGTGCGAATAGTCAGATCGTCACCAAATATCACCCCCGGGCTGCCGGATGTGGAGTTCTGAATAACGGTAACGGAATGCTCAAAGGCTTCCGCCCCAGGCCCTTCGAGGGTGATCCCATCTCCGTAAATCGGGATATTCCCCGGGCTGTACTGGTAGACATAGTTAGGATCGCCGGTATTTTTGCTAAAGTTCGCGTTTGCCGTTGCAGGTATCAGCGCCTGTATTTCTGCAGGCAAATCCGTTACCGCTCCGGAGGCAGGTAAATTAGCAAAATCTATTACCGCTGCATGTGCGGTAAATAGCGCTGACGTTAACGCCAGCGAAATCGCAGCGGCGACTGGTGAGTGTTTCATTAAATATGGCATGACTGCCCCCTTTCTTTCAGGCGTAGAACATCCTCCACACCATTAAATGTGGGTAGGTAAACAGGTTGAAATTACAAAATAGAAACGAGAATCTTATGAATACTGGTGCCTAACTTCCTCTCAAGTCGTATTTTATGAACATAAATTTTTTTAACATCAATGCCGTCTGATTTTATAATCTCCTGGAGGCAAGCACCTGACAAAAATCTGTTCAGTAACGTAAATTCAACAGCGTTCAACATGCTGCCGCGTCTGCTATTTAACCGTCTCCCGGAGAAAAGATGGCTGATTTTTTCCTTTAATATAATGTCGTTATCATTCGAATAAATAATTCCCTTTATTTCACTGCGCTGCATGAAAAAATAATTGGCCAATGCTTCCAGCTTGCGGTCTGTGATAATCACGATGTTCATGTTAGTTCTCACCAGACGTTCAATCCATTGCGGATCGGCAAGTACGCGCAGGTTGCAAAACGAAAAGTCTACAAATATAAAACCGCGTAATAAGTGATTCTTGTTTCCTTGCAATATTTTATTTTCTACTGCAATCTGCAGGAAATGGTTACCACCAGGCCAAACTGCGAATGAGGCATTTCCACAATATTGTGAACGTACTGCGTTATCTGGAAATAACTGACAGGACAATTCACAGCTCATACAGCGGACAACCTTATGCGACGATGTCATCATCCAGTCCACTCCTGTCTTATTTTCACTGTCAATATTTCACTGCCATCCAAATGTGTCAATCTTGAAACATATCTCGTGCCCCTATCTTGTTTATGATAAATAGTGATGAAGAATATAAATTCCTGGTGATGTCTATTTTGTCAGGCCGTAGCCATAGCGAAAGGACATACTTTGGCCATCGTATTCCAGGACTATTCTTCAGCCCCTTAAGATTATTCGACAAAAAAAATCCCGGAGGATGATTTACGAAATAGCACTAATAGCTAAAGATTCGTTTCTTAAATCGGCCGTAACGACAGTCTTTTCGCGACTTGGGGCTCAATATAATGAGTGGGCCGGGCGAAGTGTAATGAAATCTCATTATGTCGTTTTAGATGAGAGAAACCTAAGAAAACTGTCTTTTAACTGATTGAAAAACAATGTGTTATTCTTAATCTTAGTTGGGGTGGTATCGCGTCCTGATCCTTCTGACCTATACTGTTGTTAAATATACGTATATCTTTCTGGTGTATATAGTTAAGGGTTGTTATTGCTGAGGAAAGGAAAATTGTATCTTATTAACAAATTGGTCGAGTATGATCCAGAAAACAAAAACCTGGTAAATCATATTACCGGGCGCTCGATACAATTGCAGCTTCCTGCCAACCTCTGTTTTCTTTATCTCATCACCCATCCCGGAGAAATAATTTCGCAAAACCAGTTAATGCTGGTGGGATGGGGGGAGCGCAATGACGTCACTACGCCGAATACCTTTTACCAGGCTATTTTGACATTACGCAATGCCCTCGCTGAGGTGGGCTTACCGCGCGATACGGTAAAAACGATTTCGCGTCGCGGGCTTATGCTTTCCGAGGCTACCGAGGTTGAATTATTTGTCCCAACCGCTGAGCCAGTCATAGCCAATAAAGACGTGCTCGTTGCCAAGGGCGCCGCGAGGCAGAGGCCAGCCTGGCTGATAATAACGACCGCAACGCTTTTGTTGATCGCGCTTATCAACGGGGGAATATTATATAAAAAGCACCAGAACATGCCGTTTAGTCACTACATTCCCCTTTCAACGGGCAGCACGACCCAGGCCTGCCAACTTTTTTATGCACCTAACGAACATATTCAGGATCATTACGTGCGCCTGCTAAACAATAATCCCGGTCTGTGTGCCGAAAAACGATACGTTTTTCTCGTCGGCTATAGTAAAACGGAGCGAATCGCGGCGTTTGTCTGTAATAACGATGCGCGAAGGGACGCGACGGCGTTATGTACCACCCATTATTTTTGGGCGCACGAAAAATGATCACTCTCCGGAACCGTATCATTTTGCTGGCGGCATTTCTGGCGGCCGCTGTCAGCAGTGGCTGGTTAGCTTATTCGCATTTATCGAGTACGCCGATACGCTGTACGGGAGATGTGGAATGGACGATTGGTAAAAACCGATTTGTGGGTACGGTTTCCTGGCGGATGCAGCATCGGGAGGGGTCTACGGTTATTAACGGTAAATTATTTGGTCAAACGGTTACTGAAGTTAATCGTACCATCTATTTTCACTACAGTGACCATGAGAACGCGCGCGTGTTAAATAACAATCGTATTGTTAAAACCTTTGCCGATAATGCGGATGAGGCTGATATCAACGCAACGCTACCGGGTTTTTACCGCACGCCGGGTAGGGAGCTGAGCCTGATGATCGATGAGTATCGGGGGGCCTGGATTTTTGCCGCGTCAAACGTCCCTTCGCTTTACTGTCGTAAAAACGCGCCGTAAAAATCGATCGCACACCTTAGACCGCATCCATAGTCAAATCTCTTTATTCCCGCTACAGTTACCTCTCCACGGCGAGCAGGAGATAAACATGCTTTATATCTTTGATTTAGGAAACGTCATCGTCGATATCGATTTTAATCGCGTGTTGGGTGCATGGAGTGATTTTAGCCGCGTGCCGCTGGCGACCTTAAAGCAGAACTTCGCGATGGGCGAGACCTTCCACCAGCATGAGCGCGGTGAAATCAGCGATGAAGCATTCGCTGAACGTTTCTGCCAGGAGATGGGGCTTTCGTTAAGCTATGAACAGTTTTCCCACGGCTGGCAGGCGGTATTTGTGGCGGTTCGCCCTGAGGTGATCGACATCATGCACAAACTGCGCGAGCAGGGGCATCGGGTCGTTGTGCTGTCAAACACCAACCGTCTGCACACCACGTTCTGGCCTGAGGAGTACCCTGAAGTTAAGGCGGCGGCAGATAAGATCTACCTCTCGCAGGAGATGGGGATGCGTAAGCCTGAAGCGCGAATTTATCAGGCTGTTCTGCAGGCAGAGGGATTCACCGCGGCCGATGCGGTCTTTTTCGACGACAACGCCGATAATATAGAGGGAGCTAACCAGTTGGGTATTACGTCAATTCTGGTGACCGGAAAAGAGACGATACCAGACTACTTTGCGAAGCAGCTATGCTAAAAACCGTTCATCAAAAAGCCACGCACCATACTCGCCCGCTGCGGGCCTGGCTGAAACTGCTCTGGCACCGGATTGATGAGGACAATATGACCACGCTGGCGGGTAACCTCGCCTACGTGTCGCTGCTCTCATTGGTGCCGCTGGTGGCGGTCATCTTTGCCCTGTTCTCCGCCTTTCCGATGTTTGCGGACGTCAGCGTGCAGCTTCGTCATTTTGTCTTCGCGAATTTCATTCCGGCAACCGGGGATGTCATCCAGAACTACATTGAGCAGTTTGTTGCTAACTCCAGCAAGATGACGGCAGTGGGGGCATGCGGTCTTATTGTCACCGCGCTGCTGTTGATGTACGCCATCGATAACGCGCTGAACACGATCTGGCGGAGTAAAAAAGCGCGGCCAAAGGTCTATTCCTTTGCCGTGTACTGGATGATCCTCACGCTGGGGCCGCTGCTGGCCGGGGCGAGCCTCGCGATCAGTTCATATCTGCTTTCCCTGCGCTGGGCGAGTGATTTAAACGGCGTGATTGATAATGTGCTTCGCATCTTTCCATTGATCCTGTCGTGGCTCTCGTTCTGGTTGCTCTATAGCGTGGTGCCGACCACGCGCGTGCCTAACCGCGATGCGGTCGTGGGGGCGCTGGTGGCGGCGTTGCTCTTTGAGCTCGGTAAGAAAGGGTTTGCCCTTTACATCACCATGTTTCCGTCCTATCAGCTGATTTACGGCGTGCTGGCGGTGATCCCCATTTTGTTTGTCTGGGTCTACTGGACCTGGTGTATCGTCTTGCTTGGTGCTGAAATAACTGTCACTCTCGGTGTATACCGCGAACTTAAAAAAGCAGCAGAAGCTGAAAAACAACAAGAAGCAGACCAACCATGATTGCATTGATACAGCGCGTAACCCGTGCCAGCGTCACCGTGGAGGGAGAGGTGACGGGTGAAATTGGCCCAGGACTTTTGGTGTTGTTAGGTGTCGAAAAGGATGATGACGAACAAAAAGCCAACCGCTTGTGTGAGCGCGTGCTTGGCTACCGTATTTTCAGCGATGCGGAAGGCAAGATGAACCTGAACGTCCAGCAGGCGGGCGGCAGCGTGCTGGTGGTTTCCCAGTTTACGCTGGCAGCGGATACCGAGCGCGGCATGCGCCCGAGTTTCTCGAAAGGCGCCGCGCCGGATCGTGCAGAAGCGCTTTACGAGTACTTTGTTGAGCGTTGTCGCCAGCAGGAAATGAATACGCAAACCGGACGATTCGCTGCAGATATGCAGGTATCGCTGGTGAACGATGGCCCCGTCACATTCTGGCTCCAGGTATGAGCATACTTACGGCGTGGCCGCGGGTAACAAGAGAGAGTACAGCTATGTATCACCTTCGAGTACCGCAAACGGAAGAAGAGTTAGAAGCCTATTACCAGTTCCGCTGGGAAATGCTACGCAAGCCATTACATCAGCCAAAAGGCTCTGAGCGAGACGCCTGGGACGCGATGGCCCACCATCAGATGGTGATGGACGAAGAGGGCAACCTTGTGGCCGTCGGGCGTTTGTATATCAACGCCGATAACGAAGCGTCTATTCGCTTTATGGCGGTTCATCCCTCCGTGCAGGACAAAGGTCTGGGGACGCTAATGGCGATGACCCTGGAATCCGTCGCCCGCCAGGAAGGCGTTAAGCGCGTCACCTGTAGCGCCCGCGAAGATGCCGTGGAGTTCTTCGCTAAACTCGGTTTTGTGAATCAGGGTGAAATCACAACCCCGCAAACCACCCCGATTCGTCATTTTTTGATGATCAAACCCATCGCCACGCTGGACGATATTCTGCATCGCGCCGACTGGTGCGGACAGCTGCAGCAGGCCTGGTATCAGCACATTCCGCTCAGCGAAAAAATGGGCGTACGCATTCAGCAGTACACCGGACAAAAATTTATTACCACCATGCCGGAAACCGGCAACCAGAATCCGCACCACACCCTGTTTGCCGGAAGTCTTTTCTCACTGGCCACGCTCACCGGCTGGGGGCTTATCTGGCTGATGCTGCGCGAGCGCCATCTGGGCGGGACCATCATTCTGGCCGATGCCCACATTCGCTATAGCGCGCCGATAAGCGGCAAGCCGACCGCCGTGGCCGATCTGGGATCACTGGGTGGCGATCTTGACCGTCTGGCACGCGGCCGCAAGGCGCGCGTACAAATGCAGGTCGAACTGTTTGGCGATAAAACGCCGGGCGCGGTGTTTGAAGGCACCTACATTGTTCTTCCGGCGAAGCCTTTTGGCGCGTATGAAGAGGGCGGGAACGAGGAGGAGTAATCTCCTGTTTACGCTCCCCGGGCGTGCTGAATCCGCCCGGCGATATCCCGCATAATATCTCGCGCTGATTGGCTAATTCCACCAAGCTGGAAGAAGCCATGTATTACTCCCAGCCATCGCTGAGCGGTACATGTCACTCCTTGCTCCGTGAGGCGTTGAAACAGCGCCTCTCCTTCATCGCATAACGGATCGTACTCAGCGGTAACGATATGGACAGCTGGCAGGCCGCTGAAGTCTTCTCGCCACAGCGGGCTAACCTCAGGATGCTTACGGTCGGCTCCAGCCAGATATATTTCATAGCCGCTCAGCAGGGTATCGCGAGTAATTACGTAATCCATGCCGTTGAGGGTATAGCTTTCAAAACTGGCCGTGGCGTCGAGCATGGGGTAGATAAGAATAAGCTGTACAGGCTGCCAGAGCCCTTTAGCCTTAAGCCGCAGCGCCGTTACCAGCGCCAGATGTCCCCCCGCGCTGTCTCCGCAAAAGGTGATCCGGTTTTTATCCACGCCCAGTTTGTCCGCATATTGCCAGACCAGATCTGCACCTCTTTCCGCATCGTCATGTGCGGCGGGGAAGCTATGCTCCGGCGCCAGCCTGTATTGAATCGCAACCACCCGGCAATTGCCGTAGCAGGCTAACTGACGGAGCTGGTTGTCATGGGTATCAAAGCCGCCGCTGATAAAGCATCCGCCGTGGTAGTAGATGGCAGCAGGCAATAGTTCAGGCGCATTGAGAGGTGAAAATACCCGAATGGTAAGACCCTCAAGAACAAGCGTCTCCACCTGAACGCGCGTTTCGGTCTCCCCGGCAAGCCCTGTGCTGGCAATATAGCCTGCTCGTCGCACCTCAATGCTTTGGCGACGTGACGAGGGCCGCCCTGCAGCGATAAATCCCTGAACCAGCTGTGCAATACCCTTTTCCAGCGCCATGAATAATCCCTTTTACTGTATGGATGAACAGTTTTATAGCCTGGTTTGATTCAAAAGAAAACAAGAATAGTGTTGAGGGCAACAACCTGGAAAGCGGCTCGCAAAGGCGATAACGCGTCTCTCAACGAGAATGGAGAGTATCTGGCATGAAAGGCGGCGGGTATTGCTGTCGAATTACAGGCCGGGCAAGCACGCGCTGCCCGGCACTGTCACAGGGAATTACTCCCCTTCACCCGGGAACAGGAACGGGTTGATCGAGCTGCGGGCAAAGCCCTCCTGCTCCATCTTTGCGTCCAGAATCAGCGAGGCGAGATCGTCGGCCACCGCTTCGACTTTCGGGTCCTTTTCCTGATAGAGAATCTTCAGGTAGGTGCCGCAGTCGCCGCAGCTTTCGGCTTTCACCGCCGCGTCTTCATTTTCCAGCGACCAGTAGTTGAGATCGCGGGTCTGCTCGCAGTTGCTGCACTTGATGCGCACCACGTGCCACTCGGTTTCACACAGGTTGCAGTGCAGGTAGCGCAGCCCCTGAGTGGTGCCGATTTGCACCATGCTGGAGACCGGCATAGAGCCGCATACCGGGCAGAACTGGCGCGCCTCGCCGTATTCGGCGCGAGCTTTGCCCGGGATCAGGCTTGCCATTTGTGCCCAGTAGAGCGACAGGGCTGCCCAGATAAACGGCGCCTTATCGCTGCTGACCAGCGAGAAGTCGGACGCAAACAGCGCGCTCGCCATCTCTTCTAGCTCCAGATCGGACGCTTTTTCCAGATTCTCAATGACCGCCAGCGCGGTTCCGCTCATTTCCGGCTTCAGCTCGGCAATCAGCGAATGCAGCAGCTTTTGCCAGTGCTTGTCGCGCGGCAGGACGTGAATGTCCAGCGGCGGCTTACCCTGCGCGTTGGCTTCTTTGATCCGCGCGGTCAGGTCCATTTGCAGCGGGTGGTCGTACAGCACCACTTCCTGCGCGTGGGCGACCAGCGCGGCAAAGCGCAGAAAATCACCCAGCGGGTTGTTCTCTGCCAGCTCGCGCAGACGCTCTGCGCGGCGGTTGTAGAGGTTCTTGAGTCTGGGGAATAACAACGGCGGAATATAATCCGCCGTGCGTTTCTCGCTCGACCCCAGCTCATCTTGCGGGATTATGCGAATACTCATTCAGATGACTTTTCCTGTTTCTGGCGGACTTCACGGTACCAACGCGGGTGATGTTTCTTCGCCCACGTGCTGGTGACCCATCCCTCCACCATCGCGGTAATGGTGCCTTTCACCCAGAGGGCGGCGTAGATATGCACCATGATAACCACAATTAACGCCACTGCGGCAAATGAATGCAGCATCAGCGCGAATCGGATCACCGGGATTGAGAAAGCAGGCGCAAAGTACGGACGCCAGATGATCACGCCGCTGACCAGCAGCAGGACCAGGAAGATAATCGCCGCCCAGAATACGCATTTCTGGCCGAAGTTATAACGCCCGGTGTCACCCACCTCCTCGTTGACGACGATCTTACGAATATTCTTCGCCCAAAAGATATCATCCCGATTGATTAGGTTATGGTGCCAGTAGCGGAAAAACATGATGATGAACGACGCGAACATGATGACGCCCACAAACGGGTGCAGGATGCGCGCCAGCTGTGGTGTCCCCATGATCTGCATCAGCCAGTTGAAGGACGGGAAGAAGAACCCCAGCCCGCTTATCGCCGCCAGCATGAAGCAGAAGGCGGTGACCCAGTGGTTGATGCGTTCCGGCGCGGTGTAGCGCACGATGGTGTCACGTTTTCTCATTTGCGCACCTCGTCTTTCTCTTCATGCAGGTTGTCGTCTTCCTCTTCCGCGCGGTTCGGACCGACGCCGACGTAATGGAAGATGCTCGCTGCGAAGGTGGCAGCAAAGCCCACCGCTGCCAGCGGTTTCCAGATGCCTTTCCAGAACTTCACGGTGGCGCTGATTTCCGGGTTCTCCGGCAGGCCGTGATACAGGTTCGGCTTGTCGGCGTGGTGCAGCACGTACATCACGTGCGTACCGCCCACCCCGGCCGGATCGTACAGGCCCGCGTTGTCATAACCACGGGTTTTCAGCTCGCCCACTCGCTCTGCCGCCAGCGTTTTCATATCCTCTTTAGAACCAAAGTGGATGGCGCCGGTTGGGCAGGTCTTCACACAGGCAGGCTCCTGGCCGACGGTAACGCGGTCCACGCACAGGGTGCATTTGTAGACGCGGTTGTCTTCCGGGTTCAGGCGCGGTACGTCGAACGGACAGCCCGCGATGCAGTAGCCGCAGCCAATGCACTGCTCGGACTGGAAGTCGACGATGCCGTTGGCATACTGAATGATAGCCCCTTCTGACGGACATGCCTTCAGGCAGCCCGGATCCGCACAGTGCATACAGCCGTCTTTGCGGATAAGCCATTCCAGCTTGTCGTTCTGCTCCACTTCCGAGAAACGCATCACCGTCCAGGACTTGGCGGTCAGGTCCGCCGGGTTGTCGTACACCCCGACGTTGTGGCCCACTTCGTCACGCAGATCGTTCCACTCAGAGCAGGCCACCTGACAGGCTTTACAGCCGATACAGGTGGTCACGTCGATAAGCTTCGCCACTTCCTGCTGGTGGTCCCGCGCCTGAGGCGCGGGCGTGAAACCGTTAGTCGCGGAACGACGGATAATGTCTTGAGATTGATAAGCCATAAGTCGTCTCCGTTACACCTTTTCCACGTTCACGAGGAAGGCCTTAAACTCCGGCGTCTGCGTATTCGCATCACCGACGAATGGCGTCAGGGTGTTCGCAATGAACCCTTTCTTCGCCACGCCCTCATAGCCCCAGTGAATTGGGATGCCGATGGTATCCACCTGCTGACCGTGAACGTTCAGCGTGCGAATACGCTTGGTCACCACCGCCTTGGCTTTGATATAGCCACGGTTAGAGGAGACCTTCACGGTATCGCCATGGGCAATGCCGAGCTTGTTCGCCAGCTTCTCGCCGATCTCCACAAACTGTTCCGGCTGAGCGATGGCGTTAAGCAGCGCGTGTTTGGTCCAGTAGTGGAAGTGCTCGGTCAGACGGTAAGTGGTGCCCACGTACGGGAACTTGTCCTTTTTACCCAGCGCTTCAAAATCGCTCTTGAAGATACGGGCTGCCGGGTTAGAAACCACGTTCGGGTGCAGCGGGTTGGTGCCCAGCGGCGTCTCAAACGGCTCATAGTGTTCCGGGAACGGACCTTCCGCCATCTTATCGATAGCGAACAGACGCCCCATCCCTTCAGGCTGCATGATAAACGGCCCGACGTCGCTGCCTGGTGCGGCAGTGCTGTAGTCCGGAATATCCACGCCGCCCCATTTCGCGCCGTCCCATTTCAGAAGCTGACGCTTCGGATCCCACGGGTTACCCTGCGGGTCAGCGGAGGCACGGTTATAGAGGATACGGCGGTTGAGCGGCCATGCCCATGCCCAGCCCAGCGTATTGCCCAGACCCGACGGGTCGGCGTTATCGCGGTTGGCCATCTGGTTGCCTTTCGGCGTCCAGCTACCGGCAAAGATCCAGCAGCCGCTGGAGGTGGTGCCGTCGTCACGCAGGTGCGCGAAGGTACTGAGCTGATCGCCTTTCTTCGCCAGCACGGTGCCGGTGGCCGGGTCGATAACGTCCGCCAGCGCCTTACCGTTGCTCTCCATCGCCACTTCTTCCGGCGCTGGGTTTTCCGGCGTCGAGTAGTTCCAGGTCATGTTCAGCACAGGCTCAGGGTTCGCGCCGCCTTCAGCCGCATACATCTTACGCAGGCGTAAGAAGATACCGGCCAGGATCTCGCCGTCGTTCATGGCGATGCCCGGGGCGTCCGCGCCTTTCCAGTGCCACTGCAGCCAGCGCCCGGAGTTGACGATAGAGCCGTTTTCTTCCGCAAAGCAGGTCGATGGCAGACGGAACACTTCGGTCTGAATCTTCGACGGATCGACGTCGTTCGATTCACCGTGGTTCTGCCAGAAGGTCGAGGTTTCGGTATTGAGCGGGTCAATCGTCACCAGGAACTTCAGTTTCGACAGCGACTCAACAACCTTGTTCTTGTTCGGGAACGAGGCAACCGGGTTAAAGCCCTGGCACAGATAGCCGTTCACTTTGCCCTGGTGCATCATCTCGAAATACTGCAGAACGTCGTAACCTTTATCCCACTTCGGCAGCCAGTCAAAGCCCCAGCTGTTTTCCGCCGTTGCCTTGTCGCCGAAGAACGCTTTCATCATCGAGACGAAGAACTTCGGATAGTTGCCCCAGTAGTTCACCTGGCCTTCAAGCAGCGGTTTAGGCGTGCTGGCCGTCAGGTAGGTCTGCAGGTCGGTCTGTTTCTCGCTTGGCAGGTTCATGTAGCCCGGCAGGCTTTGGGACAGCAGGCCGAGGTCGGTCAGACCCTGAATGTTGGAGTGACCGCGCAGGGCGTTCACGCCGCCGCCTGCCATCCCCATGTTGCCGAGCAGCAGCTGCACCATCGCCATGGTGCGGATGTTCTGCGCGCCGATGGAGTGTTGCGTCCAGCCGAGGGCGTACAGGAACGACGCGGTTTTGTCTTTCGCGCTGGTTTCGGCGATCAGCTCGCACACCTTCAGGAAGTCCGCCTTCGGCGTACCGCAGATGTTTTCGACAACCTCCGGCGTGTAGCGGGAGACGTGCTCTTTCAGCAGGTTCCACACGCAGCGCGGGTGTTGCAACGTGGTGTCACGCTTCGCAAAACCTTTCTCATCCAGCTCGTAGTTCCAGCTGGTTTTGTCGTACTTGCGTTTTTCGGCGTCGTAACCGCTAAACAGACCATCTTCGAAGTGGTAATCCTCACGCACGATCAGGCTGGCGTTGGTATAGGCTTCGGTGTATTCGCGGTTGTATTTTTCGTTGGTCATCAGGTACAGCAGTACGCCTGACAGGAAAGTGATGTCAGTACCTGAACGAATAGGGGTGTAGAAATCCGCCACTGACGCAGTACGCGTGAAGCGGGGATCGATCACAATCAGTTTCGCACCGTTGTGGATTTTGGCTTCCATCGCCCAGCGGAACCCGACAGGGTGCGCTTCAGCGGCGTTACCGCCCATCACCACAATGAGGTTGGCGTTCTTGATGTCGACCCAGTGGTTGGTCATCGCACCGCGACCAAATGTTGGAGCAAGACTTGCTACCGTTGGTCCGTGTCAGACACGCGCCTGGTTGTCGACCGCGAGCATACCGAGTGCGCGCGTAAATTTCTGGGTTAAATAACCGGTTTCGTTGCTGGAAGCAGAGGCACACAGCATCCCGGTGGAGAGCCAGCGGTTGACCGTGACGCCGTCGGCGTTTTTCTCAACAAAGTTGGCATCGCGGTCTTCTTTAATCAGTTTAGCGATGCGGTCAAACGCCTCTTCCCAGCTGATTTGCTGCCATTTGTCGGAACCCGGCGCGCGGTATTCAGGGAATTTCAGGCGGCTTTCGGAGTGGATAAAGTCCACCAGACCGGCCCCTTTCGGGCACAATGCGCCGCGGTTAACCGGGTGATCCGGGTCGCCTTCGATATGGAAAATAGACGCTTTGGCGTTTTTAGCACCGTCGCCGAGGCTATACATCAACAGCCCGCAACCGACAGAGCAGTACGTACAGGTATTACGGGTTTCACGGGTGCGCAGCAGTTTATACTGCCGCGTTTCCGCCAGCGCTACGCCGGGCGCAAAGCCCAGTGCCGCTGCCGTGGTGCCTGCCATACCGCCAGCGCAGATCTTAAAGAACTGCCTTCTGCTGACCTGCATGGGTCACTCCTTGTTTCGACATTGCTTACATATGTAGTTTTGACTTCGCGGTTGAAGAATGACCGCAAAGGAAAAAATTTGCGTTAATCCCTCAATTCCACGAGGGATATCATCAGAATACCACATTGTCGGTACAGCTGTTCTAATGGCGTTAATACAAAGTGAACGTATTATCACCATGTTGATTATAAAGTGTGATATTGATCACGTTAACAGCTCTGCATGTTAAAGCGGTGTAGCCGGTGGCAGGTTGCACCCCTGCTAAATGAGTAGGAGAATGGTTGTCGAAAAGTTGATCCATACTATGCGTACAGCCTGTGGTTTATGCTGCAATAGCACGCTCGCTTCCGTGGTTGTTCAGGAATACCGCTGTGTCTAAACAAAACCGTGATCCCCACTCGTCACCCCTGCCTGCCGGCATTGTGGAACTGTCGGTACACCGACCGCCCCACATAACCGATGCCATACCCGATTTTCTGGCCGAAGAAGTGCCCGTTGCGCTCGTTTACAACGGCATATCGCATGTGGTGATGATGGCGTCTCCGAAAGATCTTGAGCTGTTCGCCATCGGTTTTTCCCTCTCGGAAGGCATCATCGAGCATCCGCAAGATATCTATGGCATGGACGTGGTGCAGGCCTGCAACGGCCTGGAAGTGCAAATCGAGCTCTCCAGCCGCCGCTTTATGGGGCTGAAAGAGCGTCGACGCGCGCTGGCCGGGCGTACCGGCTGCGGCGTGTGCGGCGTTGAGCAGCTCAACGATATTGGCAAACCTGTTTCACCACTGCCGTTTACTCAGACCTTTAATCTGGCGCACCTCGACCCTGCGCTTGAGCACCTCAACGATGTACAGCCTATCGGCCAGCTCAGCGGCTGCACGCACGCGGCGGCGTGGGTATTGCCGTCGGGAGAGATTGCCGGTGGGCATGAAGACGTGGGCCGCCACGTGGCGCTGGATAAGCTGCTCGGTCGTCGTGCGCGTGAAAGTGAGGTTTGGCAGCAGGGCGCCGCACTCGTTTCCAGCCGCGCCAGCTATGAGATGGTGCAAAAATCGGCGATGTGCGGGGTGGAGATCCTGTTTGCCGTGTCGGCGGCAACGACGCTGGCGGTGGAGGTGGCCGAGCGCTGCAACCTGACGCTGGTGGGTTTCTGCAAGCCGGGAAGGGCAACCATTTATACCCATCCACAGCGATTAATAGTTAATCAGTAATTTTGAATGATAATAGCAAATCCTTCCGCTTTTAGTTGTTCGCGATGAGGTCTAGTATTTATCTCATCAAGGCATGGTGCCTTACCTAAACAACTTAATGAAAGGGTTTATATTATGAAAAGCATCAAAACTTTTGTCGCTGTAATCGCTCTGGCTACTTCTTTTGGTTCTTTCGCTGCGCAGACCGTAACCGCAACCGCCTCTACCATTGATGGTGCAGAAGCGAAAATCGCGGCTCAGGCTCAGGCTCAGGAAGCGGGCGCGTCTTCGTACAAAATTACCCAGGCATTCACCGGTAACCGCGTACACATGACTGCTGAACTGAACAAATAAGCGAGTCACACCGTCGAAAGAGCGCCCCCGGGGCGCTTTTTTAGTTTATGCCCGCCACACGCAGCAATGCCGTCACCACCGCCGCAGCCACAATGACCACGATTAACGGCATTTTCCGCCAGGCTAAAAACACCGCAAACGCCACGCCCAGCACGCGCGCCATGCCCGCGAAGTGTTCTCCCTCATAAAAGGTGGTCGCCAGCGCCACGGAGAACAGCAATACCGTTGCCGCATCTGACAGCAGCGCCTGAGAACGCTCCGACAGCGCCAGCCGGTTGCCGAGTTTGGCGCCGCCAAGGCGCATTAAATAGGTTCCGGCAGAAAGAATGGCGATGCCGAGAATAAAGATCGTCATGTTTTCC
Organism: Enterobacter sp. EC_50; assembly: GCF_019584525.1. NCBI lineage: Bacteria > Pseudomonadati > Pseudomonadota > Gammaproteobacteria > Enterobacterales > Enterobacteriaceae > Enterobacter > Enterobacter sp. EC_50. Next base: position 10,423 of record NZ_VDAF01000029.1, on the reverse strand, counting down.
ATTATTTTTTCCTCGCGGCAAGACCGAGTAAAGAGAGCAGTACCGGTAATCCCACCGGGGCAAACGGCACGGCGGCGAGCGATAACACGGCGCCGCTGCAGGCGCGGATCAGCGTGGTACGGTTTTTAAATGCGGGAACCACTAACGCCAGCAGTATCGCCGGGAATACCGCATCCAGCCCGATGGTCTCCGGGTCGGGCAGCAGCTTGCCGACCATAGCCCCCAACAGCGCGCCAAGCGGCCAGACGAGGGCGACGCCTAAGCCGCACAGCCAGTAGGCGGCTTTACGCTGCTCGGCGGTTTTTTGCGACAGGCCAAACACCACGCTTTCATCGTTCATGATGTGGCAGCCCAGCAGGCTCAGACCGCGCTTGCCCACCAGCTCACGCACCGTCACGCCAAACGGCACGTGGCGCGCGTTGACCAGCAAACCTGCCGCCGCGGCCGCCAGCGGATTGCCGCCGCTCGCCACGATGCCGATAAACATGAACTCAGACGCGCCCGCCAGCACGGTAATGGAGAGCACAAACGGCACCCAGACCGGGAAACCGTAGGCCATCGCCAGCGAGCCGTAGGACATCCCGACCACGCCCACCGCCAGGCAGACCAGAATGATTGCTTTTATGGTGTCGCCTTTCAGACAAGAGAGATGATGCTTCATACAATTTTAGCCATATCGAACGTGTATCCATTATAATGAACGCAACGAAACTGATTTTCAAGGCGAACGATTCGTTCGTTTTATAGAACAAGAGGCCGTTATATGACGCAGCCGATCAGCCTGATCGCCAAAAGTCTGGTGCGAGAACGCCTGCGAACCGGGCTTTCACTGGCGGAAATTGCCCGCCGTGCCGGGATCGCAAAATCCACGCTTTCCCAGCTGGAGTCCGGCAACGGTAACCCTAGCCTGGAAACGCTGTGGTCGCTCTGCGTGGCGCTGGATATTCCTTTCGCCCGTTTGCTTGAGCCGCAGCTACCGACCACGCAGGTGATACGCCGTGGTGAAGGGACGAAAGTGGTCGCCGGAGAGGCTAATTATGAAGCCATTTTGCTGGCGGCATGCCCTCCCGGCGCGCGCCGCGATATCTATCTTCTGATGACCCAACCGGGCGCAGACCGTCTTTCTCAGCCGCATCCGCCGGGCTCGGTGGAACATATTATTGTGACGCAGGGGCGGGCGCTGGTCGGCCTGCTCGACGCGGCGGAAGAGCTCGGCGCAGGGGATTACATTTGTTATCCCGCCGACCAGCCGCACATCTTCAAGGCCCTGGAGCCAGACACTTACGCGCTGCTGGTGGCGGAACAAAACTAACAGAGATACGGAAACTCATGTCGCTTAAAGCCATTGCCAAAGAACTGGGGCTGTCGGTCACCACCGTCAGCCGCGCCCTCAACGGATATGACGACGTCTCCGCCGAGACGCGCGCACGCGTGGAAGCAGAGGCCCAGCGCCGTGGTTACCGACCGAACACCTTCGCCCGCCGCCTGAAGATGGGCAAAATTGACGCCGTTGGGCTGGTGTTCCCGGTCCATCCTGTTCCGCTCAATAACAGCGTATTTATGGACATGGTCGGCGAAATTAGCCACGAACTGGCGCGACATGAAATCGATTTGTTGCTGATTGCCGATGACGATCTGGCCGATAAACACAGCTATATGCGCATGGTGCAAAGCCGCCGCGTGGATGCGCTGATCGTGGCCCACACGCTGGATCGCGATCCCCGTCTTGAGCAACTGCAGGCGGCCGGTTTTCCTTTCCTGGCGCTCGGGCGCAGCCATCTCCCGCAGCCGTACGCGTGGTTCGACTTCGACAACTATGCCGGTACGTACAATGCGACCCGCTGGCTGATCGGAAAAGGCCATCAGCGCATTGCCCTGCTGGGCGAAAGCAACAATCAGGCATTCATCACCCAGCGCCGTCAGGGCTATCTGGACGCGTTGCGGGAAGCCGGGCTTTCCAGCGAATGGCTGCGCGCCATGCCCCCTTCACGCCGGGTGGGGTATGCCACCACGAAAGAGCTTCTCTCGCTGTCGCAGCCGCCCACGGCCATCATTACCGACTGCAACACTCACGGCGACGGCGCGGCGATGGCGCTGGCGGAGCTGGGCCGCCTGACCGGCGAGAACGCCGTTGCGCTGGTGGTTTATGACGGGCTTCCGCAGGATAGCATCGTCGATGCTGACGTGGCGGCAGTGATCCAGTCCACCCGTCAGGGCGTCGGGAAACAGATTGCCGATATGGTTCGCCAGCTGATCAACGGCGAGGCGATCGAGCAGCTCCAGGTGCTCTGGCAGCCCGAATTCTCTCCCGGCCAGACGGCCTGAATCTCTCCATTTTCTAAACCCGATCACAAATCCGAAACGTTTTGGTTTGTATCCGAAACGTTTCGGATCAAAACTCAAGGCATCCCATGACAGGAGATGTCTGATGCAAGATTCCATTTTACGACTCGAAAGCGCGACGGTGGATGTGGTGATAAAAACGTACCCGTTCGCCGAAATTATTTACTGGGGGCCGCATCTTCAGCACTTTTCGCCGCAGAATGCTGAAACCCTTTCCCGGCCAGTTGCCAACGGCAGGCTGGATGTGGATTCTCCGGTCACGCTGATGGCCGAGCTGGGGCACGGCCTGTTTGGGTCGCCCGGTATTGAAGGGCATCGTCTGGGCCTGGACGGTTCACCTCTCTTTAGCACCACAGACGTCCAGCAGCAGGGGCAAACCCTGACGATTACGGCAGAAGATGAACATGCGGGCCTGCGGCTGACCAGCGAGCTGGCGCTGGACGCCAGCGGTGTGCTGGCGGTGCGTCACGGCTTAACCAACCTGAAAGCGCAGGCGTGGCAGGTGGACCGTTTTGCCATAACGCTACCCGTGGCCGAACGCGCACGGGAGGTGATGGCCTTCCACGGACGCTGGATCCGGGAATTTCAGCCGCACCGCGTGACGCTTGAGCACGACAGCTTTGTGATTGAAAACCGCCGGGGTAAAACCTCCCATGAACACTTCCCGGCGCTGATTGCCGGTACGCCGTCGTTCAGCGAAATGCACGGCGACGTCTGGGGCGTGCATCTGGGCTGGAGCGGCAACCACCGCCTGCGTGCGGAAGCCAAAACCGACGGCCGCCGCTATCTGCAGGCTGAAGCCCTCTACCTGCCGGGCGAAATGGCGATTGAGGAGGGCGACACGCTCTGGACGCCGCGCCTGTATGCAAGCTACTCCGCGCAGGGCCTGAACGGCATGAGCCAGCAGTTTCACCATTACCTTCGCGACAACGTTATCCGCTTCCCCGAAAACAAACCGCGCCCGGTTCACCTCAATACCTGGGAAGGCATCTACTTTAACCACGACCCGGACTACATCATGCGCATGGCCGACGAGGCGGCCGAGCTGGGCGTGGAGCGCTTTATCATCGACGACGGCTGGTTCAAAGGTCGCAACGACGACTACGCCGCGCTGGGTGACTGGTATCTGGACGAGAAGAAGTACCCGAACGGCCTCACGCCGGTCATCAGCCATGTGAAACAGCTCGGCATGGCGTTTGGCATCTGGGTTGAGCCGGAGATGATTAACCCGGATTCCGATCTTTATCGTGCGCATCCCGACTGGGTGCTGGCGTTGCCCGGCTACAGGCAACATACCGGGCGGCACCAGCTGGTGCTTAACCTGAACATTCCGCAGGCGTTTGATTACCTGGTGGAGCGCATGAGCTGGCTTCTGGGTGAACATGAGGTCGACTACGTGAAGTGGGACATGAACCGTGAGCTGGTGCAGCCGGGTCACGACGGAAAGGCCGCCGCCGACGCGCAAACCCGCCAGTTTTATCGTCTGCTGGACGTGCTGGGCAAGCGTTTCCCGCACGTCGAATTTGAATCCTGCTCCTCCGGCGGGGGGCGAATTGATTATGAGGTGCTGACGCGCTGCCACCGCTTCTGGGCCTCGGACAACAACGATGCGCTGGAGCGCAACGCTATCCAGCGCGGCATGAGCTACTTCTTTCCGCCGGAGGTGATGGGGGCGCATATCGGTCATCATAAATGTCACGCCACCTTCCGCCAGCACAGCATTGAATTTCGCGGTCTGACGGCGCTGTTTGGCCATATGGGGCTGGAACTGGATCCCCTCACCGTTGATGAGCAGGAGCGCGAAGGTTATCGCCGTTACGCCGCGCTGTATAAGCAGTGGCGCGAGGTTATCCATCAGGGCACCCACTGGCGCGTGGATATGCCGGATGCCACTACGCTGGCACAGGGTATTGTGAGCGAAGATAAAACGCAGGGACTGTTTATCGTCAGCCAGCTTGCCATGCCGGACTACACGTTGATGATGCCGCTGCGCATGCCGGGGCTTGAGGCCAGCGCGCAGTATCGTATTTCGCTGCTCGATCACCCTGATATTCACATCACCGGTGAAGGAGGCCATACCATGCGCAAGCTGCCGGCGTGGATGGAAACGCCGCAAACGGCGAGCGGTGAGTGGCTGATGCAGGCGGGCATTGCGCTGCCGATTCTCGATCCGGAAAGCGCCATCCTGATTGGCGTGGAACGCGTGTAAAGGTGACGGGCCGGGAAACTGGCCCTCCGTTGAGGATAAAAATAATGAACACAACAACCTGTACCCACAAAGACAACCCTAATTTCTGGATTTTCGGGCTGTTCTTCTTTCTCTACTTTTTCATCATGGCCACCTGCTTTCCGTTCCTGCCGATCTGGCTGTCGGATATCATCGGCCTCAATAAAACCCATACCGGCATCGTCTTCTCCTGCATCTCACTCTCGGCCATTGCCTTCCAGCCGGTGCTTGGGGTGATCTCGGATAAACTGGGGCTGAAAAAACACCTGCTGTGGATCATCTCCGTGCTGCTGTTCCTGTTTGCCCCTTTCTTCCTCTACGTCTTTGCGCCGTTACTGAAAGCCAGCATCTGGCTGGGCGCGCTGAGCGGCGGCATTTATATCGGCTTTGTCTTTTCGGCGGGCTCAGGAGCCATTGAGGCCTACATTGAACGCGTGAGCCGTAACAGTTTCTTTGAGTACGGCAAGGCGCGCATGTTTGGCTGCCTCGGCTGGGGGCTGTGCGCCTCCACGGGCGGGATCCTGTTCGGCATCGATCCGTCGTATGTTTTCTGGATGGGGTCGGGGGCGGCGCTGCTGTTGATGCTATTGCTGGTGGTCGCAAAGCCAAGACCCAACCAGACGGCGCAGGTGATGAATGCGCTGGGTGCCAACCAGCCGCAGATCACCGCGAAAACGGTCTTTAGCCTGTTCCGTCAGCGCAGAATGTGGATGTTTATTCTGTACGTGATTGGTGTGGCCTGCGTCTACGACGTCTTCGACCAGCAGTTTGCTACCTTCTTCAAAACGTTCTTCACCACGCCGCAGGAGGGCACTCGCGCCTTTGGTTTTGCGACCACTGCCGGGGAAATCTGCAATGCGATCATCATGTTTTGTTCGCCGTGGATCATTAACCGCATCGGCGCGAAAAACACGCTGCTGATCGCCGGGGTGATTATGGCGACGCGCATTATCGGCTCGTCGTTTGCCACCACCGCCGTAGAAGTGATTGCCCTGAAGATGCTGCACGCACTGGAGGTCCCGTTCCTGCTGGTGGGGGCCTTCAAGTACATCACCGGGGTGTTTGATACGCGTCTTTCGGCGACTATCTATCTGATTGGCTTCCAGTTCGCGAAACAGTCGGCGGCGATTTTTCTCTCCGCGTTTGCCGGGAATATGTATGACCGGATCGGTTTCCAGGAGACATACCTGATGCTGGGCTGTTTCGTGCTGGCGATTACGGTGGTGTCGGCGTTTACGCTCAGCAGCAGGGAGGAGATAGCGGCGGGCAATAAGGCGCTAGAAGTCCATTAACACCCTGAACCCATTCACTATTCCGGCGTTGGTCAAAAAATGAATAACCTTATAAAAACTACGGCATTGATAATCATTTTCAATATCATTTAATTAACTATAATGAACCAACTGCTTACGCGGCATTAACAGCTGTGCCGCCCGACAATAATGGAGAGGATTATGAGTTATACACTGCCATCCCTGCCGTATGCCTACGACGCACTGGAACCGCATTTCGACAAGCAGACGATGGAAATCCATCATACTAAACACCACCAGACCTACGTGAACAACGCGAACGCCGCGCTGGAAAGCCTGCCTGAGTTCGCTAACCTGCCTGTTGAAGAGCTGATCACCAAGCTGGACCAGCTGCCAGCGGACAAGAAAACCGTGCTGCGCAACAACGCGGGCGGTCACGCTAACCACAGCCTGTTCTGGAAAGGCCTGAAAACCGGTACTACCCTGCAGGGCGACCTGAAAGCGGCTATCGAGCGCGACTTCGGTTCCGTTGACAACTTCAAAGCGGAGTTCGAGAAAGCCGCTGCAACCCGCTTCGGCTCTGGCTGGGCGTGGCTGGTACTGAAAGGTGACAAACTGGCCGTGGTTTCTACCGCGAACCAGGACTCCCCGCTGATGGGTGAAGCGATCTCTGGCGCATCCGGCTTCCCAATCCTGGGTCTGGACGTGTGGGAACACGCTTACTACCTGAAATTCCAGAACCGTCGCCCGGACTACATTAAAGCGTTCTGGGACGTGGTGAACTGGGACGAAGCAGCAGCGCGTTTCGCCGCTAAAAAATAAGGTTGCATTGACGCCTGTGAGAAGCGAGTCTGATGGCTCGCTTTTTTTGTATCTGCGTAATGGAGGCAGCGATGCATTATCCGGTGAATGTATTTACAGGCAAGGTAAGGGAGTACGACGGCAGCCGCCCGAGCGCCATCGCCAAAATTCAGGTCGACGGTGAGCTGACGTTAACCGACCTCGGGCTTGCGGGTGACGAGCAGGCCGAAAAGAAGATCCACGGCGGGCCGGAGCGCGCGCTGTGCCACTATCCGCGCGAGCACTATCAGCACTGGAAGGCGGAGTTCCCCGAGCAGGCGGATCTCTTCGTTGCTCCCGCGTTTGGTGAAAATCTCTCCACTGAAGGGCTCACCGAAAAGAACGTGTTTATTGGTGATATCTACCGCTGGGGCGATGCCCTGATTCAGGTGACGCAGCCGCGCTCGCCGTGCTTCAAGCTCAACTACCATTTCGGCATTCATGACATGTCGGCTCAGATGCAAAGCGCGGGTAAAACCGGCTGGCTGTACCGGGTGGTGTTGGCTGGGCAGGTTTCAGCGGATGCGCCGCTTGAGCTGGTATCACGCCTGAGTGAGGTGTCTGTTTACGACGCCTGCGCCATTGCGTGGCATATGCCGTTTGATGACGAGCAGTATCATCGCCTGCTGTCGGCGGCGGGGCTGTCGACCAGCTGGACAAGAACGATGCAGAAACGGCGTTTAAGCAGCAAGATCGAGGATAATTCCCGGAGATTGTGGGGTAAATAGACCTCCGTAAAAAGTAGGCCGGGTAAGGCGAAGCCGCCACCCGGCACTAACAGCTACGAACGCTTATACAACGGTAGCCACAGCGTTAACCGCAGACCACCCAGCGGGCTGTCGTCGGCTTTCACCCAGCCGCGGTGCTGCTGCATGGCGGTTTCCACAATCGCCAGCCCCAGTCCCGTACCGCCCGATTCCCGGTCGCGCGCCTCGTCGGTGCGGTAGAACGGACGGAAGATCTGCTCGCGGTCTTCCGGGCTGACGCCAGGACCGTCGTCGTCGACGATGACGGTGATCCCGTCTTTATCCACCGAGAACGCCACCTCAATCTTCGTGTGCGAGTAGCGCAGGGCGTTACGCACGATATTTTCCAGCGCGCTTTCCAGCGCGTTGGGGTTACCGTACAGCGGCCATGGACCCGGCGGGAAGTTAACGGTGAAGGATTTGCCCATCTGCTCCGCTTCGAACGCCGCGTTATCCAGCACTTCATGCCACAGATGATTGGCTTTCACCGTTTCGCTCACCAGCGCGTTTTTCTGCTGATTGCGCGACATGACCAGCAGATCGTTGATCATGCTGTCCAGACGATGCGCTTCGGTTTCGATGCGCTCCAGCTCTTTGCTTTCTCCGCTGCGGCGACGCAGCAGGGCGGTACCCAGCTGTAAGCGCGTGAGCGGGGTACGCAGTTCGTGCGAGATATCCGACAGCAGGCGCTGCTGGGCCGTCATCATGCGATCGAGCGCGCTCACCATCTGGTTAAAACTGGTCCCGGCGGCCAGGAACTCCTGCGGTCCGGACTCCAGTTCAGGGTGCTGCCTCAGGTTGCCCTGCGCCACTTCGTCGGCGGCGTTTTTCAGCTTACGTGCGGGTTTTGCCAGGCTCCACGCCAGCCATAACAGCAGCGGCGAGCTGACCAGCATCGTGACAATCAGCAGCAGGAGAGGGCGGTCAAACAGCAGGTTGATAAAATCGGACTGGGAGCTGCTCGCGGGGCGAATCAGGTAGAGCTGATAGTTATCCTCGCCATCTCTGACGGAGAACGGCCCCACCATCTCTACGCGGCCATATTTTTTCTTCTGGGGGTGATCGGCATTATCTGCCTGGCCAATGAAGTTGCGGATGATCTGCATTTCATTGCGATCGGCGCCAATCACGCGGCCTTCGCTGGTCACCAGCAGCAGGCGTTGTCCGGGCGGCGCCCACTTGTCGATAGCGCGAAACAGTCTGCGCCACCACATCAAATCGTTTGGCGGATCGTTTGCCAGCTCGGCTTCCACGTGCTGCTCGATCATCACGCCCTGACGTTGCTCGCTGTCGAGCAGCTCCGTCATCTGGCGTGAGTCGAGTTTTGGCAACATCAGTACGAGCATTAAAACCAGTGCCAGCGTCAACCAGAAGATGGCGAAGATGCGGGCGGTTAAGCTTCCTATCATGAAGCGGAAACCATCAGATAACCGCGACCACGCAGGGTTTTAAACCATGGGTGACCGTCTTTACGCTCCGGCAGCTTACGGCGCAGGTTAGAGATGTGCATGTCGATGGCGCGGTCAAACGGGGTAAGACGCTTGCCCAGCACTTCCTGACTTAAATGTTCACGCGATACCACCTGGCCGAGGTGCTGTGCCAGCAGATACAGCAGGGTGAACTCGGTGCCGGTGAGTTCGAGCGTCTGGCCATCAAAGCTCGCTTCCTGGCGGCCCGGATTCAGGCTCAGGGAGTCGACTTCAAGGGTAGGCGAGCTGTTGTCGGTATTCTGCTGCTGCTCGCTCCAGTGGGAACGACGCAGGATCGCGCGAATACGGGCGACCAGTTCGCGGTCGTTAAACGGCTTCGGTAAATAGTCATCCGCACCCAGCTCAAGGCCGAGTACGCGGTCGAGTTCGCTGCCGCGCGCGGTCAGCATGATAACGGGAGTCTGGTGTGTCTGGCGAAGCTCTTTCAGCGTATCAATGCCGTTTTTCTTCGGCATCATCACGTCGAGCAAAAGTAAATCGATGCTGTCGTCAAGGAGACTCAGCGCCTGCTCGCCATCATGGGCAACCAGGACGTTGAAACCTTCCATGTCGAGCAACTCCTTTAAAAGGGATGTGAGCTCTCGGTCATCATCAACTAACAGGATTTTATTCATTGTTTAAATACCTCCGAGGCAGAAATTACGACATCAAGGCTGTCTAATCCATGACTTTACGTTGTTTTACACCCCCTGACGCATGTTTGCAGCCTGAATCGTAGACTGTCTCTCGTTGAATCGCGACACGAAAGATTTTGGGAGCAAGTGATGCGCAAAGTTACCGCTGCCGTCATGGCCTCAACGCTGGCGTTCAGTGCGTTTAGCCAGGCTGCTGTAGCTATCATCAGCGATAACGGTTCCTCACAAGAGGACACAACGCAGCACAGTAGCCAAAGCCATATGTTTGACGGCATAAGTTTAACCGAACATCAGCGTCAACAGATGCGAGATCTGATGCAGAGGGCGAGACACTACCAGCCCCCTGTTAATGTTAGCGAAATGGAGACAATGCATCGCCTTGTCACCGCAGAAAATTTTGACGAAAGCGCTGTGCGCGCTCAGGCCGAAAAAATGGCACAGGAACAGGTTGCTCGCCAGGTAGAGATGGCGAAGGTCCGCAACCAGATGTTCCACCTGCTAACGCCGGAGCAGCAAGCGGTTTTGAACACCAAACATCAGCAGCGTATGGATCAGCTGCGTGAGGTTGCACGGATGCAGCGAAGCTCAGAAACCTCGTTTTTCAGTAGCAATAGCAGTACCCGTAGTAACCAGTAAACCCTGTTTTCCTTGCCATAGACACCATCCCTGTCTTCCCCCACATGATGTGGGGGTTTTTTTTATCATTAGCCGATATAATAAGTTAGGTTATTGATTAGCGTTGAGGCTTTTTTTGGATTTCAGTGAGGGTAGATAGTATTAGGGAAGGTGCGAACAAGTTCCTGATATGAGATCATCATATTCATCCGGAGCGCATCCCAGAGGGACATCATGAGCCATCAACTCACCTTCGCCGATAGTGAATTCAGCA
>NZ_VDAF01000028.1:0-56021 GCF_019584525.1 Enterobacter sp. EC_50 | reverse complement strand
GTGGGCCAGTTGGTTATTTTGAACTTTTGCTTTGCCACGGAACGGTCTGCGTTGTCGGGAAGATGCGTGATCTGATCCTTCAACTCAGCAAAAGTTCGATTTATTCAACAAAGCCCTTTTGGGGGTATCCACAAAAACAAAACATGGTAAATTACATATAATTCAACAACCTATTTGGTTGTGTGTTGTTCCTATTATCGCACCATCTTTAAACGTAGTCTTCCGACTATCAAATAAACAACATTTGTCCCTTGTGCATTAGCCATTCCTCTCCTCTGAAAGCCCTGGCAAACCATCACACATCTCCTGCAACTCATTAAACATCCTTGCCACATGGAAACCATCGCACACCGAATGATGGACCTGCACCGCGAGCGGCAGCAGCACTTTTCCATCCTGCTCGTAGTATTTTCCAAACGTGAACATAGGCGAGAAGAAGTTCTTCATATGCGCAATGTTCATATTAAAGTTGGTAAACGTTACCCACGGAATAGACGAGACGAAGAAGACATTTTCCCGGGACTCTTCCTTAGGCCAGTATGAAAGGCTATTTCCATAGCGGGCCGTATCTTCTGCATACGTGTTCTGGAAGTGATGAATATTGCCGTCATAATGGCTCCACAATGACGAAAAGGTCTCCGTTTCGGGGTGGAAAATGGTGTAGCTGGGATGAACTTCATTCCATATGACAAGCTCATTGTCCTTCATGGCCATACGGAACTCAGGATGCCGGTTCATGATGTTAGACAGGAGAAAAATGATCGTCGGGTAAAACTTCCAGCCCACCGCTTTGATATGTTTTCGCAGCGCGGTAATGTCGATGAGAACGGTTTGGTTAATTGTGCATTCAGCAAATGACTGGAAGACTTCAAAATGCTCCTTCCTTGGCCAACGAGATAAATCAACAGGCGTATACTCCGGGGCTGTTTTTTTCATTGTTTAACCTTTGATTATCAACCGTCTACGTGATTTTTGGCCAGAAACAACCGAACAACCATTTCAACCGTATCTAATCTTCCTGTCAATCTCAGCCTGTGGCTTTCCGAACAGGTATCCCTGCACGAGATCGCAGCCAAGCGCCTGAAGCCGTTCAAGCTGCGCTTCGGTTTCAACACCCTCTGCAATGACCCGCATGTTGAGGCTCTTCGCCATGCCGGTAATTAACTTAACGATATTAAGGGCATCATCCTGCGTAGATATCGGATTCACAAAGGATTTATCTATCTTAATTTTATCAAAATTCAGTTCACTCAGTCGTGAGAGCGAGGAATATCCCGTTCCGAAATCATCGATAGAAATTTTGACACCCAGTGCCCGGAGCTTTTTGAGAATAGTGATCGGCATGTTGCTGTCACTGAAGAGCGAAGACTCTGTTACCTCTAGCTCAAGTCGGCTGGCCGGTAGCCCTGTCTCTTTCAGGATGGACTGCACCATCGCGGTAAACGATTTCGTGCCTAACTGAACGGGGGAGACGTTCACCGAGATCCTGGCCGGCACCGCCCAGGACACCGCTTCCCGGCAGGCCATCTCAAGCACCGACTTGCCGATCTCATTAATCATCCCCGTTTTTTCAGCGACGGAAATAAAATAATCTGGCGCGAGTATCCCTTTCACCGGGTGTATCCAGCGAATAAGCGCTTCATAGCCGTAAATTTCATTGCTGAATGAATCGACAATAGGCTGGTAATACACAACGAATTCATTGTGATCGATCGCCAGAGCCATATCATGTTCAAGGGTTCTGCTTTCCTGCAGTCTTTGCAGCATCCACTGACGGAAGACTTTGATCTGCTGCGAACCTTCTTTTTTCGCCTCGTAAAGGGCCAGATCGGCAAATTTGTATAGATAATCAGAGCGTCGTTCATTATCTGATAAAACGATGCCCACGCAGGTGGCAATTTTTATCAGCTGGTTATTAATCGTATAAGGCTGGCTGATATGATCGCTGATTTCTTTGGCGCGCGAAACGGCGGCGGTTTCCGTGAGTCCGCTGGAGAGAAGGGCGAATTCATCGCCGCCCAAACGGTAAAACGTATCCGTTGCGCTGCTCATCGAGGTCAGCCGTCGGGATACCTGATTCAGCAGCAAATCTCCCGTATCATGGCCATAGGTATCGTTGACCTCTTTGAAACGGTCTAAATCAAATAACATCACCGTGACGGGGACGTGGTTTTTATCTGCCTGAAGATTAATTTTGTTGAGATCGTCCCAGAAGAAAAGGCGGTTTTTCATGCCGGTGAGGGAGTCATGATAAACATCATACTCCAGCTTCGAGTTCTGAATTTGCAGCTTTTCTTTTGATATTTGAAGCTCGTCAGCCAGGCTCTTAACCTGCATGTGTGCTTTCAGAATATTTTTATTCTGGTAGATCATTAAGAAGCCGAGAATAAAGCTTAAAATCACCAGGAGCAATGAAAGTGCCGAGTAGATATAATACAGTATCTGTATTTTCTTATTGGATTCGTTAACTGTGTTAATATCTTTTGTTAATGCCGTGGCAGAAAGCTGGCTTAGCGGTGCATCGAGTTCATGCATATTTGTCAGGTATGCTTTTAACGCCGGGTGGCTCATATTTTCAAGATGGCTATCCAGATAGGCCAGTATGTTTTCTAAGCGTAAAGCGAGTTCCTGATGCGTTTTATCGCTGTCAATGTAGCGACCTAAATCGCCCCCCTTCATTAAATCGCCCTGACTGAGCATAATTTCGAGGCGCATGCGGACCTGGTCTATCGTAACGTCATCGGTATCGGTTGCGTATAGACCAAGCCATGATTCAAAACGGTAATACTCTGATACCAGTTGTGCCACGGACCAGGACTCAGTGTATTGAGTCAGTTTTTGCAATTCTTGCTGACGATCATAAACAAGGTATGCAATATATCCTGTCGTGATAAAAAGAGAAAAAATGATACCAACCAGTATCCTGTTCATTATGTTCTCCTGAACGACTACTCAATCTTCATTTTGCTTACCTGCCATGCTGATCGTGAGTAATAAATCTGATTATTCAACTCAGGAAGACTGTCATAGGGGTATACAATGAACGATGGGCCTTTATCGCGGATGCGCATATATTCGCCATTGACCTTTAAGGCAAGGATGGCGTTGTATTTTTTAAAGTCGCTGAGAGGGATGATGGTTGAGTAATCATTAAGCGCAATAACATTCACGTTCGTACCTTTTGCACCCACATAATCCATGAGCTTGCTCATTGGGACACCCTCAAACTTCGTACGACCGTTATACCAGGGGGAGGTTGTCTCGAAACTCACGACACCCAGTTTTTCAAGGCTGGCGAGATCAAACACTGCTTTTCCATTTTCATTGGTATTTTCTATATTACCGGAAATCGTTAAAATGGGTTTACCAACTGGTTTTGGCAGGTCGCCAGCCCAGGTTACACTCTGTACCAGACAGCATAACAGCAGTAGGGTTAATCGCATTTTGACCTCCACCTTTTAACAGAAGTATAAGAATTATAATTTAGATATCACACGAGTTGATATATTTTGTTGGGAAGTCAGGGGTTTTATCGTTTTTATTGATGTGATATCAATTAAATCAATGAGTTAGATGGTGTGGGTGACAGGGTGTTTGATACTCAAGCGACACTTAACTTTTTGATAAAAGCTAAAATTGCGGGCATAAATGCTCTGTTGATTAAAAAATAATCGCTTTAATTGAGGGATATTATCTTCTAAGACAATTGTGGGGTATTCGTGGCGTATTGACGCGTGAATCTGGAGACCAAATACGTGCTCCGGTTGTGTCCGTTGTTTCAGGATGATGACAAGCGAGGACACGAACATTTCGACTGTGCGTGTCCCCTACCACTTGCCTTACTTCAGGTCCTCCCGGATGGCTTACGCCGACTTGCCCCTTTCGCTATGCTGGCAAACACTGCGTCCCGGTAGATCCACGCGTGAACCAGTGCGGCAGAAAGATGGACCAGCACCACGGCAAAAAGCAATTTTGCCAGAAGGCTGTGGGCGTCGTGACACCAGGCATACAGTGCTGGACTGGTCGGGACAATCGCCGGCAGGTTGACGCCATCAAACATCACAATCGGCAGGCCCGCTGCCGACAGCTGCGCCCAGCCCAGCAGCGGCATTGCCAGCATTAACCCATACAGCATCCAGTGTGATGCCTTTGCGGCAAGCACCTGCCAGACGGGCAAATCGGCAGGAAGTGGGGGCGTCCGGCTCAGAAGTCGGTTGACCAGACGAACCAGTGCCAGCAGTAAAATGGCGATACCCAGCGGCCGGTGCAGTTCGATTAACCAAATCCGGTGATGTAACGACGTCATCATCGCGGCACCGATGAACAGCATAGCCAGGATCATCACCGCCATCAGCCAGTGCAGGCTCCGCGCCAGGGTATTGAAATGCTGCGGCGCGTGCTCTCGCCTATCTTTATTTGGGCTCATTTTACCTCCTGCTTTTGCACGGCTTCGGTGGCCTTGCCGTAGCCGATTTCCCGCTCACGGCGGCTGAAAGAGTGGGAGTAGGCAGCGGAACGGGCGTTTAAGATGGGATCGTCAGACACCGCAACGCCAGCAGGAACGACAGAAGGGTCAAAGTTAACGTCGCGGCACGCGCCTGTGGATTGTGCTTCGACGCGCGTCACTTCCAGCGTACCGGCCACCCTCTTTTTGCGATCGTCCGGCCATGGCTGGGAAGGGTCATCCACCGGATCGCCCGGCTGTGCGAGCTGCAAAACGTAATCCCAGTAGAGTGGCTTCTGCGCCAGGCGCTGGCGCAGGTTTTCGAACAGGAAGTTGTCATCGGCTTTCTGCCGTTGCTCATCGCTTATCGACAGGAAAGGCTCGTGCGGACGCATCATCCAGCGAACGGCTTGACGTTCCCCCTGCGCGTTCACAAGGTAAAAGGCGTTAATGCTGTAAAAGGTTGCGCCCGCGAAGCTGCCGGGGGCGGGTTTTTGTGCCGCCCATTTAAGGTATTTCTCCGCCTCCGGGTACGCTTTTAAAAAGTCTTTGAGACGCTGCGGATCCGGTTTCCCGGTGGACGCATCAACGGCCGTGGCTTTTCGCAAGGCCAGAAAACCTTCCGGGCTGTGCGTGGCGAAGAAAGGCTCGTTGTTCATCGCCATCCGCCATTGTTGCTTGTCATCTGTCTTCAGCAGCAGCGCCATGCTCAGGGTTTTGGTCGTACTATCCGGGGCATGGGGATCGCCAGTACCAATAGAGAATCGGCCCACTACGGGCACTTCCTGCTGCGAGAAGAGGCGGGAGGTTGAAAGGGAATCCGCCGAGCCGTTTGGCGTAAAGGTGCCGGCAAAGCAGATGCCTTTTCCATGCGCGCGGCGAAAACCCGGCGGGAAGGGTTTCGGTGTTTCACCCACCAGTGCCTGGCTGACCGTGCGTGACCCAAGCCAGCCCGCCGTCCATGCAAAAGCAGATGTCAGCGTACCGGCGACAACGGCGATCGCTGCCAGCGCGCCCCAGGTTTTTTTGGACCTCAAATCCAGTTTCGACATAGACGTTTTTCCAGAACAAAATATCTTCACCTGTGATGCGCAACGTATTGTGCGTGACAGGTGTTAATACAGTGGCGAATATGGCTCGAGTATAGGAACTAAGGGGCGTAAAGAAAGAATATCACGAAAAGTTTAAACCTTTCCGCTGCAAAAAAGACCGGGTTACTCATCGTGGCGGAAGTTGTGACCGAGTCGATGACCCAACGATAAAGAGTGGCGAAACAGGTAGGCGATGGCAGAAAATGTAAATAATGAACAGAAGGGAGTATGCGATATTATCGATGAGATCGTCAGTCAACGGTTTCAATCTGTGTCTGAATAATTGCCTGATTTAGGACGCTTCTTCCACTGGGAAGCGTCCACTTTTTTATAAATTGAAAAATATATTTCTGATATTAAGCACCGCTTTTTCTGTACAGAAAGTCCTGGTTTTTCATCCATCAAATTTTCTCTTTTATTTGACGCCCACATCCCTGTGCTGAATAACGATTAATGTCCTACAGATGCGGCATCAACAACGCGAGAGGGTTTCGGTGCTAAAGCAATAGCAAAAGCAGCGATAAAGAATATGACGCCTATCGACATCATCAGATTATTGGTAGAAAGCATCATGCTTTGGCTGTTAACCATCTTGTCAAAAAGCTCCCTAACAAACTGCCCACCTTGCTGAGGCGCCGAGTTGATGTACTGTGAAAGATCGCCTGTCGGGTCAACGACGGACGCCAGCCTGTCATGCGCAATATAGCGCTGGTCTTGCCATGACGTCGTCACGAGCGATGTGGCAAACGCGCCTGATAACGTTCGAACAAAGTTCATTAACCCGGCCGCCGAGGGCATTTCCGCTTCATCTACCGAGCCCATTGCAAGCCCCGTAATCGGGACATAGTACAACGGCATGCCAACGCCCATGAATAACAAAGGGACACAGATGGACCAGTAATCCATATCGGTCGTCGCGTAGGCACGCCAGAAGGTATCGAGACCGAGCCAGGCGCAGCCAAAGAAGATAAGAATGCGCGGATCGATTCTGTTGGAAAGGTTCGCGGCAACCGGAGAAAAGACCACCTGCAGAAGGCCACCCCAGGCCACTACAATCCCGGCCCATGTTGTTGTATACCCTAAGTTATATTGTAGCCACAAAGGCGTGAGGACATTCAGACCAAAAAAACACCCAAACGCAAGCGCGAGCACAAACATGCTGGCCGAGAAACCGCGATGGCGAAACACGCTGATATCGACAATCGGATGGTCAGCGGTCAGTTCCCAGATACAGAAACACAAAAAACCTATGCAGGCCACAATCGCCAGAACCCATATTTCTTCTGAGGCAAACCAGTCAAGGTCTTTCCCTTCATCCAGCATGATTTGCAGTGCGCCAACCCAGATAACCAGTAAAACAAACCCAACGATATCAATAGCGTTATTAACCAGCTCATCTTCGAAGATTTTCAATACTGACCACGCCACGACTGAAAAAGCGATGGCCATTGGAACGTTGATGATAAACACCCACGACCAGCTGTAATGATCGCAAATCCATCCACCGAGAACCGGGCCTATCACGGGCGCGAGCAATGTTGTCATCGCCCATAGTCCCGTCGCCTGCATGGATTTTTCTTTCGGGAAAATACGCAGCAGTAACGTTTGTGATAAGGCCATCAGGGGGCCTCCTGCCATGCCCTGAAAAACTCGCATCAGCAGCAGCATTCCCAGCGAAGTGGAAAGGCCACAAAGCAATGAAAAAATACCGAACATGAACACGGAAATGGAGAAAACGCGCACGCCGCCAAACCGTGTGGTTAACCATCCTGAAAGCGGTACCGTAATGGCTTCAGCAACGGCATAGGCCGTGATGATCCAGGTGCCCTGGCTGGTGCCTGCGCCCAGGGCACCAGCCATATTGGGTTGAGTGACGTTTGCAATGGTCATGTTGAGCACGGCTAAAAAGTTCGCCATTGCAAGAACCAGGGCACCCACCCATAACATACCGCCCTTCAGCGAAGGAGGCTGGTTATCGATAACGAATGTAGACATAGCCCGGTTTCCGTTATTCACTTTTTAAATTAACTGTCGCTTTCATGGACAGCCCAACCCGCAGCGGATGTGCTGCAAGCTCGTCAGCATTGAGTTTGATGCGTACGGGTAAACGCTGAACAACCTTAATCCAGTTACCCGTTGCGTTCTGAGCAGGAATAACTGAAAACGCTGCGCCGGTTCCGCCATCAAAGCCTTCTACCGTTCCATGAAAAAGCACGTTATCGCCATACAGATCGCTTACCAGCTCCACTTTCTGCCCCACTTTCACATGCTGGAGTTGAACCTCCTTGAAGTTGGCATTGACGTGAATTTGCTGTACTGGCACCACGGACAATAACGGTGTGGAAGGTTGTACACGTTGCCCAAGCTCGACCTGGCGACGAGCAACCACGCCATCGACTGGCGAACGGATTACGGTTCTTTCCAGATCCAGTCTGGCCTGATCGCGCTTCGCTCTGGCAAGGACAACTTCAGGGTTGGTCTCGGTATCTGCGTTCTCAATCAGAACGGCATTCGCTTGTCTTGCACCCACCGCCGCCTGTTTTGCAGCATCTGCTTGCGCCACGGCGGCTTTAGCGGCATTCAGGTTTGCCAGAGCGGAAGCATAAACGTTTTGAATGCGCGTCAGCTCGTCGCCTGAAATCGCGCCTGTCTGCATGAGCGCCTCGCGTCGTTTGAGGTCAACCGTCGCGCGCTGGAAGTCAGCGTTTGCGGCATCAACCTGGGCCAGCAGGCGTTTTTGCTCTTTTTCATTAGCCACAACTTCTGCGCCGAGCTTTGTATCAGTGGCCTTATATCCATTTACTCGCCGAATGGACAGGTTCAGGTCTGCTTCCGCCTGATTAAGGGCTAGCTGCGCGTCGGTGGGATCCAGCTGGATCAGAACATCGCCTTTTTTTACCACCTGGGAATCCGTGACCAGGATGGCGCTTACCGTACCGGTAACGGCAGAAGAGAGTTGGGCTGATTCGACATCGGTATAGGCGTTATCGGTTTCAACATACCGGGAACCGACGAATTCCCACCAGGCAAAAGAGCCTGCACCAGCAAGCGCAATACTCATTGCAAGACAGGAGAACAAACGTTTTCTCTTTTTCTTTTTGATATCGGGTGATTCAATATTTTGATTTTCAATCGCTGCAGAATGACTCATTTTATTTCCTTTCTTTCCACTATTTAGTTATTAACCTGGTGTTAAATAATCACTGTTTGCTCGAGGTATATCCGCCGCCTAATGCGCGCGCTAATGCGACGTCAATCGTAAAGGCACGAGAATTAACGTCGGCTAATTTTCTGCGGGCAGCGACCAGCTCGTCTTCCGAGGATAAGACGTCAAGATAATCAGCAACTTTTCCTTCATACCTTTGTCTGGTAAGCGAATACGCTTTTTCTGCTGACGCGACTGCCGCCTGAGAATACAGCATCTCGTCTTTAAGAGAGGCTCTGCTGGTGAGCGCATCGCTCACTTCACGAAGTGCATTCGTTAACGTGTCGTTATATACATTCACCGCAATGTCATATTCACCGCTGGCGTATTTCAAATCACCCTGTAGCTGTTGCGTATTAAATATGGGCAACGATATTGCCGGGCCAAAGCTGCCAATTGCTGAGCCACTTCGGGTAAGGTTGTTAATACCCAATGACTGGAATCCGGCAAAGGCAACCAGATTAACGCTCGGGTAAAAACCGGCTTTTTTCTGTTTGATTTTCTCTGCTGCCGCCTCTGCGCGTAAACGTGCCGCGACAATATCGGGACGGCGACCAATCAGATCCAACGCAATATTGGGAGGAAGGTCCTCATGCGCTAAAAGCGTTGCCTTAGGCGCGGTTATGGCCAGCGCCCTGTCAGGCCCGTCACCGATCAATGCGGCGAGGGCATGTTTTTTGATCGCAATCGCTTCATCTATTGCCACCAGGTTTGCTTTTGCGTTGAGTTGACGCGTCTCAACCTGTTGAAGGCTGGATAAATCTTCAAGCCCCGCGTCATGCCGTTGCTGGAACAACGCAAGCGTACTGGTTCGTATCGTCAGGGTATCGTTAAGCGTTTCGCGAACGGTGTATAAATGCGCCAGCTCCGCGTAAACGGTAACAACAGACGAAGACAGCACCAGTCTTGTTTGCGCTTTTTCCGCGACTGCCGCCATTTCACCTGACGTTGCAGCCGCGAGCGCCGCGCGGTTTTTACCCCAAAAATCAATTTCCCAGCTCATATCCAGCGTGGTGCGCCCATAGCTGTTCCAGTTTTGGGGTGTTGCGCTTTCAGGCGTCACATAGTTGTAACTCATTTTGTCCCGCATAAAGCTGGCGTTAGCGGTGACCTCGGGGAAAAGCGATCCGCTCGCGCTTTGGGTCATCGCCTGCGCTTGCTTCACGCGAGCGTCGGCGATGTTAAGCGTAGGGGAATTTTTGAGCGCGTCATCAATCAGTCCGTTGAGCTGCTCATCACCGTATTTTTTCCACCAGTCATCTTTCGGCCACTGGCCGTTCTGATGTGGGAAACTCTGATCGCTTTTAAGTTGTGTGACCGTCTTCATAGGCGGTGGGGTGCCGAGATCGGGGATCATGGCGCATCCGCTCAGGCTGATGGCGGAAAAGACAACACAGCCCATCACTATCCTGGACCGGGTTGAACCGGAAATACGACACCTCGGGAGTGCCTCCTGAAAACCTTTCATCAGTACGCTCATCATGCTGTTCATCAAGTAGTCCAAATGCAGTACCGTACAGTACGGTACGATTTATGTCTTGACTTCTGAGCGCCGTCAAATAAAAATGTACTCGTCGGTACGATTACGAACCCTACTCACAGACGTGATTCCGAAATCAGATAACAAAAAGTGTTGGCGAGCGGCCAAATACCTAAACTACCGAGGAAACATATGGATAAAAGAGCGCTTAAACGGCAACAGATTCTGGACGTTGCATCCGGGCTGTTTCGACAAAAAGGATTTGATGCTACGTCTATCTCTGAGATCAACGCGATTGTGGGTGGCTCAAAATCGACAATTTACAGTCACTTTTCTTCGAAAGAAGAGCTATTTGTAGAATGCATGTCTTCTGAAACAGAACAGTATATTAAGAGCATGACTATTGAAACTGCAGGGCAGGTGCGCCTTTTCAGAAAATCACCACAGCTGGTTATCGAGCAATTTGCCGTTGCCTTTTTACGCTATATTTGTTCACCGGATATTGTGGACTTGCAAAGATTAATGATTTCCGAAGCCGGAAGGTCGGGAATTGGAGAGTTGTATTATGAACGAATGCAAAAACTTCGTTCAAACGTATCGGCGCTTTTCACCGATTTAATGAATCAAAATATTTTAAGAAAAGATGACCCAGTGCTGGCCGCTGAGTATTTTCGCTCTCTTCTCCAGGCCGGTATCCTTGAACCCTTGCTTTTAAAAGCACGAAAGGATCAGCCGGACGAAAGTGAAATTGTCATGAAAGCGCAGGCCTCCGTTAATGCGTTTATGAAGTTGTATGGTCCTGAACAAAATGAGGATGTTGCAAAGACATCTCACTAAAATACAGTAAGCATTCTCTCACCCTATTATTAGGGTGATTTTTTCTTTTTGGAAATATTATTTTCAATTGTCATTGGATGACATTGCCAGCGGACTTCTTGTAAATAAAATTTCGTGGATACTTATGTGTATAAAGTTTACTCTCTTAAAAGATCGTGAAGCTGTAATTAAGTCCCTGACTCACTGGATTGACTCGAATTTATACAGACCCATTACCGTTCTGGATGTGGCGCGAAAATCCGGTTATTCATTGGCTTATATTCAACGAAACTTTCGCCAGGAGTGTGGCATAAGTATAGGTCTCTATATCCGCAGCCGGAAACTTGAAAAAGCCGCGCATATGCTCAGACACACGCAGCTCTCTGTTTCACATATATTTACAATGCTAGGCTATGAAGAGCCGTCTACCTTCAGCAGAGCGTTCTCAAACCAATATGGACTCTCCCCAACCAAATACCGTGAGATGGCTAAAAAAAGTCATTACATGAATGGCTTGTCGATATTGATTACTGAGGTGACGCGCGACTAATCCTTGAAAGATCGAGACGCAAGCGGCATAAAAACGCTTGCGTACTACGACCGAAAAACCCAGAGTGTGCTCCGGATAGACTAAAAGTGTTACCTATGTTCCCGGTCTGATCTGTCACCTATGTATCCGGTCATACACAGCAGCCACCCGGGCAATGATTGACCTTCTGACCCGACAAGAATGACAAGGACGAGTCCACCATGAAAAAAGCGCGTTTTTCCTTTTGGATCCCTCTCATCGCGGGCGGGATAGCACTGATATCGGCTTTTGTGGTCTGGTCAGTCAACATTTACCGCGTGACATACCTTTCGATCCGCGGGGAGCAGTACCTTGCCTGTGGGGCGTTGCTGCTGGCGCTGGTGCCGATGGTCTATTTCATCAGAAAGGGGAGACTGAAAGGTAAGCGCCTTGCTGACGCGGTAAAAATCTACCTTGGCTTCTTTATTTGCAGCCTGCCGGTTGCCATGTTTGCGGTCTTTACAACGGCCTGGCTGCTGGAGGGGGACTATTCGGCCTGGAGCAAACCTTACCGGTATGAGTCCAGTACCCGCCACAGCTGCTCGGGTGCGGAAGTCTACGAGCCGGAATTAAAGAAGGAGATCCGCATCTGTAACCCTCAGGGGAACGTTTATTCCGATACCACCCTGTATGTGGAAAAGCGGAGCAATGCCCTGGGGATTGTCGTGCTCTGGGCTATCACGCGCGCCTGAACCGGGGGAAAGTCAGGGCGCGAGAATCAGCCTCAGCCCGCCTCCAGCATCCCAAAACTCACAATCCGCGCCCGTCCCAGCTCTTTTGCCCGGTATAGCGCCACATCCGCGGCGCGCAGCAGATTGTCGGTCTGGGCATGTTGTGGGTAGCTGGCAATGCCAATCGACACGTCCACCGGCCCAATCTCAGTCAGCCCGTAGCGAAGCGACAGCTCATGCACGCCGGTGTAAATCTTCTGCGCGCAGGCGTACGCTTCTGCTTCATCGGCACCGGAAAGCAGCACCAGAAACTCCTCGCCCCCGTAGCGGAATGCCAGCCCGTTGTCATGTGCGGCCCGCTGAACAATTGACGCCACGCTTTTGATCACCAGATCGCCCGCTTCATGGCCGAAACGGTCGTTAATGCTCTTGAAGTGGTCGATATCAATCATCATGCAGCTTAACGGTACGCCAGTGCGTATCGCCTGTGCCGTTTGGGTTTGCAGGGTATCTTCCAGATGATGACGATTACGCAGGCCGGTGAGCGGGTCAAACAACGCTTTTTCCAGCAACGCGTCGCGCAGACGCTGGTTGGCCAGCGCCAGCCCGAGCGCCTCGGCCATCAGCTCCAGATACGCGCGGGAAGGGGCATTGTCCGCTGAAATATTCTGGAAGGAGAGCAGGCCAATGGCCTCACCCTGAGCGATAAGCGGCACGCAAAGCGCGCTTTCCGCCTGGGATGCCGGAAGATGGTAGCAGGCAATATCCGGCTCGCCGTTCACCGGCGGGTGACTCTGCCCGCGACGCACGGCCCAGCACTCGTCCGGGTGGAACGTCGTCTCTTCACCCACCGGCGAAAGCCATTGCGCGACGCAGCGCATCTGCCACGGCTCGCGGTCAAGGACGTAGAGCCGGCCCGCGATCCCCGGCGCGATATTGGGGGCAAACAGCTCCGCCACGTTAATCACATCGTTAAAGTTCTCACACCCCTGCAGCCGCTGGGTCATGCGCGCCAGCAGCTCGCGGATGGCCCAGTCGGCATCGCGCTCTTTTTCCAGACGCTGCCGCGCCAGGCCGTTTTCACGGAAGATGCTGATGGCCTGAGCCATATCGCCTATCTCATCAATCTGGTTGAAATTGGGCGTTTCAACCGCGTAATCCTGGGATGCCAGGCGGTGCACCACGTCGCTCAGGCGCACCACGGGGCGCAGCACGCGGCGTTTTAATATAAAGCCGAGCACAAACAGGAACAGCAGGGCGGTCAGGCCGACCGTCAGCTCAGAGGCGGTACGCAGCGCTTTCGATTTTTTGGTCGCCTCCTTAACGGCGGCGATGACGCGCTTATCGAGTATCTGGCGGAAGTGATCGAGCTGATTCTGCGCGCGCTCAAGCTCCTGCTCATAGGGCTGACCATAGAGCAAGGCTACGGCCTGGGCGTCTTCACCGCGTTCCAGGCTTTCGAGGGCGGTTTGCTGCTCGTCCTGCAGCTCATCGACGATCTTTATTCCTTCATGCAGCAGGGCCAGTTCTTCATCCGATGCGCCGTTATCCTGCAGCTTTTCCAGCCGAAGCTCGATGCGCTTCAGGCTGTTTTCTGCCTGGTTATATTCCTTGAGCACCTGAGGATCTTTTTTAATGGCGTACAGCCGCGCTAAATCAGACTGCGCCCAGATATCGGTTTCGATATCTTCCGTCAGCTGATCAAATTTCTGCCGTTGTTCAACGGCCTGACGCTCGAGGGTATCCGCACTGGACGCCATCAGCATGATGATGCCTGAGGCGATGGTCAGGCAGACCGTGGCCCCATAGGCCCAGTTTGTTATCGTCGCGATTCGCACCAGATGATCCTTTTACGACATGAGTAGGATGGCGTTCTTCAAATTATAGAAAACGTCTGATTTAAGGCGAAAAAAAGGCGGCACGGCGCCGCCTGATGTGGTCTTTATCGTCACTTCCTTACAAATCTGGAGGATTTTTTCCTTCTTCGATGAAATCCGCGTCCAGCTCTTCGGCGTTGCCTTCGTGATCGCGCCCGGAGAAGAGGTTCCAGCAGGCGATAAACAGCGCGGCGATGAGCGGCCCAATCACAAAGCCGTTAATGCCGTACAGCTCCATGCCGCCGAGGGTGGAGATCAGAATCAGGTAGTCCGGCATTTTGGTGTCTTTCCCCACCAGCAGCGGGCGCAGGATGTTGTCCACCAGCCCGACGACGATCACGAAGAAGCCGACAATAAACAGCCCCTGCCAGATCTGGTGCGTGGCGAACAGGAAGATAGCGGCGGGCACCCAGACAATCGCCGAGCCGATGGCGGGCACCAGCGAGAGGAAGGCCATCAATGCGCCCCAGAGCACGCTGCCGTCGATACCGGCAATGGCAAAGGCAATCCCGCCGAGGATGCCCTGAACCACGGCCACCGCCGCCGTCCCTTTTACCGTGGCGCGCGACACGCCGACGAATTTGGCGAACAGATGCTGCTTGGCAAAATCGGACAGGGGCAGGGAGTCGAGGATCTGGCGTACCAGATACGGGCCGTCTTTCAGCAGGAAGAACAGCAGATACAGCATGATGCCGAAGCTAATCGCAAAGCCAAACGTGCCTTTGCCGATCAGGAACGCGCTGCCCGCCAGATACTGTCCGCCCTGCAGCGCGACGTCGGAGAGTTTTTTCTGGATCTGCGCCGCGTTGGTCAGGTTGTGATCCGCCAGGAAGCCGCTGGCCCAGTCAGGCAGGTGGTTGAAGATGCTCGCCACCACTTCCGGGAACTGGGTATTGTTCTCCTGCAGTTTGGTGTAAACCACGTTCAGCTCAATGGCGAGCGAGGAGAGGATCACCATCAGCGGAATAAAGACGATCAGGCAGATAATACCGATGGTCAACAGCGAGGCCAGCCCGTTGCGATCCCCCAGCGCGGCGCGCAGCTTGTTTTTTACCGGATTGAAGATTACGGTCAGAATGGCGGCCCAAAGTATCGCGGAGAAGTAGGGCGACAGCACGTCGAAGAAGGCCCAGGTCACAAGGGCGAGAATGAAAATAAAGAAACCTTTAGTCAGTCCGTTAAAGCGCATCAGTCAGTCCTGGTTACTAAGAAACTGTGACGACTATAGAACCGATTGTGAGAATTACCAACCTTGCGCCGGGTGGCGGCTGCGCCTTACCCGTCCTACGGGGAGTGTTACGGTATGACTTCGCGCTTTACGGATACCACTTTCGACTGACCGAAGATCGACTTTTCCCGCACCATGCTGTAAGTATCTGCTTGCGGAGGTGCTTATGGCCTGGCGTCCGATTCTGTATGTGATCCTCACAACCCACCCCAGACTCAGCGCGCGGCGCGCCCGTTTGCGTCTGGTCATCTAGCTTTTTATTAACAATCGCGGTATAACACACCTTCTTTGGATGTTTAGATGTCCATACGTATAGAAGGTAATATGCAAACACAACAAGAAAATGGGCAGCTTAAGCGCACCATGAAAACACGCCACCTTATAATGCTCTCGCTGGGTGGCGTGATTGGGACAGGGTTATTCTTTAATACCGGCTACATCATTTCCACGACCGGGGCGGCGGGCACGCTGCTGGCCTACCTGATAGGTGCGCTGGTGGTCTGGCTGGTGATGCAGTGTCTGGGCGAACTCTCCGTGGCGATGCCGGAAACCGGCGCGTTCCACGTCTATGCCGCGCGCTATCTTGGCCCGGCGACGGGCTACACCGTGGCGTGGCTCTACTGGCTCACCTGGACGGTAGCGCTCGGCTCGAGCTTTACCGCCGCGGGCTTCTGCATGCAGTACTGGTTCCCGCAGGTGCCCGTCTGGGCGTGGTGCGTGGTCTTCTGCGTGGTGATTTTTGGCCTGAACGTCATTTCCACGCGCTTCTTTGCGGAGGGTGAGTTCTGGTTCTCCCTGGTGAAAGTCATCACCATCATCGCCTTTATTATTCTTGGCGGCGCGGCGGTCTTTGGCTTTATCCCGATGCAGGACGGTTCACCCGCGCCGGGCTTAAGCAACATCACCGCCGAGGGCTGGTTCCCGCACGGCGGCCTGCCGATCCTGATGACCATGGTGGCGGTGAACTTTGCCTTCTCCGGGACCGAACTCATCGGTATCGCAGCAGGGGAAACGGAAAACCCGCACAAGGTCATCCCGGTGGCGATCCGCACCACCATTGCGCGCCTGATCATCTTCTTTATCGGCACCGTGTTTGTGCTGGCGGCGCTGATCCCGATGCAGCAGGCGGGCGTGGAAAAGAGCCCGTTCGTGCTGGTGTTTGAAAAGGTCGGTATTCCTTACGCGGCGGATATTTTTAACTTCGTGATCCTGACGGCGATCCTTTCGGCGGCGAACTCCGGGCTGTACGCCTCCGGGCGCATGCTATGGTCGCTCTCTAATGAGAAAACGCTCCCGCGCTGCTTTGCCCGCGTGAATAAAAACGGCGTGCCGCTGACGGCGCTCTCGGTTTCTATGCTCGGCGGCGTGCTGGCGCTCTTCTCAAGCGTCGTGGCGCCGGACACGGTATTTGTCGCGCTCTCGGCGATTTCTGGCTTTGCGGTGGTAGCCGTCTGGATCAGCATCTGTGCGTCGCACTTCGTCTTCCGTCGTCGCCATCTGCAGTCCGGCCAGCCGCTCTCTGCGCTGCAGTACCGCGCGCCGTGGTATCCGCTGGTGCCGGTGCTCGGGTTTATCCTCTGCGTGGTGGCCTGCGTCGGCCTGTGGTTTGACCCAAGCCAGCGCATTGCCCTTTATTGCGGGATCCCGTTTGTCGCCCTGTGTTATGGTGCCTACTACCTGACCCGAAATATGACATCGCAGGAGCCTGAACATGTCGCAGAATAATCCGCTTACCGCCCTCCTTGAAAAGCAGCCGTTTGTGGTGCTGGATGGCGCGATGGCGACGGAGCTGGAAGCGCGCGGCTGTAACCTGGCAGACAGCCTCTGGTCTGCCAAAGTGCTGATGGAAAACCCGGAGCTTATCCGTGAAGTGCACCTTGATTACTACCGCGCGGGCGCGCAGGTGGCGATCACCGCCAGTTACCAGGCCACGCCTGCGGGCTTTGCGGCCCGCGGCCTGGACGAGGCGCAGTCCCGAACGCTAATTGGCAGAAGCGTGGAGCTGGCGCGTAAGGCGCGTGAAGCGTATCTGGCCGAAAACCCGCATGCGGGCACGCTGCTGGTGGCGGGCTCCGTTGGGCCGTATGGTGCCTATCTGGCGGATGGCTCAGAGTATCGCGGTGACTACGTGCGCAGCGCTGAGGAGTTTACTGCCTTCCACCGCCCGCGCGTGGAAGCGCTGCTGGACGCGGGCGCTGACCTGTTGGCCTGCGAAACGCTGCCGTCTTTTGCCGAGATTAAGGCGCTGGCGGCCCTTCTGGCCGGGTATCCCCGCGCCCGGGCGTGGTTCTCCTTTACCCTGCGGGACAGCGAGCACCTGAGCGACGGCACGCCGCTGCGTGACGTGGTCAGCGTGCTGGCCGACTCTCCGCATATCGTCGCGCTGGGCATTAACTGCATCGCGCTGGAAAATACCACGGCGGCGCTGAAGCACCTGCAGAGCCTGACGTCGCTGCCGCTGGTGGTCTACCCGAACTCAGGCGAGCATTATGATGCGGTGACCAAAACCTGGCACCACCACGGCGAAGCGTGTGAGACGCTGGCGGGGTATCTGCCCCAGTGGCTGGACGCCGGAGCGAAGCTGATTGGTGGCTGCTGTCGCACCACGCCGAAGGATGTTGCTGAGCTTAACGCGAAGCGCTGATTTTTTTTGCCGGGTGGCGGCTGCGCCTTACCCGGCCTACGGATCGCACAATGTGTAGGCCGGGTAAGCGCAGCGCCACCCGGCATAAAACAACCGCACAAAACCAACTATCCTTTCCCATTTTTTATCTAAAAACGAATCGTTATGAGCGATTCATTTTTATTCCTTTATCAAAATTCCCGCGTTGGAAATACTGCCCTCATAACAACAAGGGGAGCAGGCACTATGGCAATTTCATCGCGAATCACACTACTCGGCGCACTGGCGCTGTGGGCATTTCAGGCGCAGGCGGTGGACGTCACCGTCGCGTATCAAACTTCTGCGGAACCGGCGAAAGTCGCGCAGGCGGATAACACCTTTGCCAAAGAGAGCGGCGCGAAGGTCGACTGGCGCAAGTTCGACAGCGGCGCGTCCGTGGTGCGTGCGTTAGCCTCCGGCGACGTGCAGATCGGCAATATCGGTTCCAGCCCGCTGGCGGTTGCGGCCAGCCAGCAGGTGCCGATTGAGGTGTTCCTGCTCGCCTCGCAGCTCGGTAACTCTGAAGCGCTGGTGGTGAAGAAAAACATCACCAAACCGGAAGACCTGATCGGCAAACGCATCGCCGTGCCGTTTATCTCCACCACCCACTACAGCCTGCTGGCGGCGCTGAAACACTGGGGCATCAAGCCGGGTCAGGTTCAAATCATCAACCTGCAGCCGCCGGCGATTATCGCGGCCTGGCAGCGCGGCGACATTGACGGGGCCTATGTGTGGGCGCCTGCGGTGAACGAGCTGGAAAAAGACGGCACCGTGCTGACCGACTCCGAAAAAGTGGGCCAGTGGGGCGCGCCGACCCTCGACGTGTGGGTCGTGCGCAAAGACTTCGCCGAGAAACATCCTGAGGTGGTGAAAGCCTTCGCGAAAAGCGCGATTGACGCCCAGCAGCCGTACATCAGTAACCCGGATGAATGGCTGAAGCAGCCCGCCAACCTGGAAAAACTCTCCCGCCTGAGCGGCGTGCCGGAAGCGGACGTGCCGGGGCTGGTGAAGGGCAATACCTATCTGACCCCCGCGCAGCAGGTGCAGCAGCTGACCGGGCCGGTTAACAAAGCGATTGTGGATACCGCCACCTTCCTGAAGGAGCAGGGCAAAGTGCCCGCAGTAGCGGCGGATTACAGCCAGTACGTGACCGATCGTTTTGTGAAATAAGGAGTTCGCCATGCTGAATATTACAAATCTGTCTGCCGATTACGGTGGTAAACCCGCCTTACAGGACATCAACCTGACGCTGGACAGCGGTGAGCTGCTGGTGGTGCTGGGCCCGTCCGGGTGCGGAAAAACCACGCTGCTGAATCTCATCGCCGGGTTTGTCCCTTATCAGCATGGCACCATTCAACTGGAAGGCAAAAAGGTGGAGGGCCCCGGCGCCGAGCGCGGCGTGGTCTTCCAGAATGAAGGCCTGCTTCCCTGGCGCAACGTGCAGGAAAACGTGGCGTTTGGGCTGCAGCTTGCGGGCATCCATCGCGAACAGCGGCTGGAAACGGCGCGGGCGATGCTGAAAAAAGTGGGGCTGGAAGGGGCGGAAAAACGCTATATCTGGCAGCTTTCCGGCGGCCAGCGACAGCGCGTCGGGATTGCCCGCGCGCTGGCCGCGAATCCGCAGCTGTTGCTGCTGGACGAGCCGTTCGGGGCGCTGGATGCCTTCACCCGCGAGCAGATGCAAACCCTGCTGCTGCGCCTCTGGCATGAGACGGGCAAGCAGGTGCTGTTGATTACCCACGATATCGAAGAGGCGGTGTTTATGGCCACCGAGCTGGTGCTGCTGTCCCCGGGGCCGGGCCGCGTGCTGGAGCGCTTGCCGCTGGAATTCGCCCGCCGCTACGTCGCGGGGGAACCCGTGCGCAGCATCAAATCCGATCCGCGGTTTATTGAGCAGCGTGAATACGTCTTAAGCCGCGTGTTTGAACAACGGGAGGCCTTCTCATGAGCATCGTGTTCAGTGAAAAAACGCGCCGCACGCGTCTGGCGCTGCGCTGGCCTTTCTCGCGCCAAATTACGCTGAGCGTCGGTACGCTGCTGGTGCTGCTGGCGGTGTGGTGGGCGGTTGCTGCCCAGCAGTGGGTCAGCCCGCTGTTTCTGCCGCCGCCGGGACAGGTGCTGAGCAAACTTATTACCATCGCCGGGCCGCAGGGCTTTATGGATGCCACGCTCTGGCAGCACTTAGGCGCCAGCCTGGCGCGCATTCTGGTGGCGCTGCTGGCGGCGGTGATTATCGGCATTCCCGTGGGGATTGCGATGGGGCTGAGCCCGACGGTGCGCGGCATCCTCGACCCGCTGATTGAGCTTTATCGTCCGGTCCCGCCGCTGGCCTATCTGCCGCTGATGGTGATCTGGTTCGGCATCGGTGAAACGTCAAAAATCCTGCTGATCTATCTGGCAATTTTCGCCCCGGTGGCCATGTCGGCGCTGGCGGGCGTGAAGAGCGCCCAGCAGGTGCGGATCCGCGCGGCGCAGTCGCTGGGAGCCAGCCGCACGCAGGTGCTGCTGTTCGTGATTTTACCGGGCGCACTGCCGGAGATATTAACCGGGCTGCGCATCGGCCTTGGCGTGGGCTGGTCCACGCTGGTGGCGGCAGAGCTGATTGCCGCCACGCGCGGCCTCGGGTTTATGGTGCAGTCGGCGGGAGAGTTCCTGGCGACTGACGTGGTGCTGGCAGGGATCGCGGTGATCGCCGCGATTGCCTTCGGATTAGAACTGGGGCTGCGCGCGTTACAGCGCCGCCTGACGCCCTGGCATGGAGAAATACAATGAGTGAACGTCTGACCATTACCCCGCTGGGGCCGTACATTGGCGCACAGGTGTCGGGCCTGGATGTGACCCGTCCGCTGAGCGATAACCAGTTCGAGCAGCTGTACCACGCGGTGCTGCGTCATCAGGTGGTGTTCCTGCGCGAACAGGCGATCACCCCGCAGCAGCAGCGCGCGCTGGCCCTGCGGTTTGGCGATCTGCATATCCACCCGGTCTATCCGCATGCGGAAGGGGTGGAGGAGATTATCGTCCTCGACACCCACAACGATAACCCGCCGGATAACGATAACTGGCACACCGACGTGACCTTTATCGAGACGCCGCCCGCCGGGGCGATTCTGGCGGCGAAGCTGCTGCCGGAGACGGGGGGAGATACCCTGTGGACCAGCGGCATTGCGGCGTATGAGGCGCTCTCCGAGCCGTTCCGGACGCTGCTGAGCGGGCTGCGGGCGGAGCACGACTTCAAAAAATCGTTCCAGGAGTACAAGTACCGTAAAACGGAAGAGGAGCATCAGCGCTGGCAGGAGGCGGTGGCGAAACATCCTCCGCTGCTGCACCCGGTGGTGCGGACCCATCCGGTGACGGGCAAGCAGGCGCTGTTCGTCAACGAAGGGTTCACCACGCGCATCGTGGACGTGACGGAAAAAGAGAGTGAGGCGCTGCTCAGTTTCCTGTTCGCGCATATCACCAAGCCGGAGTTCCAGGTGCGCTGGCGCTGGCAGGAGAACGATCTGGCGATCTGGGATAACCGCGTGACGCAGCATTATGCCAATGCGGACTATCTGCCGCAGCGCCGGATTATGCAGCGGGCGACGATTTTGGGCGATAAGCCGTTTTACCGCCCCTGATCCTGTAGTACCTGTAGGCCGGGTAAGCGCAGCGCCACCCGGCGAAAACGGTGCACAATTGCCGGGTGGCGGCTACGCCTTACCCGGCCTACAAAATACCGCACATTTAAAGGTGCGCCTCAATATACCGCTGATAGCGGTTCGCCTTCAGGTAACACAAATCCACCAGCACCAGGCCGTCAACGCAGTTGTTGAACGCCGGGTCGCTGCCAAAATCAATAAACTGCACGCCGCCGGGCTCGCACAGCTCGGAATATTGCTTATAAAGCGGCGGAATGCCGCAGCCAAGATTGCCGAGCAGGGATTTCAGCTTCGTCAGATCGTCCACGTAATCCACGCCGCCAAACTGCGCCAGCACGTCCGGCAGGGACGCGGG
Organism: Enterobacter sp. EC_50; assembly: GCF_019584525.1. NCBI lineage: Bacteria > Pseudomonadati > Pseudomonadota > Gammaproteobacteria > Enterobacterales > Enterobacteriaceae > Enterobacter > Enterobacter sp. EC_50. The sequence goes on along the minus strand of NZ_VDAF01000028.1, from coordinate 33,986 downwards.
ATACGGCTGGCGCGAGGCGGCGAGCGGATGCGTCGCCGGGAACCACAGGCGGTAAAATGCCACCAGCAGATCCCGCGCGGCAGGCGGTAAGCCGCCGGAAATCGAGACCGGACCAAACAGGTAGCGGTAGTGCGGATAACGCGCCAGATACGCCCCAATGCCGGACCATAAATAGTCCAGGCCGCGGCGCCCCCAGTAGCGCGGCTGAATAAAGCTGCGCCCCAGCTCAATGCCGTGTTCCAGCACGTCATGCATTTTGTCGTCGTAGTGGAACAGGCTATAGCTGTACAACCCCTCAACGCCGCGCTTTTCGATCTGCATGGCCGTCGGCATAAAGCGATACGCCCCGACGATCTCCAGATCGTCCTCATCCCACAGGATCAGGTGCAGATAGTCATCGTCGTAGCTGTCGGTGTCCCGGCGTTTGCCGCTTCCTTCCTCCACCGCGCGAAAGGCAATCTCGCGCAGGCGGCCCAGCTCGCGCAGCAGCGGGGCGTCTTCCTGACCGTTGCGCTGCCAAAGATAGATGGTTTTACCGTCGCTGGTTTTGCCCAGAGATTCGGCCTGCGCCAGCGCGCGCTTCAAAGTGGCCCGGTCTTCCGGACGGGCAATCGCGCACTGGGTTTTAAAGACGCCGGGCACTCCCTTGCCAAGACGCATCACGTGCTGACGGCACTGCTCGGCCATCTCACGCGACGAAAGGGTGGCGCTGTGCCAGTGATGCCACGCAATTTGCTGGCCGATTTTAATCGGCAGCTGGCTGTGGCGGCGGCGGAACATCTGCTGCATCAGCAGCAGCATCGACAGTGTCGGGGAGACCAGCGTGCTGGCGTAAAAGAGCAGGCTGTTGTGCGCCTGAATATGCACCGGCAGCAGCGGGACGCGCAGCTTGCCGGCGAGTTTGATAAAGCCAGAGTGCCATTTCTTATCGCGAATGCCTTTGCGCGTGGGGCGGGAAACTTCGCCTGCCGGGAAGAAGATCAGTACGCCCGCGTTTTGCAGGTGCTGTTCCATCTGCACCAGCGACGACTTCGCCGTCCTGCCGCCCATATTGTCCACCGGAATAAACAGCGAGCTGAGGGGCTCAAGGTGGGTCAGCATCCGGTTGGTCACGACTTTAACGTCGCGCCGCACGCGGGAGACGGCGTACAGCAACGCCAGACCGTCCAGCGTACCCGTCGGGTGGTTGGCAATGATGACCAGCGGGCCATGTTCGGGGATTTGTTCGAGATCGCGGGCGGAAACGGTGCAGAGAATATCCAGGTGTTCCAGAACCTGCTCCACCATATCCAGTCCTTTCAGGTGGCGGTGGGCGGCGGCAAATTGCTGAAACTCGTCTTCGTAGAACAGTCTTTTTAACAGACTTTTTTGCCAGGGTGCGGGCCTCGCCTGAGGCCAAAGATCGTCGAGAACGCTATCGAGGCTAAACATGGTCACTCCTCCTGCCGTCTTGCGAAGACAGTAGAAGGCGCAGATGTCGGTTGTATTGCAGTTGGGTGAAGATTTGAGCAGAGAGCAGGCCGGGTAAGGCGAAGCCACCACCCGGCGCTAAAGCGGATTAACGCAGAATTTTCTTCTCGGCCAGATCCAGGGCGAAGTAGCTGAAGATCAGATCCGCGCCGGCGCGTTTGATCGCGCCCAGGCTTTCAAGGATCACTTTCTCTTCGTCGATCGCCCCTGCCAGCGCGGCGAACTTGATCATTGCGTACTCGCCACTCACCTGGTAAGCGCCCAGCGGCAGCTCGGTGCGTTCGCGGATGTCGCGCAGGATATCAAGGTATGCGCCAGCCGGTTTTACCATCAGGCAGTCTGCGCCCTGGGCTTCATCGAGCAGGGATTCACGAATCGCTTCGCGGCGGTTCAGCGGGTTCATCTGATAGGTTTTACGATCGCCTTTCAGCGCCGTGCCGGCTGCTTCACGGAACGGGCCGTAGAAGGAGGAGGCAAATTTGGTGGAGTAGGACATGATGGCGGTGTCGGTGAAACCGGCCGCGTCCAGCGCCTGACGAATCGCCTGAACCTGTCCGTCCATCGCCGCAGACGGTGCGATGAAGTCCGCACCCGCAGCGGCCGCGACGACCGCCTGCTTGCCGAGGTTCAGCAGGGTGGCATCGTTATCCACGCCGTGATCGCACAGCACGCCGCAGTGGCCGTGAGAGGTATATTCACAGAAACAGGTGTCGGACATCACCACCATTTCCGGCACCGTCTCTTTGCAGATGCGGGACATGCGGGCGACGAGGCCATCTTCTTTCCACGCGTCGCTGCCGGTGGCGTCAGTATGGTGGGAGATGCCGAAGGTCATCACCGAGCGGATCCCCGCGTTGGCGATACGTTCGATCTCACGCGCCAGATATTTCTCCGGAATGCGCATGACGCCCGGCATGGCTTCGATGGCTTTGTAGTCATCGATCTCTTCTTCAACAAAAATCGGCAACACCAGATCGTTTAAGGTCAGGGTTGTCTCTTCAAACATAGCGCGCAGTGCAGGTGACTTACGCAGACGGCGGGGACGTGCAATTAAATCGGTCATGGTATGCCTGATGTTTGTGGAACAAAGAGGGCTAGTGTACCTCAAAGTGGCGACGGGTGTTTTACTAAAGTGGGCATTTTGCTTTTGCGAAATGCAGCAGAAGAGTTTGCCTGTTACCAATAATATATAATGCAGGACAGTATAACGCTGAGAGAAGAATGAGATATTTGTGTTATTTCTATATGGAAATGAATGTATCATTAAAAATGATTTATTATTTTTTATGATATTTCCCTGATTGCTTTGCCCGTGCATTAACATTTTGTTTTTATAATATTTATTTTATGACGCCCTGTGCGTTGTGGTCTGAATCTGTTTTTTGTCTGAATGCGGACTTAATGGAAACATTCATTGAACCTTTTCGAAATGAAACTGCATAATTCCCTCCGCAATTAAATATTGCAAATTCATTGATGGACAAACTTGCTTACGTCCCTGAGGAGGGATGACCCAATGCAAACATGGAAAAAGAAACTCGTTGTATCTCAACTTGCATTAGCCTGCACCCTGGCTATCGCTTCTCAGGCCAATGCGAAGGATATTTCCGGTACGACATATAATACCTTCGGATACGATAATACAGCGACCACTCCCTGGTATTATGGCTATGCCGACTGGGATTTCTCAGATGCCATCCACGATGGTGATATTTACCCGGTGATTAATAAAACCACCGTGAATGGTGTTATTTCAACGTACTATCTCGATGATGGCATCAATGGTCGGGCGAATGCGTTGAGTATTTCCAACAGCACCATTAATGGCATGATTACCTCTCAGTGTATGACCGCCACCTGTGCTGATGGTCTGGATGCCGACGGCACCCAACATGCTCAATACGATCGGTTTAGCCTGACCGTTGATAATTCCACCATTAACGATACGTATGAACATTATGCGTATGATGTCGTGAATGGGGAAAATACGGAAAGACACTATCTGGATACCTATGATATGGGTAATGCGATTACCCTGGATGTGGAATCAGATATTGTTATCCAGAATAATTCTCACGTCGCGGGGATTACCCTGACGCAGGGGGATCAGGAACGGGATAATACCCCGTACGACGGCGTTGAAGGCGTAGCCAACAGCAGCAAGGTCTTTACCGACACGCTACTGGTAAAAGATTCGGTACTGACTTCCGGTGCGTACCGCGATTTAGGTACCAGCGGATTCTACGGCCAGACTGCGAAGCCGAGCGACTATAGTGAAACCGACGCGACAGGGGCAGATGATGCCGCGCTGATTGTTACCGCCAGCGCGTCTGATAACGCGATGCAGACCGCTGCCACGTTCGATCACTCCACCGTTACGGGCGACATCCTGTTCTCCAGCACCTTCGACAACAACTTCTACCCGAACGGCGATCCGGCAACCGATACCACCGAAGACGGTGTCTATAACCCTACCACCAACGGCTGGGACGGCACCGATAAGCTGGATGTCACCCTGACCAACGGCAGCAAATGGGTCGGTGCTGCGCAGTCCAGCGTTGAGGCTATCGGCACGACGCAGATGTATGGCCAGGGCTACAGCAACGTAGACTGGCGCACGCTGTCCCCGAACAGCATTTGGCCGGATTCCACCTATGACAGCAACGCACATGTTGCGGGTGAAGCGGTGTATCAGAGCGGTCTGTTTAACATTGCGCTGGATAACGGCTCCGAGTGGGATACCCGCAAGATGTCAAACATCGACACGCTGACGGTAAACAACCAGTCTCAGGTCAATGTTGAAAACTCAGGCCTGCTGGCGGATACCATCACTCTGACCAATGCTTCCTCATTGAACATTGGCGACAACGGCGGCGTGGCCACCGACCATCTGTATCTGGACAGCGATAGCCGTGCGGCACTGACGGAAGAAACGGCCGAGCTGTATGCCAACACCATCACCGTGGATAACGGTGCAGAGCTGGCGCTGGGTCTGGGCCAGGTTGATACGCACACTATGGTTCTGACCGATGGCGGCGTGCTGAATGTTGCCAGCCGCGATTACGTGCTGAACAGCGATCTGAACAACGCACGCTATATCACTAACGACAAGTGCAGCGCCGATTATGACTACGGCGTAGTGGCCATTCACTCTGACGGCCATCTGGCGGTGAACGGTGACGTCGCAGGCAACTATAAAGTCCGTATCGACGACGCGACCGGAGCAGGTTCCGTCGCTGATTACAAAAATAAAGAGATTGTCCGTGTCTATGACAATAACGCGGATACGGCGGCCAGCTTTACTGCCGCAAACAAAGCCGATTTAGGTGCTTATACCTACCAGGCGCAGCAGCAGGGTGACACCGTCGTTCTGCAGCAGAAAGAACTGACCGACTATGCCAATATGGCGCTGAGCATCCCTTCTGCTAATACCAATATCTGGAATCTGCAGCAGGATACCGTAGGTGCACGTCTGACCAACAGCCGTCACGGCCTGGCGGATAACGGCGGGGCGTGGGTGAGCTACTTCGGCGGCAACTTCGACGGTGACAACGGCGTTATCAGCTACGATCAGGACGTGAGCGGTATTATGGTGGGTCTGGATACCCAGATTGACGGTAATAACGCGAAGTGGATCGTCGGTGGTGCGGCAGGTTTCGCGAAGGGCGATATCAGCGATCGTACCGGTCAGGTCGATCAGGATAGCCAGACGGCGATGATCTACGCGTCAGCGAAGTTCATGAACGATCTTTTCCTCGACAGCTCCCTGAGCTACACCCGCTTCAACAACGATCTCTCCGCTAACATGAGCAACGGTCAGTATGTTGACGGCAATACCACCAGTGACGCTGTTGGCTTTGGTCTGAAGCTGGGTTATGACTGGAAAACAAACCTCTCTGGCTACGTAACGCCATACGCAGCCGTATCGGGTCTGTTCCAGTCAGGCGATGATTATCGCCTCAGCAATGACATGCGCATGGATGGACAATCATACGATAGCCTGCGTTATGAACTCGGTGTTGATACGGGTTACACCTTCAACTACGGCGGCGATCAGGCTCTGACCCCTTACTTCAAACTGGCCTGGGTTTATGACGACGCCGATAACAATGCCGATATTAACGGTGACAGCATTGATAACGGCGTGAAAGGTTCAGCTGTTCGTGTTGGGCTGGGCACCCAGTTCAGCTTCACGAAGAACTTCAGCGCTTACACGGATGCCACATATCTTGGCGGCGGCGACGTTGACCAGAACTGGGGCGCAAACCTGGGTGTGAAATATACCTGGTAATGAATAAAGCGGGGGAGGGGTTATCTCCTCCGCTTTTTAGCGAAGCAATAAAAATAATATTGAACCGACAAATACGGATGACTTGAGGTCTGCATGAACGTTAATGCGAAACCACTTTCTGAATTACGCCGGCTCGAACAGGGGTTAATAGCAGCCAGTACCCCTTTTACATGTGCACCCCAACAATTAATTACGTCGGGCGAATCGAATGAGCCTCGCACGATCGTATTACAAACCGGCGTTATTGAGATCTATCGCCCTTCTGATGAACTTCTGGTGGGGATTGCGACTGCCCCCTTTATTTTTGGTCTGGCTACGGTGATGATTAATCATTCACAAGAATACAGAGTGATTGCTAAAACGGCCTGTACCGGTTTTTATTTATCCACAGAAACTACCCGACAACAAATCCAGCAATTTTCACTGTGGAAAGAGGCCTTCAGCTGGTTATCCTGGATAAATTACATTCTTGAGAAGCGCGATAAGCAGCTGGTTGGCAATAACTCCTATCACCAGATCCGCGCGATGCTGCTTAATATGGCCGAGTGGGATGAAACGCTGCGTTCAAAAATCGGTGTGATGAATCATATTCAGCAAAGCACACGCATTTCACGTTCTGTTGTTGCCGAAGTTCTGGCCGCCCTGCGACAGGGAAATTATATCAATATGAGCCGGGGCAAGCTGGTCAGCATCAACCGCTTGCCCACGGAATATTAATCTCAGTTGGATGCGGTAAGCACCTGGGCTTTATTGGCACTCAATTCCGCCACCAGGTTATTAACACCGTCACTCATATTGACGAAACGCGTATGTGGGGAGCGAGTGACCACCACAAACGCGCCCACGTTCGACTGCGGAATCATAGCCATATAGGTGATGAATCCGCCGCCGCCGCCGGTTTTCTGAATAATCCCCGGCCGGCCATTTTTCGGTGCCATATAGACCCAGCCCATGCCGAGCGCATCGGCTTTACCCGGCACGTCCATCCCGATGACCCGATGCAGCTGAGTACGCTGATAAATCAGGGTCTGCATACGGTCGGCCTGGCTGCTGCGAGAGTAGAAATCCGAGGAAAGGAACTGCTGCATCCAGCGCATCATGTCGCCAGGCGTGGAGTAAACCCCGCCGCTGCCCACGGCCGCCAGCGTGTTATTACAGGGGCTGGCGCCTTTCTCCGCCACCATCAGGCGACGACACTGGTCCGGGGACGGGGTGAACGTGGTGTCTTTCATGCCGAGCGGACGGGTGATCTGTTCTTCAAACAGTTGCGTGTAGGGTTTGCCAGCCGCCGTTGAGAGGGCATCCGCCAGCAGGTCAAACGCCAGGTTTGAATATGAGGCCTGCGAACCCGGCGCCGCCTTCAGCGTGGCGGTACTCAGATAGCTCCAGCGCTGGTCGCGCGTTGGCCAGACGAAGACGTCACGATGCGCCGCGCCGCCTGGCTGTTCACGCGGCAGGGCGCTGGTGTGGGTAGCAAGGTTCACAAGCCGGATCGGCGTACCCTGATACGTGGGTACCCGGGCGCCTGGCGGCGCGTATTTGCTGAGCGGATCGTCGAGCTTCACCACGCCCTGATCGAGCAGTTTCACCAGCATTTCGCTGGTCATCAGCTTGGTTAAGGATGCGATGCGGATAACGGAATCCAGCTGCGGGTGAACGTTATTGCCCGGGCGCGTTTCGCCAAAGCTGCGAAATACACGCTGGTTTCCGTCGATAACGACCATCGCCATACCGGTCGCGCCGCTGCCGTAATAGATAAGGTTCGCGTAGCGATCGGCAATATCTGAAGCTAAAACGGGAGCCGTCAGCGGTTGGGCTGCCTGGGCGGTAGAGAAGCTCACCGCACACAGCGCGGCAAAAGAGAGCAGACAACGTTTCAACGAAAAGCATCCATGAAGTGAATGAGGAAAGTAATGGGTATTTATACTACTAATCGGTACCGTGCAATGCCCCGAATTGCATAACGATAGCGAGAAAAACGTAACCATGGGTAAATATGAACAATTTACTTGCGAGCCATCTCCCATTTTGTGACATCGGGCTTATGATAGGCACCAGTGTCACTCAATCTTACGGAGAACGGTATGTCTGAGAAGCGTGTGGTTATGGTTGTCGATATGCAAAACGGGGTGTTTGAAACCCCTCGTCATCAGCGCGAAAAGTGTGTCTCTCTGATCAACCAGCTTACGCAGGCAGCCGACACGGTGATTTTTATACAGCATACCGAGGCCGGGGGGCTGGAAGAGGGAAGCGAAGGGTTTGCGCTACTGCCTGAACTCCATCAGCCTGCTGGTGCGCTTTACGTGACCAAAATGGCCTGCGATGCCTTCTACAACACCGGGCTTGAGGCGCTGCTGCGGGAGCAGGGCATTCGCGAGTTTGTCATCTGCGGCTGCGCCACCGATTACTGCGTCGATGCGACGATCAAGAACGGCGTCAGCCGGGGTTATCACATCACCGTTGCCGAAGATGCCCATACCACCGCCAACCGTCCGGCTGCTGACGCACAGATCCTGATTAACCATCACAACGACGTCTGGCGTAACTTCATTGCGCCAGCGAATCCTCTCGCGGTGAAACGCACCGAAACAATTCTTGAAAACTGGAAAGCGAACTAATAATTAACGCTCGGGTCTGACCTTTTTGCCGGAGCCGGGAGGCTGGCGCGGGCAGGTTTTCGTGTGGTGACGTGTTGTACACAGCAACAGCCATAACAACAAGAAGGAAGCATTATGTTTAAGTCTTTTTTCCCAAAGCCGGGGCCTTTTTTCCTGTCGGCATTTATTTGGGCACTGATCGCTGTCATTTTCTGGCAGGCGGGCGGCGGCGCATGGCTGACGCGCATCACGGGGGCGACAGGCGAGGTGCCGATTAGCGCGGCGCGCTTCTGGTCGCTGAGCTACCTGCTGTTTTACGCCTACTACATGGTGTGCGTAGGGATGTTTGCCCTGTTCTGGTTTGTCTATTCACCCCACCGCTGGCAGTACTGGTCGATCCTTGGCACATCGCTGATTATCTTTGTGACCTGGTTCCTGGTGGAAGTGGGCGTAGCGGTTAACGCCTGGTATGCACCGTTCTACGATCTGATCCAGACCGCGCTGAGCTCGCCACACAAGGTGACCATCAATCAGTTCTACCATGAGGTCGGCGTCTTCCTCGGCATCGCCCTGATTGCGGTGATCATCGGCGTGATGAACAACTTCTTCGTTAGCCACTACGTTTTCCGCTGGCGTACCGCGATGAACGAACATTATATGGCGCACTGGCAGCACCTGCGTCATATCGAAGGTGCCGCACAGCGTGTGCAGGAAGACACCATGCGTTTTGCCTCCACGCTTGAAGACATGGGCGTCAGCTTTATCAACGCCATCATGACGCTGATTGCCTTCCTGCCGGTGCTGGTGACGCTCTCGGCGCACGTGCCGGATCTGCCGATTGTCGGCCACATTCCGTATGGTCTGGTGATTGCTGCGATTGTCTGGTCGCTGATGGGCACGGGCCTGCTGGCGGTAGTTGGGATTAAACTGCCGGGTCTGGAGTTTAAAAATCAACGCGTCGAAGCCGCATACCGTAAAGAGCTGGTGTACGGTGAAGACGATGCCAACCGCGCCTCGCCGCCGACCGTCCGCGAGCTGTTTGGCGCCGTGCGTCGTAACTATTTCCGTCTCTACTTCCACTATATGTATTTCAACATTGCGCGTATTTTGTATCTGCAGGTGGATAACGTTTTCGGTTTGTTCCTGCTGTTTCCGTCCATTGTTGCGGGTACGATTACGCTCGGTCTGATGACGCAGATCACCAACGTTTTCGGTCAGGTTCGTGGGTCGTTCCAGTACCTGATCAGCTCCTGGACCACGCTGGTGGAACTGATGTCTATCTACAAACGTCTGCGCAGCTTTGAACGCGAGCTGGACGATCGTGACCTGCAGGAAGTCACCAACACATTTAGCTAATACAGGACGTTGCTATGCCTTTTGCCGTACCGCGCGCGTTACCGTTGACCATACTGGCCGCTTTTGTGCTGGCAGGCTGTGCCGAAAAGGGGGCCGCTCCGCTCAAAAAGGGCGAGAAGCCCGTTGATGTGGCGAGCGTTGTGCGGCAGAAAATGCCCGCCAGCGTGAAGGATCGCAATGCGTGGGCAGACGCGCTGGCAAAAACCTTTGAGAGCCAAAAGATTGCGCCGACCGAGGAGAACATCTGTTCGGTGCTGGCGGTGGCACAGCAGGAGTCGATGTACCAGTCAGACCCGGCTGTGCCGGGGCTGAATAAAATCGCCTGGAAAGAGATCGACCGCCGCGCGGAGTCCATGCATATCCCGGTGTTCCTCGTGCATACCGCGCTGAAAATCACCTCGCCGAACGGCAAAAGCTACAGCGAACGGCTGGATACGGTGAAAACCGAAAAACAGCTTAGCGCTATTTTCGATGATTTCATCAACATGGTGCCGATGGGTCAGAAGCTGTTTGGCTCACTGAACCCGGTCCACACCGGTGGCCCAATGCAGGTAAGCATCGCGTTCGCGGAGAAACACACCGACGGCTATCCGTGGAAAATCGACGGTACGGTGCGCCAGGAGGTCTTCTCCCTGCGCGGCGGACTGTGGTTCGGCACGTATCACCTGCTGAACTACCCGGCGAACTACGATGAGCCGCTGTACCGCTTTGCCGACTTTAACGCCGGCTGGTATGCCAGCCGTAATGCGGCATTCCAGAGTGCGGTCAGCCGCGCAAGCGGCGTTAAGCTGGCGCTGGACGGCGATCTTATCGCCTACGGCAGCAGCGAGGCGGGAAGCACCGAGCTTGACGTACGGAAATTATCGACAACGCTTGGCTTGAGCAACAGCGACATTCGCCGCCAGCTTGAGAAAGGCGACAGCCTGGCCTTTGAGAAAACGGATCTCTACAAGAAGGTGTTTGCGCTTGCAGAGCAGAAAAGCGGGAAAACGTTACCGAGGGCTATCCTGCCGGGTATTCAGCTGGAAAGCCCGAAGATCACGCGTAACCTGACCACCGCGTGGTTCGCGAAACGCGTGGACGATCGCCGGGCTCGCTGTATGGGGCTTTAACGGCGGCGGCGAAAGCGCAGCACTAATGCCACAACGCCCAGAATCATACATCCCGCGAGGAAGGGAATCAGGCCGAACAGGGTGCTGACGCCAAAGCCAATCTCAACTCGCGGGCGTCCGTTATCCTGCACCTGCATCAGGTGTTCGTAAACGCCAGGCGCATGGACCAGCATATTGAGCAGCTGCGAGCCAGCCCAGAAGCAGAACAGAACAAACAGGGCATACGCGATATTACCCGCCGTGGAGGTTTTTGGTTTTCCGCCAAAAATCGGTTTCGACAATGTAAAGTCAGCCATGATGACCTCCGGATAAATCGCTCTGTTAATACGCTTCGTACAGGGTGAGTTTGACAGGTCATCGCATTTGTCAATATCAGAATCGTGGTAATTTACGCGCCGGAATCCTCCTGGATTGTTGATTTCTGCAGCACGTCACAATTTATTAACTTAAGTGAAATTGCGTCGCGTTTCAGAATTTCCGTATCTGCCACAGACCTGGCCGTAAAACTGTGAGAGGATGTCTTTTTTTCCTGCCGGAGTTGTTATGAAGCTCACGTCCAAACTACGCCGTGACTGGCACTACTACGCCTTCGCTATCGGGCTGATCTTTATTCTTAACGGTGTCGTGGGCCTGTTGGGGTTTGAAGCAAAAGGCTGGCAAACCTATGCCGTTGGGCTGGTGACCTGGGTTATCAGTTTCTGGCTGGCGGGGTTGATTATCCGCCGCCGTCCTGAAGAGACGACAGCGGATGAGGCAGCGTCGGCGAAGCGCGCCGACTAACCGTTTACGGAACTTTTAAGCGCGCTGTCGGCGGCATGACGCTCCAGCGCCAGTTCGATCAGGCGGGTGATCAGTTCCGGATAGCTGAGGCCGCTCGCCTGCCACAGCTTCGGATACATGCTGATGTTAGTGAACCCCGGCAGCGTGTTGATTTCATTGATCACCACCTCGTTTTCCGGCGTCAGGAACACATCCACGCGCGCCATGCCGCAGCAGCCGAGCGTCTGATAGGCGCGAATGGCGATCGCCCGGATCTTATCGTTAACCGCCGGATCGAGATCCGCAGGCACGACAACCTGCGCGCCTTTATCATCAATGTATTTGGTGTCGTACGAGTAGAAGTCGCTGTTTAAGACCACTTCGCCGCAGGTGCTCGCCTGTGGAAAATCGTTGCCCAGCACGGCGCACTCAATTTCACGGCCTTTGATGCCCTGCTCAACCACCACTTTATGGTCGAACTCAAACGCCAGGCGGACGGCCTGGGTGAACTCTGCTTCGCTTGTCACTTTGCTGACGCCCACGGAGGAGCCCTGGTTCGCCGGCTTCACAAACAGCGGCAGACCCAATTCAGCGCTAATCTGCGCGAAGCTGTGCTTGTCGCGGTTGGCGCGGGTGAGCGTGACGAACGGCGCGATATTCAGCCCGGCGTCGCGCAGCAGGCGTTTGGTGACGTCTTTGTCCATGCACGCGGCGGAGCCGAGTACGTCCGAGCCGACGAACGGCAGGTTGGCCATGCGCAGCATCCCCTGCAGAGAACCATCTTCCCCCAGCGTGCCGTGCACGATAGGGAAGACCACGTCGATCTGGGCGAGTGCCTGAGCATTGCCGGCATCGATAAGCTGCCCCTTCGCGACGCCGGGTACGGTGGCGACGCTAATTTCTGAAGGATTCAGGGCGATATGGGCCGGATCGTGAGCATTCAGCAGATACTGGCTGGCATCGTTAACGTGCCACTGGCCCTGTTTATCAATGCCCAGCAGCACCACGTCGAAACGGCTTTTATCGATCGCATCAACGATATTTTTAGCCGATTGCAATGACACTTCGTGTTCCGCTGATTTTCCCCCAAAGACAATACCTACGCGCTGCTTAGCCATCTCACTCTCTTCCAGTCTGACGAAAAGCCAATAACATACCACGATGCCCGGCGGGTTTCGCGACCTTCTGCCATAATGTTTGGGGGAATGTTCAGGGGGGCGAGTGAAAGGAAAAACGCTGCTGACCGTTTTGATTCTTATCGCCGTCGCAACGGTGGGTTACCGCTGGTTGCCGCCTTACTACAACCCTTTCATACCGCTGACGCTTGACGATCCGCCAGGCCGAATCACCCAGTATAAGCTTCGGCGCTTAACGCCCGAGGCCTGCGCAAACCTGCTTGCGCAGGCTAATCAACGCGATCTCATCCGCACCCAGCCGGTCGCTGACAGTGCCGGGGAATGCCCGCTGAGCGACGTCGTGCGCGTGCGAGACTTCGGCCCGGTCGGCCTGAACGGCAGCTTTCTTGCCAGCTGTCCGCTGGCGCTCAGTTCAGCCCTCTTTATCAGCCAGCAGGCCCGGCCGCTGACAAAACGCTATACGGGCAGCGACCTCGCGCGTATCGATCACCTCGGCAGCTTTGCCTGCCGCAATATTTACCACCGCCCTGACGCGCGCCGCAGTGAACATGCCACGGCGGAGGCGCTGGATATTGCCGCTTTTCGTCTGGCGAACGGCGAACGCGTCACGGTGCTGAACGGCTGGAAGGCGGCCACGACGCAGCCCTGGCTGAAGGCGATGCTGGAGGCAAGCTGCGGGTACTACGGGAACGGTCTGGGGCCAGAGTACAACGCGGCGCATGCCAACCATTTTCATCTCGGAATGCGCGGTTTTGGCCTGTGCCGGTGAAGCATAATATTCCGCCAGAAAATGGATGAGTTGTGACTTATTTCACAAATATGATGACTGGGGAGATAAAACACCAAAGTCGGTCAGGCCGCATCTCTGGTGCGACGTTAACACGCGTAACTTGCTAATCTGACGGCGAATTCGCCTAAAAATGAAGACTATTCTGTATGGAATCCTGGAAAGTTAATCTCATCTCGGTCTGGTTCGGTTGCTTCTTCACCGGGCTGGCCATCAGCCAGATTTTGCCGTTCCTGCCGCTGTACGTGTCGCAGCTGGGGGTGACCTCGCATGAAGCGCTTTCCATGTGGTCCGGTCTGACGTTCAGCGTCACGTTTCTGGTCTCCGCCATTGTGTCACCGATGTGGGGCAGCCTGGCCGATCGAAAAGGCCGTAAACTGATGCTGCTGCGCGCCTCGCTCGGGATGGCGATAGCCATTCTGCTGCAGGCCTTCGCCACCAACGTCTGGCAGCTGTTCTTCCTGCGGGCGGTGATGGGGCTGACGTCCGGGTATATTCCAAACGCCATGGCGCTGGTCGCCTCTCAGGTGCCGCGCGAGCGGAGCGGCTGGGCGCTGAGCACGCTCTCCACGGCGCAGATCAGCGGCGTCATCGGTGGCCCGCTGCTGGGGGGCTTTCTGGCGGACCACGTCGGACTGCGCGCGGTATTTATCATCACTGCGGTTCTGCTGGTGGTCAGTTTTCTGGTCACGCTCTTTCTGATTAAAGAGGGAGGCCGCCCGATTATCAGTAAATCTGAACGCCTGAGCGGCAAGGCCGTTTTCGCCTCGCTGCCTTATCCGGGGCTGATGATCAGCCTGTTTGTCACCACCATGGTGATCCAGCTCTGTAACGGTTCGGTGGGGCCGATACTGGCGCTGTTTATCAAGTCAATGGAGCCGGAGAGCACGAACATCGCTTTTTTAAGCGGCATGATTGCCGCCGTGCCGGGCGTATCCGCCCTGATTTCCGCGCCGCGTCTCGGAAAACTGGGTGACAGGATCGGTACGGCGCGCATCCTGATGGCGACGCTGATCTTTGCGGTGGTGCTCTTCTTTGCGATGTCGTTCGTCACCTCTCCGCTTCAGCTTGGCGTACTGCGATTTCTGCTCGGGTTTGCTGATGGCGCCATGTTGCCTGCGGTACAGACCCTGCTGGTCAAATATTCCAGCGACCAGGTGACGGGGCGAATTTTTGGATATAACCAGTCATTTATGTATCTGGGGAATGTTGCCGGTCCGCTTATTGGTGCATCCGTTTCCGCAATGGCCGGTTTTCGTTGGGTATTTGCGGCGACAGCGATTGTTGTTTTAATCAATATTATCCAGCTGGCTATTGCGCTGCGACGCCGCAGACAAATGGCGGAGGCGAAATCGGCGAGATAACGCTTTCGCAGATGTATTATATATTCTTATGGTAGCCGCATTTTTATATAACAAAATGCGGCGTCTTTTTATAGAAAAACGTTTCGCTCACGGCGAGGTCTCTTTATTTCCGTTTCTGTATCACTTTTGCATACCATAATTAATTTCTTCTCTTTGCATTATGGATTCAGAGTGATAACGTCAGATAAAACTGAAAAGGAACTGGCACGATGAAAAACCTCATTGCTGAATTGCTGGTCAAGCTGGCACAAAAGGAAGAAGAGTCAAAAGAGCTGGTGGCCCAGGTCGAAGCGCTTGAAATTGTGGTCACCGCGCTGCTGCGACAAATGGCGAAAACCGATCAGCAGGCGTTGATTGAGAGCGTGGAAGGCGCGCTGGAGAGCGTCAGGCCTGAATCGCAGGTACCGGTTGAAGATGCTGAGATGCTCCACCAGTACGTAAAGAAGCTGTTAAGGCATCCGCGCAGCTAAACCGTCACAGGACGTAACGACGTGTCATAGAATTGTCATGCAGGATGCCTATAGTCGCTCTGTTTTTATTTTTATGTATTTTTACATGGAGAAAATAAATTGAAACAGAGCGCACTTTTCATCGCATTACTTCCTCTGTTAATTACCCCTGCCATTTATGCTGACACGACGCAAACCAGCGTCCTGGATAATCGTGCGGCAAAAGGGGATATCACCCAGCCCGGCGGCGCGCGCCGATTGTCGGAAGATCAAACCGCCGCCATTCGCGCTTCGCTTAATGAAAAACCGGCGAAAAATATTATTCTGCTGATTGGCGATGGAATGGGTGATTCCGAAATCACGGCGGCGCGAAATTATGCCGAGGGGGCGGGCGGCTTTTTTAAAGGTATCGACGCATTACCGCTGACCGGACAATATACCCACTACGCGCTGGATAAAAAAACCGGTAAACCGGATTACGTAACGGACTCTGCGGCCTCGGCCACGGCGTGGTCCACCGGCGTGAAAACCTATAATGGCGCGCTGGGCGTGGATATTCACGAAAAAGATCGTCAAACCCTTCTGGAGATGGCAAAAGCGGCGGGCCTGGCGACCGGTAACGTCTCCACCGCTGAACTTCAGGATGCGACGCCTGCGGCGCTGGTGGCACACGTGACCTCGCGTAAATGCTACGGCCCGTCAGTGACCAGCGAAAAATGCCCAACGAACGCGCTGGAAAAAGGTGGCAAAGGCTCGATTACGGAACAGCTGCTGAATGCGCGTCCTGACGTGACGCTGGGCGGCGGCGCGAAAACCTTCGCGGAAACCGCGACGGCGGGCGAGTGGCAGGGCAAAACGTTGCGCGAGCAGGCGCAGGCGCGCGGCTATCAGCTGGTGAGTGACGCAAATTCGCTGGCGGCGATAACCGAGGCGAACCAGGACAAACCGCTGCTGGGGCTGTTCTCTGACGGCAACATGCCCGTGCGCTGGGAAGGTCCAAAAGCCTCATATCACGGCAATATCGATAAGCCAGCGGTGACCTGTACGCCTAACCCTAAACGCACGGACAGCGTACCGACGCTGGCGGCGATGACCGATAAGGCGATCGATCTGCTGAGCAAGAGCGAAAAAGGGTTCTTCCTGCAGGTTGAGGGGGCGTCGATCGATAAGCAGGATCATGCGGCAAATCCGTGCGGTCAGATTGGCGAAACCGTCGATCTGGACGAAGCGGTGCAGAAGGCGCTCGCGTTCGCGAAAAAAGACGGTAACACCCTGGTGATCGTCACCGCGGATCACGCGCACGCCAGCCAGATCGTTCCACCAGATACCAAAGCCCCTGGCCTGACGCAGGCGCTCAACACCAAAGATGGCGCCGTCATGGTGATGAGCTACGGCAACTCTGAAGAAGAGTCCATGGAGCACACCGGCACCCAGCTGCGCATTGCCGCCTACGGCCCGCACGCGGCCAACGTGGTAGGCCTGACGGATCAAACGGATCTATTCTACACCATGAAGGCGGCGCTGGGTCTGAAATGATAAATTCCCGGCGGAAATCACATCTGCCGGGTGGTTTTTTTCCTGTCACGAACCAGACTTACAGGGAATGTTCACAAAAGGATGGTGCAATGAAAACAACATTACTGGTTACTCTGCTCTCCGGCCTGTTCCTGGTCGCATCGGCGAACGCGGAAGAGAAAACATTAACGCCGCAGCAGCAGCGTATGACCACCTGTAATCAACAGGCGACGTCTCAGAGTCTGAAGGGCGATGCCCGCAAGACCTACATGAGCGACTGCCTCAAAAACGGCGCTTCAAAGCCAGCTGAAAAAAGCCTGACGCCTCAGCAGCAAAAGATGCGCGAGTGTAATGCCAAGGCAACCGAGCAGTCCCTGAAAGGGGATGACCGCAGCAAGTTCATGAGTGCCTGCCTGAAGAAAAAAGTGTAGTTCGAACGGGTGAGCGGCTCAGGCGGCTCACCCGAAATTTCATACTTTCCCCGCAGACCCCCTCTCTATAATTTGGGAAAATGTTTCAGAATATTCCCAAAAATGATGAATGATGAAACGTATTACAACACAAAGCGCATTCGGGAAGAGTGGAATTTAACCCTTTCTCAGGATGACCCTCACCGCGCCGGCATTCAGTTTGCCCGGCGGGTTCGGCTGGCGCGCGCCGTGGGGCTGGCAGCGATGTTTTTCCCGGTTGCAGGAATGCTGGTCACCCATTTTTTACCCGGCGGCTGGTGGCTTTTACTGGTCGGTTGGGCGTTCGTCTGGCCCCATTTCGCCTGGCAGTTATCCTGCCGGGCCGCGTCACCTCATCAGCAGGAAGAGTTCAATCTTAAGATCGATGCCATTATTGCCGGGCTCTGGATCGGCGTGATGGGGATGAGCGCGTTACCCACGGCAGCGCTGGTGATGATGGTCGGGATGAATATGATGGGCTCCGGGGGCTGTCGTCTGTTTATCCCGGGGATCCTGCTGACTCTGCTCTCCGCGCTGGTGACGCTGCCGATTGTTGGGCGCGTGGCCGTCTTCAACCCCGACCTCGTGGAGTGGAGCTTAACGCTTCCCGTACTGGTGCTTTATCCCATGCTGTTTGCCTGGCTCAGCCACCGCACCGCCGTCAGGCTTGCTGAGCACAAGCAGCGGCTGGAAATGATGAGCACCCGCGACGGCATGACCGGGGTCTATAATCGCCGACACTGGGAAATGCTGCTGCGAAATGAATTTGAGCATTGCCGCCGCGATCGCTGCACCGCCACGATTTTACTGATTGATATCGACCACTTTAAAAATATCAACGATACCTGGGGGCACGCCGTGGGGGATGAGGCGATCATTGCCATCACGCGCCAGCTTCAGATGTCGGTGCGGTCAGGTGATGCCATCGGCCGGTTTGGCGGGGATGAGTTTGCGGTGATTATGTCGCAGACCGCAGCGGAAAGCGCCATCGCCGTCATGTCCCGGGTGCATGAGCGGCTGGAAAAGCTGTCGCTACCGTGCGCGCCAAAAGAGGCGCTGCGCATCAGCGTGGGCGTTGCCCCCTGGGGGCCGCAGTTTGCACATTATCGGGAATGGCTAAAGGCGGCTGACGTGGCGCTGTACAGGGCGAAAAATGCCGGGCGCAGCCGCACCGAAGTGGCCGCCTGACGCCCGACTGAAACGATCAGGATTTACTCAGCTTCTCTGATTTTTCCATGCATTTTGCCATTGCCTCAATGACGGCCGAGCGGAAACCGCGCTCCTCCAGCACCCGCACCGCTTCGATGGTGGTACCGCCTGGGGAGCAAACCATATCTTTCAGTTCACCCGGGTGTTTGCCGGTTTCCAGCACCATTTTGGCGGAGCCCATGACGGCCTGCGCGGCGAACTTATACGCCTGGGCGCGCGGCATTCCGCCAAGCACGGCGGCATCGGCCATCGCTTCCAGGAACATGAAGACATACGCAGGCGCAGAACCACTCACGCCCACCACCGGATGGATCATCGATTCGGCAATCACTTCCGCTTCGCCGAAGCAGCGGAAAATGTTCAGCACATCGGCTACGTCTTCCGGGGTCACCAGCGCGTTAGGCGTGACGGAGGTCATGCCGGCGTTAACCAGCGAGGGGGTATTGGGCATTGCGCGAACAATTTTGCGGTCATGGCCCAGCGCGCGCGCCAGCTGGTCAAGCGTCACGCCCGCGGCAATCGACACCACCAGCGTCTCTTTATTCAGGCTGGAGGTGATGTCGCTCAGCACTTTGATCATGATGTTCGGCTTGACGGCGCCAAAGACGATATCGGCGACCTGGGCCACTTCCTGCGCGCTTTCGGCAGCGTTAATCCCGTATTGATCGCGCAGCGCGGCGACCTTGTCCGGTGACGGGGTATAGACCCAAATCTGACCCGGCAGCACCTGCCCGCTGGCGATCAGGCCGCCCAGAATGGCTTTGCCCATGTTACCGCAGCCGATAAACCCGATTTTCTTGTCCATCACGATCCTCCGTCATTATGCGTTGTTTTCTCTGATTGATAGCTTAACAACGAAATGCAGGCGACAATAGTCGGCAGAGTCATTATGGGGAGACAATATGGCGATTTGGGTTGATGCGGACGCGTGTCCGAACGTGATTAAAGAGATTTTATTTCGCGCCGCCGAGCGCGTTCAGATGCCGCTGACGCTGGTGGCGAACCAGAATATTCGCGTGCCGCCTTCGCGCTTCATTCGTTCTTTGCGCGTGCCTGCCGGGTTTGACGTGGCGGACAACGAAATTGTCCGCCTGTGCAGCGCGGAAGATCTGGTGATCACGGCGGACATTCCGCTGGCGGCCGACGTGCTGGAGAAAGGGGCGGCAGCGCTCAATCCGCGCGGTGAGCGATACTCGCCGTCGACCATCCGCGAGAAGCTTACGATGCGCGATTTTATGGATACCATGCGGGCCAGCGGCGTGCAGACCGGTGGGCCGGACAGCCTCTCACAGCGCGATCGCCAGCAGTTTGCTGCCGAGCTGGATAAATGGCTGCTGGAAGTGAAGCGCCGTACAGCGAAATGATAATTATTGTCAATGTGTGGTACAGTGTGGCCTCCACAGGGTTGTCATCCCGTACCGCTTTGCAGTAAAGTAATCGCAACATCTTCTGCAATTATTTCTTTACACTCTTCAGCCTTCCGGCATCAAGGGGAACACCTGGCTATGACCCAACCCATCTTTTTAGTTGGCCCCCGCGGCTGTGGGAAAACCACCGTTGGCCTGGAGCTGGCACGCGTGTGTCATCGCCAGTTTGTGGATACCGACCACTGGCTGCAAACCGAGGCCGGAAAAACTATCGCCGACATTGTTGAGCAGGAAGGCTGGGAGAGCTTTCGCGCACGCGAAACGGCCGCGCTGAAAGCGGTCACGACCCCGTCCGCGGTGATCGCCACCGGCGGTGGCATTGTTCTGGCGGAGTGTAATCGTCACTTTATGCGCGAAAAGGGGATTGTGATTTACCTCAGCGCGCCGGTGTCGGCCCTGGTTGGGCGTCTGGAAGCCTTTCCGGAAGAGGGGCAACGCCCTGCGCTGACCTCCAGGCCGCTGAACGAAGAGGTGAGTGAAGTGCTGGCCGAACGCGATGCGTTATACCGCGAAGCGGCTCACCACGTGGTGGATGCGTCCGCCTCTCCCGAAGACGTTGTGATTCAGATTATTACCGCCCTGCGTTTGGCGTGTGCCAGCTAAGCGGCGTCTATACTTATAGCTCAGACATAAAAAAAGGATGAGCTATGCCAACAAGACCTCCCTATCCGCGTGAAGCGCGCATTGTAACCGTTGAAAAAGGCCAGACAGGTCACACTGTGACCTGGTATCAACTGCGTGCCGATCACCCCAAACCCGACTCGCTGATCAGTGAACACGAGACGGAACAGGAAGCGCTGGATGCGAAGCGGCGCTATGAAGATCCCGACATAACCTGAGCGGTTTCCTAAACGCTCCAGGATCGTGCCTGAATCACACTTTTTACTCATCGTAAAAGTTAAGCAGGAGTTAATATTTAGTTAATACAAGTAACTCTGGTATCGGCAGGCGATCTTTACATTTCGGTGTCGGGATCACCTGCTACGCTTGGTGCTGTTTTGTTGAAAAAACGAACTGTGCAGCGTAGTGAGCCTGTACCTGTGTGCACGATGTTGGAGTAATGGAAGGCGATAAAGATGATGGCAACGTTGGCGATCCTCACCATTGGTGTGGTCCCTGTAAGCGAAGTGTTACCGCTCTTAACCGAGCATGTATCTGAACAACAGATTACGCATCTCAGCCTGCTGGGCAAGATGAGTCGGGAAGAGGTCATGGAGGACTACGCTGTCGAGGCGGGGGAGGATCCCCTGGCGACGTTATTAAGTGACGGTAAACTGGCGCATGTTTCCCGCCAGAAGATCGAGCGCTCGCTGCAGGGCGTAATAGAAGTGCTCGATAATCAGGGATATGACGTTATTTTGCTGATGAGCACCGCCCCCATAAAGGGACTTACGGCGCGCAATGCGATTTTGCTGGAACCGATGCGCATCATTCCGCCGCTGGTGGCCTCCATCGTGGATGGTCATCAGGTGGGGGTGATTGTCCCCATCGAGGAGCTCATGGATAACCAGGAGGCAAAATGGCACTTGCTGGAAAAAGTGCCCTTGTACGCGCTGGCCAATCCGTTCTGGGACAGCGAGGCCAAACTCATTGCGGCCGGGAAGGAACTGCTGGAAAGAGGGGCCGATGTCCTGATTCTGGACTGCCTGGGGTTCCACCAGCATCATCGTGATTTACTGCAAAAAGCGCTGGATGTGCCGGTGCTGTTATCCAACGTTCTGATGGCTCGCCTGGCCTCAGAACTGCTCATGTAATGATTTTGCGTGACAGGTGATGAGCATGGCCCCTATAGTGAATTTTTATCTAAAAATATAAGGGCCAGTTCATGCTTCAGAGTAACGAATACTTTTCCGGTAAAGTGAAATCCATTGGTTTTACCAGCAGCAGCACTGGCCGCGCCAGCGTTGGCGTCATGGCGGAAGGGGAATACACCTTCGGCACGGCGGAAGCGGAAGAGATGACGGTCGTCAGCGGGGCGCTGAACGTCTTACTGCCGGGTGAAACGGAATGGAAAGTTTACGCAGCCGGACAGGTTTTCAACGTCCCTGGCCACAGTGAGTTCCATCTGCAGGTGGCTGAACCTACCTCTTATCTGTGCCGCTACCTGAAATAAAAAATTAGCCGGGTGGCGCTAACGCTTACCCGGCCTACGGTTTGCCCGTTATCTCTGCGCTTCGCCGCCGAGACCTTCCACCAGATTCTGAATCAACGCCGCCAGCTCGCCGGTCATCAGGATGAAGTCCGCGTCAAAACGCTGGGCGTAATCTTCCCTGTCGATATCTTCGTTCTGATCGCGCAGCTCGTCGCAGAACTTCAGACGCTTCACGGAGCCGTCGTCGCACATCACGAACTGAATACGCTGCTGCCAGTCGAGCGCCAGTTTAGTGACCACTTTACCCGCTTCGATGTGGACGGCGATTTCATCGCTCACCAGATCCTGCTTCTTCGCGCGGATCACGCCGCCATCTTCCAGCAGGGCTTTCAGCTCGGCTTCATCAAGGATCTGGAAACCCTGAGCCGCAGCACCGCTGCGTACCCATTCGGTCAGCGTTAACTCAATTGGCGTTTCCAGCGCCAGCGGAACGACCGGTAACGAGCCGATGCTCTTACGCAGCAGGGCCAGCGTATCTTCTGCTTTCTTGGCGCTGGCGCAGTCCACCATGATCAGCCCGTTAACGGTGTCGATCCACATCATGGTCTGGCTGAAGCGGCTGAAGGCGCGCGGCAGCAGGGAGTGCAGTACTTCATCTTTCAGCGAATCTTTTTCGGTCTTTTTCAGCTTGCGGCCCTGTTCGGCTTCCAGCTTGAGAATTTTCGCTTCGAGTGCCTGCTTAACCACCGGCGTCGGCAGTATTTTCTCTTCTTTACGGGCGCAGACGATGATTTGACCCGTGCTGCTGGCGTGGGTCAGTGCATCGCTTTGTGAACCCATTGGCGGAACCCAACCGGTTTTCGCCATATCCTGGCTACCGCAAGGGGAAAAGGTATAAGCGGCTAACTGTTTTTCCATCTCTTCTGCACGCAGCGAAACGTCGCGGCTGAGACGGTAAACCATCAAATTTTTGAACCACAGCATGATAATTTCCACGGCCTTGTCGTTAAATCAGCGGGCATGATAACGAATTGTCGCATCGCTTGCATTGCTAATCGGGAAGCGTGCTTCTACTCTGTTGATAATCAAAATAATGAGGAGAGTCTTGTGCGTATTGGGATCGATTTGGGCGGCACCAAAACAGAAGTCATCGCACTGAGCGAGCAGGGGGAGCAGCTGTTTCGCCATCGTCTGCCAACGCCGCGCGATGATTATCACCAGACTATCGAGACGATTGCCAGGCTGGTCGAGATGGCCGAGCAGGCGACAGGGCAAACCGGCAGCGTCGGGATGGGGATACCGGGGTCGATCTCGCCGTATACCGGCGTGGTTAAAAATGCCAACTCCACCTGGCTCAACGGTCAGCCGTTTGATAAAGATTTAAGCGCGCGCCTGAAGCGGGAAGTGCGTCTGGCCAACGACGCCAACTGCCTGGCGGTCTCTGAGGCCATCGACGGCGCGGCGGCCGGTGCCCAGACCGTGTTTGCCGTGATCATCGGCACCGGCTGCGGTGCGGGCGTAGCGTTCGGCGGGCGCGCCCATACCGGCGGTAACGGCACCGCGGGCGAGTGGGGGCACAACCCGCTGCCGTGGATGGATGAAGACGAACTCAAATACCGCACCGAAGTGCCGTGCTACTGCGGAAAGCAGGGCTGTATTGAGACCTTTATCTCCGGTACCGGTTTTGCGACCGATTACCACCGCCTGAGCGGCCAGCCGCTCAAGGGCAACGAGATCATGCGTCTGGTCGAAGCGCAGGATCCGGTGGCGGAGCTGGCCCTGAGCCGCTATGAAATGCGGCTGGCGAAATCCCTGGCGCACGTGGTGAATATTCTCGATCCGGACGTAATTGTGCTGGGCGGCGGCATGAGCAACGTCGACCGGCTGTACGCCACGGTGCCGAACCTGGTGAAGCAGTGGGTCTTCGGCGGCGAGTGTGAAACGCCGATCCGCAAAGCCGTCCACGGGGACTCCAGCGGCGTGCGCGGCGCGGCGTGGCTGTGGCCAGAATAAACGGCTCTGTAAGCCCGGTAAGCGAAGCGCCACCGGGCGAATTCAGGCAGCCACAATAAAAAAGCCGGGTGGCGGCTACGCCTTACCCGGCCTACATGTGGAGTGGACCTTTACTGCACGGCAAATTCTTTATCCAGCTTGCTGTACCCCAGCCCGTTAATCTTCTTCACTTTGATCTGCACCGGAATACGCTCTTTCATCGCCTCGACGTGGCTGATCACGCCGATGGTTTTCCCGGTGGCGTTCAGCGCGTCGAGCGCATCCAGCGCCGTATCCAGCGTCTCACTGTCGAGCGTGCCGAACCCTTCATCCAGGAACAGGGAATCGATTCGCGTTTTATGACTCACCAGATCGGAAAGCGCCAGCGCCAGCGCCAGGCTGACCAGGAAGCTCTCGCCGCCGGAGAGGGTGCGGGTATCGCGGACCGCATCCGCCTGCCACGTATCCACCACTTCCAGCTCCAGCGCGTCGCTGGCCTTACGCTGCAATAAATAACGCCCGTGCAGGCGGTTAAGCTGCTGGTTAGCCAGCCAGACGAGATTGTCCAGCGTCAGCCCCTGGGCGAACTTACGGAACTTGTCGCCGGTGCTGGAGCCGATCAGCGCGTTCAGATAACCCCAGTCATCCGCCTGGCGCGCGGCCTCTTCAATTTGCTGCATCAACGCCAGCTGGTGCTGCCGGTTATCGCTGTCCTGCTTAAGCTGCTGACGGATCTCGCCCTGATGCGTGGTGTTCTCGCGCAGCTGTTGCGCCAGCTGCTGCAGCTGGCTTTGCAGCGTGGCGGCATCGGCGTCGAGCCCTTCCGGGCGCAGCGCCAGATGAGACTGCAGCTGCTGGTTAGCTTGCCCGCACAGCGCCGCGGCCTGCTGGATCTGGTTTTCCAGCGACTGTTTCAGCTGTTCAAGGTGGCGAATAGCATCGTCATCCAGCAGGGCGGCAAGAAACGCGTCCTGGTCGGCAAAGCAGCTCGCCGAGCGCGCCGCGGTGAACTGCGTCTGCGACTGCTGCAGGCGCTCTCGCTCCAGCCCTTCCTGCTGCTGTTGCGCGGTCAGCTGGCTTTGCAGCGACACGCACTCGTCGTGGATGGCGCGCCAGTTATCAGGAATAACCGGTTCGGCGTCTTCGCTGTTCGCTGCCGGAAGCGCGTCGAGCAGCGGCTTCAGGGCGTTTATGCGTTCCTGAAGCACGCCGTGCTGCGTTTGCTTCTCCTGCCACTGCGTGAATTCCGCTTCGCGGGCCTGAAGCCAGGCGGCTTCCTGACCCTCTTCAGGTGCGTTAAGCGAGAGCGCGAGCAGGGCATGTTCCAGCGCCTGCCGCGTGGCCGCCAGCTGCTGCTGATACTGCCGCTCCTGCGCGTCCTGTTCGCTCAGCTGGTTCTGCAGGGTGAGACGCTGACTGAGCTGATAAAGCTGGCGCTCGTAATGTTCCTGTTCGTTCAGCCATGGCGCGATATCGTCCTGAATATTCAAGGTAATGTTCAGGGACGTGCAGGCCGCCACCCACTCTTTAGTGAGCGCTTGCTCTTCCTGAGAAAGCGTCTGCGCGTCGTCTGTCTCGCGCTGGATCTGCTGAGTCAGGGCATTGACCTGTCCCAGCACCAGCAGGCCTTCCTCTTTAAGGGCGGCGACCTCTTTTTCCAGGGCATCACGGCGGCGCTGGTTATCCGTCAGCTCAAGTGACTGATATTGCTCAACGGCGGGATGTTCACAGGAACCGCACAGCGGGCAGGGTTTGCCCGCCTCAAGCCGGGAGCGGTAATGCTCCAGCTTCTTAATTGTTGCTTCGGTTTCGCACAGAGCTTTCAGGTCGAGATAGTGCTGGTTTTTCTCTTTGTACTGCTGGCGGCGCAGCGTCAGCGTTTCATTGAGTTTATTTTGTTCGGCCTGCGCCTTCTGCACGCTTTCACCGCTCTGGCGCAGGCGCTTTTGCAGCGGCTGATAGCGGGCATGCAGCGACGTCAGCTGCTGGCGCAGCGTGCGGGACCTGGACTGCTGCTCCATGGCCGCGCTGACCTCATCCGCCGTCAGCGTCAGCGCGTTTTCCGGCATCGCAGCCAGCCTTTTGCGTAATTCACCTATCCGCGCAGCAAGCGAGGCTAACTGCGTTTTATCGCGGTTAAGCTGAGAGAACTGGGCGCGCCAGCCTGCAATCTCCTGGCCTAACAGACGATAGCGCTCGTGCTCCGCCAGCCACTGCGCCAGCGCCGTCAGTTCGGTCTGAAGCAGCTCGTGGTTACGCAGGGCGGTATTGCGAATACGTGAACGCAGCGCGGTTCTGGCTTGTAAGCGAGTATTTACTTCGATAATTCGCTGCTGCGTTTGCGCCAGACGCGCGGTTTGTTCCTGCTGATGCTCCCAGAGCGGGCGAAGCTGGGCGGCGGGCAGAGCAAGCTGGAGTTTTGCCAGCTCAGGCGCAGCGTCCGTCAGCGCCTGTTGCGCCTGCTGCTGCATTGCGGCGACGCGCTGTTGCTCGCGCACGAGCTCATCATGGCGCGTAAGCCACTGAAAATGTTTCTGTTGGTTTTGCTGCTGTTCCAGCAGGGTTTTCTCTGCGTCAGTAAGTGCCTGCAAACTTTGCTGTAACTGCTGCTGTTGTTCTTCGCTCAACAGCACGACGCCCGCCGCCTGCGCCTCGCACTTTTCAAGCACGCTGCGGGCCGCTTTGTGTTTCTCAAACACCATGGCGGAAATCTGACCGTAGATTTCGGTGCCGGTCAGCTCTTCCAGCAGCTCGGCGCGATCGCTCGGTTTGGCATTAAGGAAGGCGGCAAACTGCCCCTGAGAGAGCAGCATCGAGCGGGTAAAGCGCCCGTAGTCCAGCCCGGTGAGCGCGGCGGTTTGCTCCAGCTTATCCGTCACTTTGTCGGCCAGAATTTTGCCATCTTCGCAGCGCGCCAGCTCCACGCGCGGCGCCTGCAGGTTACCGTCCGGCTGGTTGCGCGCCCGGTTCTGGCTCCAGAAGGCGCGATAGGCGGTGCCTTTTACCTCGAACTCCACTTCCGCCAGACATTCGGCGGTGTCGCGGGTCATCAGGTCATTTTGCGCCTGGGAGACTTTATTCAGGCGCGGCGTTTCGTGATAAAGCGCCAGACAGATGGCGTCGAGCAGGGTGGTTTTACCTGCCCCGGTCGCGCCGGTGATGGCAAACAGCCCGTTGCTGGCAAACGGCTCAGCGGTAAAGTCAATTTTCCACTCGCCCTTGAGGGAGTTGAGATTTTTCAGGCGCAGGCTCAAAATTTTCACGCGTTTTCTTCCTCATCATTGAGCGCATGCAGGGTATGGCTGAACAGTTCGCTGAGCCTTGCGCGCTTCGCATCGTCAATCTCCTCCTGTGAGAGCCTGCGTTCAAATACCTCTTCGACCCCCAGTTCACTGAGCGTTTCGCGTTGAGCGCTTAGCAGAATTTTCTCGCGCTGCTCGCGGCTGCGGCGCACCAGCAAGACCTCTACCGGCAGGTCTTCGGTCAGCGCCTGGATTTTCCGCTGCATATCGTGCAGGTAGTCGTCGGTGGTGATTTCGATGTCCAGCCAGATGGGGGGATCTTGCTCGACGCCGCGCCACTGCTCCAGCTGGGCGGTGATGGCATCGAGATCGCCTTTCAGCACCGCCAGCGGTTGAGTTACGGGCACCTCCAGCGTGTCGACGGCGCTGAGTTTTCCGTCGGAGAAGGTCACCAGATGTACGGATTTGGCTTTGCCCGTTTCGTCAAAGCTGAGCGAAAGGGGCGAGCCGCAGTAGCGGATGTGCTCGCAGCCGCCGACGATCTGCACCCGGTGGATGTGTCCGAGCGCAATGTAGTCGGCTGGCGGGAAGTGCTGCGCCGGAAAGGCATCCAGCGTGCCGATATAGATGTCACGCACGGCGTCACTTTTACTGGCCCCGACGGTGGTGAGGTGCCCGGTCGCAATCACCGGAATCGGCTGATCACCGCGCAGGGCACAGGCTTCGGCGTGCTGCTGGCGGTAATAATCGGCGATCGCCTGTAACAAATGCTGCTGCTTTTCCGCGCCCGACAGCCCCGCCTGGCTTTGCACGATGTCGCGCGGACGCAAAAAGGGAATCGGACACAGTACCGCCCCGGGCGACCCGTCGCGCTTTTTCAGGATCTGCGGGGCGTGCCCGGCGCTGGCGACGACGGTGGTATTGAGAAACGCCAGGATGTCGCGGGATTCGTTAAGCGTCGCGACGGAATCATGGTTGCCGGCGACAATCACCAGATGACAGCCGGTTTGCTGCAGATTCACCACGAAGCGGTTGTACAGCTCACGCGCATAGCTCGGCGGCGAGCCGGTATCAAAAATATCTCCCGCCACGATAATCGCGTCCACCTCATGCGTCCGGGCCGTTTCCAGCAGCCAGTTCAGGAACGCTTCATGTTCAGCCGCACGGCTTTTGCTGTAAAAATTTTGACCCAGATGCCAGTCCGAGGTGTGAAGTATGCGCATAGCTGATCCGTGGCAAAAAAGAGAAAGCAGGATTATAAACGTTCAGAGAAGGGAAAATAACCGCTGTAATAAAACAACAGTTTGCCATTTATAGTGGTACTGTTTTTCATAAATCTGTCATAAATCTGACGCATAATGGCGCCGAATTACAAACTTGTAACGTAAATAAGATAAGACAGGGCAAAGTATGGCGAGACGTATTCTGGTCGTAGAAGATGAAGCTCCAATTCGTGAAATGGTGTGCTTCGTGCTCGAGCAAAACGGCTTCCAGCCGGTTGAAGCGGAAGATTATGACAGCGCAGTGAACCAGCTGAATGAACCCTGGCCCGATCTGATTCTGCTGGACTGGATGCTGCCCGGCGGCTCCGGACTGCAGTTTATCAAACACCTGAAGCGTGAAGCGCTGACCCGCGACATCCCGGTTGTGATGCTTACGGCGCGTGGAGAAGAAGAGGATCGCGTGCGCGGTCTGGAGACCGGCGCGGACGATTACATAACCAAACCGTTCTCCCCCAAAGAGCTGGTGGCCCGCATTAAAGCCGTGATGCGCCGTATTTCGCCGATGGCGGTGGAAGAGGTGATTGAGATGCAGGGGCTGAGCCTTGATCCGACTTCTCACCGCGTGATGACCGGTGAAAATCCCCTCGACATGGGGCCTACCGAATTTAAACTTCTGCACTTCTTTATGACCCACCCGGAACGCGTGTACAGCCGCGAGCAGTTGCTGAATAACGTCTGGGGAACTAACGTGTATGTCGAAGACCGGACGGTTGACGTACATATCCGCCGCCTGCGAAAAGCGCTGGAACTGAGCGGCCACGATCGCATGGTGCAGACGGTCCGCGGCACGGGTTATCGTTTTTCTACCCGTTTCTGAACAATGACAGGAGTGTGACGCGTGCTGGAACGTCTGTCATGGAAAAGGCTCGTCTTTGAACTGATCTTATGCTGTATTCCGGCCTTCATTCTGGGGGCCTTTCTTGGACATCTGCCGTGGTTTCTGCTGGCGTCGGTCACCGGGCTGCTGATCTGGCATTTCTGGAACCTGCTGCGCCTCTCCTGGTGGCTGTGGGTTGACCGAAGCATGACGCCGCCGCCCGGAAGCGGCAGCTGGGAGCCGCTGCTGTACGGTCTGCACCAGATGCAGATGCGAAATAAAAAGCGCCGCCGCGAGCTGGGAAGCCTGATTAAGCGTTTTCGCAGCGGTGCGGAGTCGCTACCGGATGCGGTCATTCTGACCACCGAAGAAGGGACGATCTTCTGGTGTAACGGCCTGGCGCAGCAGCTGCTGGGCCTGCGCTGGCCGGACGATAATGGCCAGAATATCCTCAACCTTCTGCGTTATCCCGAGTTTACGCTGTACCTGAAAAAGCGTGATTTTACCCGTCCGCACAATCTCAAGCTCAATAACGGTCGCCATCTGGAGATCCGCGTGATGCCCTACAGCGATAAGCAGTGGCTGATGGTGGCGCGCGATGTCACCCAGATGCACCAGCTGGAAGGGGCGCGCCGCAACTTCTTCGCCAACGTCAGTCACGAATTGCGTACCCCGCTGACCGTGCTTCAGGGCTACCTGGAGATGATGCAGGAGCAAACGCTGGAAGGTGCGCCGCGTGAAAAAGCGCTGCACACCATGCGCGAGCAAACGCACCGGATGGAAGGCCTGGTGAAGCAGCTGCTGACGCTCTCGAAGATTGAAGCGGCACCCACGCTCGCGCTGAATGACACCATCGATGTGCCGATGATGCTGCGAGTCGTGGAGCGTGAAGCGCAGACGTTAAGCCACAAAAAGCATCACCTGACCTTTGAGGTCGACAACACGCTAAAGGTGCTGGGCAGCGAAGATGAACTGCGTAGCGCTATCTCAAACCTGGTGTATAACGCGGTAAACCATACGCCGGAAGGAACGGAGATCGTGGTGCGCTGGCAGCATATCCCAACGGGGGCCGAGTTTAGCGTGGAGGACAACGGGCCGGGGATCGCGCCGGAGCATATTCCGCGTCTGACCGAGCGCTTCTATCGCGTGGATAAAGCGCGATCGCGGCAGACGGGCGGAAGCGGCCTGGGGCTGGCGATTGTGAAACACGCGGTGAATCACCATGAAAGCCGTCTCGATATTCAGAGTACTCTGGGTAAAGGAACCCGCTTCAGCTTCGTGATCCCGGAACGATTAATTGCCAAAAAGATCGCCTGACGGCAGGTGTGTCATTTTACCTTTCCACGGGTCAGCCATCGCTGGCCCGTTTGCTTTGCAGTCAAGCGAAACGCGTGTGAATTTTATACGGCTGGCTGTTTTTTGTTCGCATGATTAGCCATGGGTTTTTCTTATAATTAGCGTATTGTGCTGGAGTATATTTTCATGCTGGCATATTGTTCTGGTTTTGCGATCCCACCTTGCCTTTAAACGTTATAAGCGTTTAAATTGCCCCCCAGATACTGTCAGACCGACTGTATTTGCGTGGTAAATCGAAAAACTATTCTTCTCCACGCCAGGACGGGAGCATATCCCGCTAAAATTGAGCAAATTTTCGGCTGTATCGTCCCGTCAGGGGCAGCGAAAATCTCAATGTTTTCAACACCACATCCACAGGCAGTAAGGTTTTATGACCCATCACTTAAAATCGCGTGACATTATCGCGCTGGGCTTTATGACATTTGCGCTGTTCGTTGGCGCAGGCAACATCATTTTCCCTCCAATGGTTGGCTTACAGGCGGGTGAACACGTCTGGACCGCCGCGTTTGGTTTCCTGATTACTGCCGTGGGTCTGCCGGTGCTGACCGTCATCGCGCTGGCGAAAGTCGGCGGCGGTGTGGATAGCCTCAGCACCCCGATTGGCAAAGTGGCGGGCGTTCTGCTGGCAACCGTATGCTATCTGGCCGTGGGTCCGCTGTTTGCCACCCCGCGTACCGCGACCGTTTCCTTTGAAGTGGGTATTGCTCCGCTGACCGGTGACGGCGCGATGCCGCTGTTCATCTACAGCCTGATCTACTTCGCTATCGTGATTCTGGTTTCCCTCTATCCGGGCAAGCTGCTGGATACCGTGGGTAACTTCCTGGCTCCGCTGAAAATTGTGGCGCTGATTGTTCTGGCGGTGGCGGCTATCGTCTGGCCTGCAGGCCCGATTAGCGACGCGATGGACGCCTATAAAAACGCCGCGTTCTCTAACGGCTTTGTGAACGGCTACCTGACGATGGATACGCTGGGCGCGATGGTGTTTGGTATTGTTATCGTTAACGCCGCGCGTTCCCGCGGTGTGACCGAAGCGCGTCTGCTGACCCGCTACACCATCTGGGCTGGCCTGATGGCCGGTGTAGGCCTGACGCTGCTGTATCTGGCGCTGTTCCGCCTGGGCTCCGATAGCGCGATGCTGGTCGATCAAAACGCGAATGGTGCGGCTATCCTGCACGCCTACGTCCAGCACACCTTCGGTGGTGCAGGCAGTATGCTGCTGGCGGCGCTCATCTTCCTGGCCTGCCTGGTTACCGCGGTTGGCCTGACCTGCGCCTGTGCTGAGTTCTTTGCGCAGTACCTGCCGCTCTCTTACCGCACCCTGGTGTTTATCCTTGGTATCTTCTCCATGGCGGTATCCAACCTCGGTCTGAGCCACCTGATTCAGGTCTCTATTCCGGTACTGACGGCGATCTATCCGCCGTGCATCGTGCTGGTGGTGCTGAGCTTCACCCGCCCGTGGTGGAACAACTCCTCACGAATTATTGCGCCAGCCATGTTTATCAGCCTGATTTTTGGTATCCTTGACGGGATTAAAGCATCAGCGTTCGCTGAAATTCTGCCAGCCTGGACACAGCGTCTGCCGCTGTCCGAGCAGGGCCTGGCCTGGCTGATGCCTACCGTTGTTGCACTGGTTCTGGCGGTTATCTGGGACCGTGCTGCAGGGCGTCAGGTCGCATCGAACGCCCATTAATCAACGGCAACAAACTGTTTAACCACGGGGCTTAAGGCCCCGTGGTTTTTTGTTTTTTTCGTGTTGAATGGCAAGATTTAAATGGAAAGCACTAACAAACTTAAACGTGGATTGAGCACGCGCCACATCCGCTTTATGGCGCTGGGCTCTGCTATTGGCACCGGTCTTTTTTATGGCTCGGCAGATGCCATCAAAATGGCCGGTCCAAGCGTGCTGCTGGCGTACATCATCGGCGGCGTGGCGGCGTATATCATCATGCGCGCCCTCGGCGAAATGTCGGTTCATAACCCCTCCGCCAGCTCCTTCTCGCGCTACGCGCAGGAAAACCTCGGCCCGCTGGCCGGGTTTATCACCGGCTGGACCTACTGCTTCGAAATCCTGATCGTGGCAATAGCCGACGTGACGGCGTTTGGCATCTATATGGGCGTCTGGTTCCCGGCGGTGCCGCACTGGATTTGGGTGCTGAGCGTGGTGCTGATCATTTGCGCCGTCAACCTGATGAGCGTGAAGGTGTTCGGCGAGCTGGAGTTCTGGTTCTCCTTCTTCAAGGTCGCCACCATTATCATCATGATTGTGGCCGGTTTCGGGATCATTATCTGGGGGATTGGCAACGGCGGGCAGCCGACCGGGATCCATAACCTCTGGAGCAACGGTGGCTTCTTCAGCAACGGCTGGCTCGGCATGGTGATGTCCCTGCAGATGGTGATGTTCGCCTACGGCGGTATCGAGATTATCGGTATTACCGCTGGTGAAGCGAAAGACCCGGAGAAATCCATTCCGCGCGCCATCAACTCGGTGCCGATGCGTATTCTGGTGTTTTATGTGGGTACGCTGTTTGTGATCATGTCCATCTACCCGTGGAATCAGGTGGGTACCAACGGTAGCCCGTTTGTCCTGACCTTCCAGCATATGGGCATTGCCTTTGCGGCTAGCATTCTGAACTTTGTGGTGCTGACCGCGTCGCTTTCGGCGATCAACAGTGACGTCTTTGGCGTGGGGCGTATGCTGCACGGCATGGCGGAGCAGGGCAGCGCGCCGAAGGTGTTCGCCAAAACCTCGCGCCGCGGCACGCCGTGGGTGACCGTTGTGGTGATGACCGTGGCGCTGCTGTTCTCGGTTTATCTGAACTACATCATGCCGGAGAACGTCTTCCTGGTGATTGCATCCCTGGCGACCTTCGCGACGGTGTGGGTGTGGATCATGATCCTGCTGTCGCAGATTGCCTTCCGCCGTCGCCTGTCGCCGGATGAGGCGAAAGCGCTGAAGTTCAAAGTACCGGGCGGCGTTGCGACGACCGTCGTCGGGCTGATCTTCCTGGTGTTTATCATTGGCCTGATTGGCTACCATCCGGACACCCGCATTTCGCTCTACGTGGGCTGCGCGTGGATCGTGCTGCTGCTGGTGGGCTGGGTGTTCAAATGCCGCCGCGACCGTCAGCTGGCGGAAGCGCAGTAAGGTAAAAATGCCGGGTGGCGCTGCTGTATGACCGGATACATAGGTGACAGATCAGACCGGGAACATAGGTAACACTTTTACTCTATCCGCACCACACTCTGGGTTTTTCGGTCGTAGTACGCAAGCGTTATTCCGTTG